>NZ_CP060084.1:3815000-4175833 GCF_014211975.1 Teredinibacter haidensis
TGTTCGCACGCTGGAGCTATTCCAGTGTTCGCGAATTAAATGACACGGCAAAAGTGATTGGGGCCGATGTCCGTAGTATTCTGAATACCGGCCTGATCGCAACGAAACCTTACCCCACGCTGGATAATAAAATTAATACGCGTATTCGCGCTGCAGCAGGAAAACTATTGGCGGCTTAAAAAAAGAGCGGCCATAAAATGGCCGCTTAAATTGACTTGGCTGACGCCCGGCGGACTAGCCACGGGCGGAACGAGATAGACGTCCAGAAGAAACAAACAAGTTCGCTATTTATCAGTCAAGTTTCGGGCCAACTCGCCTTCCCCAGCGTTATTACCAATCAAACCACCTTGTTCGGCGTCCAACACTCCTTGGAAGGGCAGGTGTATCGATGTTTATCCCCTCTATTTGTCACTTCTGACTAGATTCTGTGCTGAATACGGAAAAAGTTCGGCAGGCGAATCAAGAGCAGGGCATTCCCCATCAGCAAAAAAGCACCAAAGCGGGCGACAACTCACTCAAAAGCACCACAAGGGAACCCTTATCAACAATTAAAAGCCTGTCGTACCGAAAGAGATTTGGCTCCCGCTGATTACCTTAACTCTCGACGATAACGCCCGTAACGCTATTAGCATCGCGCACCTGCGCGTCTCTGTAAGTCTCAGGCCGTTAAGCTCAAACTTCAGCCATAAAGCCAACTTAAGTCCTTAACTCAGGCCACATTTAGCGTCATAATCGCGGTATTTCAATACTAGACGAGCCAGACTATGGGTAGAACCTACGAAAATCGCAAGGCCTCCATGGCCAAAACCGGGGCCTTAAAAACCAAACTGTACTCTCGCTACGGCAAGGAAATTTACGTGTGCGCCAAAAATGGTGGTGCCGAAACCGACAGCAACCTCAGCCTTAGGCGCTTAATCGAAAAAGCCAAAAAGGAACAGGTGCCCGGCCATATTATTGACAAGGCGCTGGATAAGGCTCGAGGCGGTGGTGGAGAAGATTTCGTAACGGTTCGTTTTGAGGGCTTCGGTCCCGGTAACTGCATGGTGATTGTCGACTGCCTGACCGACAACAATAACCGTACCTTTGGCGAAGTTCGCACATGCTTTAACAAAGGCAAGGCCAAGTTAGGGGCTCAGGGCGCCGTAGCGCACATGTTTGACCATCGCGCCATTTTCGCTTTTAAACACGACGATGAAGAAGCTGTACTGGAAGCACTAATGGACGAAGACGTGGATGTCGCCGACATTGAAAACGATGGCGGCATTATTACCGTCATCGCCCCACAAACTGAATTCTTCAAGACCAAAACCGCACTGTCCAAAGCCTTTGAAGAGGTTAACTTTGAGGTGGAGGAAATTACGTTCGTACCACAGACCTATACAGAATTAGCAGGCGAAGACGCCGAGCAACTGGAGAAGTTTCTCGATTTGCTCAACGACTGTGATGATGTACAAGAGGTTTATCACAACGCGGAAATTTCATAGCCCGTCAAACAACACCCGCCATAACCCGGAAACATTTACCAGGCTATGGCTTTCCCCGGTAAGAAATCAGAAAAACAACGGCGCCCAGCTACCGCTTTATACTTCGCGATAGCTAGCGCCTTGCCAATGAACCTTTTGGGCTCGCGTAGAAAATTTCTAGCCTTGATCGGAGGCTCCCTAGATTGCCAGTAAAGGAAGGTGAGCCAACTTCAACGTTTCCATATTAGAAATATAGTTAACTTGGGCTAGTAATAATTCCGCCGTCGCCACGGCGTCCGCCAGGGCATTATGTTGTGTTACCGCGGGCAACCCATAGCGCTTCCGAGTCTCACCTAGGCGTAAACTGTCATTTTTCCCTTGAATCTGTAATCGCCGTTTCTCGATCTGCATGGTATCCAGGGCTGTAAAAACTAACGGACAACGAAACACCCCCTGCGTGGCCTTTTGTAAAAATTTTACATCAAGAGGAGCGTGATGAAAAACCAGGATAGAGGCCTTTGCTTGCTTCATTAACAGCATTAAAACAGCGGCAACACTTTTTGCTCCGGCTATATTCCTATCGTGCAAACCATGGATCTTGGTGCTTTCACCCGCACTTTTTTCGGTGTGGATAAGTAGATGTTTTGCACTGGAATTAACGATACGGCCGTTTTCTATGGCCACCCAACCAATACTGAGCAGGTGGCTCATCTTTACATCTAAACCGCTCATTTCGCAGTCCACAACTAAAAAACGTGTATCGCGAAACATTTGCGACCCGGAAAATGGAGGTTGTTGATAGAGATCTTCCATTACCGTTCCACGTGCCTTGCCCCTATTTTTGCGGCACCTGTAACGGTAACTCAACTTATAGAACACCACCGCCAAACCTCGCTTTCATCGCTGCCTGCGCTTTGCGAACAAGATGAAAAGCATCTTTTAGTTGATGGCGCATCAAGGGAGAAAGTGAGCGTGGATCAAGGTAATTGTCGACCGTATTGCCACTGCGATATTGATTACCCTGGGACTCCAACCGAATACCGGCAATAAATTCAAGCGCATCAATCAGACTACTGGCCAGCGCATTTGACATTAACCCCGATGCATCTATGGCTTTGAGTCGCTCTACCGTCGTAACCTCTTGCAGCCCTGCGCTCAAACTATAATTACGCGCAATATCTACAATAGGAATGGTGCCGCGTTTTTTTAGATCCAGCTCACTTTTATGATCACCATCTTTTTCCAGCACAAACGTTTTAAAAAATCCTAAGGGAGGCGAATTTTCCAGGGAATTGTTGCACATAAGTGCCAAGAAAATAGTATTTTTCCTGGCCTTTTCCAGCACACTTTCCCGCAACGCCTGTGCAAGCTCTGGCGCCCCCGTAATACTGCGCATATCAAAAAATATGCTCGCGTGCATCAGCGCTTTCGGTGAGGGCTGCTCGATCCAGTTGGCGAAACAGGTTTTCCAGTCATTCAGTTCCATTCGCCACTTACTATTGCTCGCCATAATATCGCCCGGACAGCGTTTTACTCCGCACTGATCCAAACCTTCGTTAACGAATTCGGCTAAATTTCTAAAAAAATCAGCGTGTTCCGATAACAATCCATTTTCTATAATTAAGGCATTATCCTGATCGGAACCCAATACCTGTTCTTGCCGCGCTTGGGAGCCAAAAGCCAACCAGGAAAAATTTCCCGGCGCCTGACCGAATTTAAGCTGTGCTAACTGAATTAGTCGTTTTGTGATTCCGTCTGTCAGTGATGTAATAATTTCGCCAACATCCACCGCTCGCGTATCGCGCTCCACCAACGTGGCTACAAGCTCTGGAAACTGTTTAGAAATTTCGCGCAGTACGGCAACGGAATTCGCGTGTTTTATCGAACCCGTTAATGAAACAGGCTCAATATTATTGGCCCGTACAATATCGCTTAAGCCAATCAGGCCGACCGGTATTGCGCCATCAACAACGGGTAAATGATGGATATTCGACGACATCATTTTTAACTGTGCCTGATGTAAGACAGCATCCTTCTGAATGCTAAAAGGCTCCGCTGTCATAACACTGGCTACGGCCCTACTATCGGCAACGCCTTCTGCCAGAACACGGGTACGCAGATCCCTGTCGGTGATAATGCCTTCAAGTTTTCCATTTTTGATCAACAGCAGAGAAGAAATATTGTTTTCTTTCATTAATTTCGCTGCTTCACGAATCGTTATACTCGGATCCGCCGTGATTGCAGGACTTGCCATAAAAGCTTCGACCCGCTGATCGAGAAAACTTTCCCGCACGGCTTGTGGACGCCTTAGCGGCAGGCTTTCTCCTTCCGCCTTAAACTGAACTGAATGGCTGTCGCAGAGGTAGGCAAAATAGATATCGACGTTATAAAGAGATTGAAATGCGTTGCCACTAAGTTCGTAATACAGACAGTCTTCCAGAACGGTTACGCAAAAATTATCTCCGCCCACTTCCCGCAAGCTGTATGGAATAAGGAAATCGCCTTCACTTAAGCGATCAATTAATTCGCCGTTATTGTCACGAATTTCCAGGCTACCGGAACGGACAATAACCATGCCTGGCAGATCGTCACCCGAAGACTGGGGAAACTCCAAGGTGTTACCGGATTTACTGAATGCTGTGTAACTGGCGTCGCACACAGACTCCAATGCCGTCGCACTTAAATGCTGAAATAACGCCTGACCGGCCAAAAAACTTTGTACATCGCTGGTTTCGCTGACCATCGAACTAATCCACCTAGCTGTTAGTTGGTGTCGTTGGAAAAATTGTCCCGCGAAAAGCCAGTCTCAAAATCGACAAAAACAGCCGAAGTTTCCGCGAAATAGGTCGCGCCATCAATGTTTACAACCAATCGCAGGCTACTGCTCTGTGGCTCTTCAATGCGAACTGTTTTGGTCCAACCCGTCCAATCTGCAGATAACGGCTGCATATCCGTCGGCGGCGCGTCTCCGCTCCCATCATAAACGGCAATGAGTATTTTTTGTACTGGCAGATTAGCCGCAATTGACAGCACTACCTCCGTGGCAGATTTGCGCTCGGCGCTGAGTGTCAGCTTGATATCCGCATTATGTAGCGTACAAACGCCGCTTTTATAACGACAGTTGGATTTAGCCGCCAATTTATAGCTGTCACCGGCTACTGCTGCCGTTGGTGTTTCAGAAAGGCGGTAATCTACAGCGACGTAAGCAATAATGGCCAGAATGGGGGCGATAAACATTGCCAGGATAAGGTGTTTGTTTTTTAGTTGTTTTAGCATTTTTTATTATTTCTTTGAAAAAGTTATGTGTTTTCGTAGCAAGCTTTGTAACAACCACAAATATTAAAAGTAAAAAGGCACAGGGAGCATATCACTCCCTGTGCCTTTGGGTACCACACTAATGATAACTCTCGTTAATGACCAGTCACTTCACCAGCTCCGGCAGGAATACGAATGTCCTCCACCAAATGCTGAATTTCTTCCGGCGGTTCTGCAGTCACACGCGAAACACCGAAAGCAATAACAAAGTTAACCAGTGCACCCACAGCACCAAAGGCATTCGGCTCAATGCCAAAGAACCAGTTGGGCGACATATCGCCCAAGTAGGCCGTGGAGGCGACAAACATAATGCCCTTGTGCTGGAACACGTACAGCAAAGTCACAGAGATACCTGCCACCATGCCGGTAATCGCACCCTCTTTGTTAATACGTTTACTGAATATCCCCATCATAAGTGCCGGGAATATAGAGGACGCGGCTAGACCGAAGGCCAGGGCAACGGTTCCGGCAGCGAAATCTGGCGGATTAAAACCGAGATACCCGGCAAGCAAAATCGCTCCCGCCATGGCAATTCGGCTGGCCATCAATTCCTGTTGCTCGGTAATATCCGGTCTTATTACTCCCTTCAACAGATCGTGCGAAATTGCAGAGGCAATCGCCAACAGCAACCCTGCGGCGGTAGACAATGCTGCTGCCAAACCACCTGCGGCCACCAGCGCAATAACCCAGTTGGGCAAACGCGCGATTTCGGGGTTAGCCAGTACCATAATATCGCGGTCGACTTTCACCATTTCATTGGTTTCTTTGTCGGCACTATAGGTAATACGACCATCGCCATTTTTATCTTCATAGGCTAGCAGACCTGTTTTCTCCCAGTTTTTAAACCAGTTGGGACGCTCCTCAATAAGAAGGTTTTGACCTTTGGCAGGTTCAATTGTCTGGTGTAAATTCAAACGCGCCATTGCCGCAACGGCCGGTGCCGTAGTGTACAAAATGGTAATAAACACCAAAGCCCAACCTGCCGATTTACGCGCATCGCTCACTTTAGAAACCGTGAAGAAACGAATAATCACATGGGGCAGACCCGCCGTACCAATCATTAACGAAAGGGTATAAACAAAAGTATTCAGCGAACTTAGCCGTTTAGACGTGGTGTATTCTGCAAAGCCCAATTCGGTGACGACCTGATCCAATCGATCCAACAAAAAGGTATCGGTGCCGACCAGCGTACTACCCAAACCCAACTGTGGCAGCGGGTTCCCGGTTAGCTGAAGGGAAATAAAGACCGCTGGAATGGTATAGGCGCAAATCAATACACAGTATTGCGCAATCTGGGTGTAGGTGATGCCCTTCATACCGCCCATAACCGCGTAGACAAACACGATGCCCATACCGATCAGCAGCCCCATATCGTAGCTCACCTCAAGAAAACGGGAGAAAGCTACACCGACACCTTTCATCTGACCGATAACATAGGTCACCGAGGCCACAATCAGGCAGACAACCGCAACGATGCGAGCGGCCTTGGAATAGTAGCGGTCGCCAATAAACTCGGGCACGGTAAATTTGCCATATTTGCGCAGGTAGGGTGCCAGCAGCATGGCCAGTAAAACATAACCACCAGTCCAGCCCATGAGGAATACCGAACCGCCGTAACCAAAGAAAGCGATTAACCCAGCCATGGAAATAAAAGATGCTGCCGACATCCAATCTGCTGCGGTTGCCATACCGTTGGCAACGGGATGAATACCGCCGCCGGCGACGTAGAATTCACTGGTGGTACCTGCACGCGCCCAAAATGCGATGCCGATATAAACAGCAAAAGTAAAACCAACAACAATAAAAGTAAGTGTTTGTAGATCCATGATTTTCTCCTTAGTCGTTTACGCCGAATTTACGGTCGAGAACCGCCATGCGGTGTGAATAGAAGAAAATAATGGCTACAAAGCCATACATGGAACCTTGCTGGGCAAACCAAAAACCAAGTTTATAGCCACCTAGGCGAATCACATTGAGTTGATCAACAAACACGATGCCAGCGAGGTAGGATATTGTGAACCAAATAACTAACAAGATAACCATTAACTTAAGGTTCGCTTGCCAATAGGCTTTTCTTATTTCTGCATTATTATCTGCCATGATGTCCTCCGGGTTGTAAAGGAAACTCAGCGAGATTAACAGGACTTCAATCACTAGGCTGTGCGACTTTAGTCTAACGGCTATGCTTAACGGTAGATTACACAGTAGACTTGGCCTCTACTCGAAAGGAAATCCACCGTGTCGCCCATAATTCTAATAACGGCTCTGGTGAGCTATCTGGCGCTGCTATTCTGGGTCGCGCGCCTTGCTGACCGCCATCGTTTTAGCCAAAGCGGCTGGTTTCGCCACCCGCTGGTATACACCCTTGCGCTCGGCGTTTACTGCACCTCCTGGACTTTTTTCGGATTAGTCGGAACGGCGGCCTCAAGCGGTTGGTATTATCTGCCAATTTTACTCGGGCCTATCCTGCTTTTTACCCTGGGTTTTCCGCTATTGCAGCGCATCGCGAGTATTTGTCGGCAGGAGCATATCCACTCCATAGCGGACTTTTTATGCTCACGCTACGGTAAACGGCAGGCCATTTCTATTGTGGTTACACTGCTGGTGCTGGTCGCAACAATTCCCTATATTGCACTGCAACTAAAAGCGGTAACGGATGCGGTTCTGATCAGCGCGAACTCCCTTCCTTTCGCCAGCGAAGATATTACCCTCGCCGCTGCGGCCTGCATGATTTTATTTACCCTGGTATTTGGCGCCAACCGTCTGGATGTTTCCAGCTACCACTCAGGTATTATGGTCGCCATCGCGTTTGAATCAGTTATTAAACTCATCGCATTGGCCGCTATAGCGATATTTGCGCTACTGCTGTCTCAGGGCTTCGAGCCCAGCGAACTCATCACTAACGGTAATAGCGTCTTTTCAGAAACCACGCTTACGCCTTCGTTTTGGATTCTAACGCTGGTCTCCGCTTGTTCTATCTTATGCTTGCCCCGCATGTTCCAAGTCACCTTTGTGGAATGCCTAAGCGACAAGCACCTGCGTTTTGCGCGCAAGGGCTTTACTCTTTATATGCTGGTAATCGCGCTCGCAATTTTCGTAATTGCCTGGGTCGGAAACCAGCTTCTCGCTGGAACAGAGGTCAACAGCGATACCTACGTACTCGCACTGCCCTTAAACCACAACAATAAAACACTGGGGCTTTTAGGCTTTCTCGGCGGCCTATCGGCGGCAACCGCGATGATTATTGTCGCCACTCTGACACTAAGCCAGATGCTCAGCAACGATGTGATTTTGCCCCTGCTGATTCGCACACAACAGAACCGCGGCGCAGTACCCGACTATTCTCGCTCATTAAAAATTACCCGGCGCATTACCGTTGCGGGGGTAATTGGCCTCGCCTGGCTTTACCAACATAGCCTGGCCGAAAATGTTGCACTAACTGAAATTGGCTTAATTGCCTTCGCCCTGGTGGTGCAATTGGCACCTGCCATAATTTTTGGCCTCTACTGGCAGCGCAGTAACGCCGTGGGTGTTTTTGCTGGTTTAATTGCGGGAACTCTTATCTGGTTTTATACGCTGATGTTACCGCTCTTGGTCAACGCGGAATTTGTCTCGCCCTATATTGTGAGCAACGGCCTATTTGGCCTGGATTTTTTACGACCACAAAATTTGTTTGGCATTCAATTCCAAGACGCCTACACCCAAGGCGTTGTTCTCAGTATTCTGGCTAATATTGCCGCGCTAATCTGGTTCTCGCGGCTCGACAACAACCGTCTAGCCGACCGTATTCAGGCCAATATTTTTATCAATCGCGAGCGAGTAAAACAGGATACAACGGTTCAGAATTTGCAGATTGTCCGGGAAGATTTGGCCTCACTGTTAAACCAGTTTTTGGGGGAATCTGCAACCCGGCGTCTACTCGATACCGAACAGGATAACGACAGTATTTTTGTTAGCAGCGAGCTGCTAAAGCATGCAGAACAGGCACTGGCCGGTGTTATCGGCGTGGCATCTACCCGCGCCATGTTAGTAAGCCTGAGTAGTGGCGACAGCCTAGGCGTAGCCGATGTGGTGAATATTTTCGAAGAAACCACCCGCACACTACAGTTTAACCAAGACATGCTGTTTGCTTCGTTTGAAAGTATTTCCTCGGCCATTAGCGTTGTTAATGCCGATTTAAAAATGGTGGCCTGGAACCGCCGCTATGAGCAAATGTTTAATTATCCGGAAGGTATGTTAAGAGTCGGGCGACCGGTGTCCGAGCTGGTACGCTTTAATGCCGAGCGAGGAATGCTCGGCTCTGGCACTGTAGAACAACATGTACAGACACGGCTACACCATCTTACAGCGGGAAAACCCTATCGCGTGGTGCGCAACCACAACCAGGGCGTTATTGAAATAAAAGGGCGGCCACTCCCCAAAGGAGGCTATGTCACCACCTACGACGATATCAGTGAATTTATCGACGCGCAAAATGAACTGGAGAAAGCCAATCTTAATTTGGAACAACGCGTTCACGAACGTACCGAACAAATCGAAAAAATTAATCAGTCGCTACGCAAAGAGATTGAAAAACGCGAGCAGACTGAAGCCGAGCTAATCAAAGCTAAATCTGCAGCAGAATCCTCCAGCGCCAATAAAACCCAATTTCTGGCGATTGCTAGTCACGATATTTTACAGCCGCTCAATGCAGCCAACCTCTATGCCAGTGCACTATTGGAAAAACCGGGGCTGGATATGGAATTGATGCAAAATTTAAATCACCTGCACAATGCCATCGATTCCGCAGAATTTATTATTTCCAACCTTCTTGAAATTTCCCGCCTGGATACCGGCACGCTTAAACCGCAACTACGCACCTTTGCGATCAGCGATATTCTCGAACCCCTAGCGAATGAATTTAGAGTTCAAACGCAAAAAAGTGTTCACTTTCGCTGGCAGCACACCAAGCTGTGGGCGGAATCCGATCCTAAATATTTGCGCCGTATACTGCAAAATTTTCTCTCCAATGCAGTGAAATACACGCAAAGCGGAAAAATTTTATTGGGCTGTAAACGCCGTGGAGATAACATCGAAATCTGCGTCCATGACAGCGGTAGCGGCATATCCGAAGCTCATCGCCTACGTATATTTGAAGATTTTTATCGCATCGACACCGCTATAGAGGGAGCGGGTCTTGGGCTGGGGATTGCACAGCGCTTTACCCAGCTACTGGGCCACAAACTTAACCTTACATCCACTCTGCACAAGGGCAGTCTGTTTTCTGTTACCGTGCCCATGCGCGAAGCCAAGGCTCAGTCTGCCGTTGTTCACTACAGCGAAGGCATAAGCTCCGGCCTGGAAGGACAGGTCATTTTTTATGTCGATGATGATGAAAATAATCTACGCGCCCTTGGCACACTGGTAGAAAACTGGGGCTGTAATATGATCACCGCGATAAACGCCACAAGCGCACTGAGTTTTATCCACAAAATTCCAACGCCCGACGTAATCTTAATGGATTACCAGTTGGGCGACGGACCAAACGGTATTGAGCTGGCAAACCAACTTCTCAAGCAATGGGGAAAGGTGCCCTTGTGTTTGGTCTCCGCAGCACCTGATGATGCATTGAATCAGGGTATTGAAGAATACGGATATGAATTTCTACGCAAACCCATTAAACCCAATAAATTGAGGGCGCTGCTGGAGAGATATCGGCATCGCAAACCAGATATGCCTTCTTAGGCCGCCAATCGATAGTGTTTTTCAGAAATCCTTCATCATAATTACTGCCTGGGTGCGATTGGTAATACCTAGCTTTCGGAAAATCGCCGTGATATGCGCTTTTACCGTAGCCTCTGTCACCCCCATTTCGAATCCTATTTGCTTGTTCAACCAGCCCTCACGCATATAGGACAACACGCGATACTGCTGGGGCGTAAGGGTTGCGATTTTCGAAGCCAAATCCTTTTCTTCGCTAGCAACGGGAGTAAGGCTACTTTTAAATTCTTGTGGCACCCAAAGGTCGCCACCCAAAATTACCTGGATGGCCTGCTGAATATCCTGTGGCGAACAGGATTTAGGGATATAACCGCAGGCCCCGTGCCCCATTGCGCGGCTAATGGTACCGACCTCTTCAACAGCCGAAATAATGGCAACCGGAATGCTGGGGAATTTTTCCCGCACCATTATGAGTCCAAAAAGATCGGTACTACCTGGCATATGCAAGTCCAGCAGTAGCAAGTCTATATCTTCGTTATTTTCCAATTCATGAATAGTACTGTCGAGGTTAACCGATTGGCTGATTTCCGCATCTGGATAGTGGCGCTGAATGACCTCTAAAATTGCATGGCGAAAAAGGGGGTGATCATCTGCCACATGAAAATGATACATGGAATTTACGTGCTCCTAAGATTATTACCGGCGTACCCCTTGCCAAAGGATTATTAAAGCTGTCTCTTCGTGTAACTGCAATTAGACCAAGGGCTAAATGTTATTCGACTTTAGTAGAACATAGACTAATCGCTAATTGCTTAACTTCATCATAGCGTTGACTCTCTGCAAGATAATAACAGGAGGGTCGATCTATGAAAGCAATAACGAAAGCTGTACTAACATCAGGTTTAGCCGCTGCTTCACTGTGTGCCGCCACTGGCACCCAGGCCATTGAGCTTGGCACCTACGATAATACAACCGTCAAACTCGGAGGCTATATCAAGCTGGACGCTATCAGTAGTACTTATAGTGATGGCACGTTGGCGGCCGGTAATCTGGGGCGCGATTTTTATGTCCCATCGCTCACACCCGTTGGCGGTGAAAGTGCAAATAGCACCATGGATATTCACGCTAAGCAATCTCGATTCAATATTGGCACAACAACATCACTGGATGGGCACACGCTGAAAACCTTCGTAGAGATGGATTTTCATGCCACACCGAACGGTAACGAGCGCGTATCCAATTCCTATACACCGCGCATGCGCCACGCCTTTTTAACCTACGACAACTGGCTGTTTGGGCAAACCTGGTCCACATTTCAGAACGTTGGTGCATTGCCAGAAACGGTGGATTTTATCGGAAATACCGATTTCGGTATTTTTGTACGTCAGGCTCAGGTTCGCTATACCGCAGGGAATTTCCAATTTTCCGTGGAAAACCCGGAAACGACGATAACCCCCTTTGGTGGCGGTACCCGTATAGTCACGGATCAAAACGCCCTGCCAGATTTTGTCGGTCGATATAATTATTCTTCTGACAACCTGGCGTTCTCAGCCGCCGTGCTCGCGCGTCAACTCGCCTACAATGATACCGTCAACGACAGTAGCACCAGCTCTCTCGGTTTAAGCCTTTCAGGTAAATATAAGATTGGTAAAGATGATATTCGCTTCGGGCTAAATAGCGGCTCCGGTATGGGTCGTTATATAGGTCTTAATGTTGCCAATGGCGCCGTTATGACGGCCAGCGGTGATTTAGAAACTATAGATTCAACAGCTTACTATCTTGCGTATCGTCACCTGTGGAACGAGAAATGGCGCAGTAATATCAGCTATTCTGCCATCACCGTGGATAACGATACCGACCTTACGGGCACCGCTGTTACCGATTCCACCGATAGTTTACGCGTAAACCTTTTTCACAGCCCAGTGCCGAACCTATCTCTGGGGGGCGAACTGGCCTTTGCCAATCGTGAACTTGAATCTGGTGTGGACGGAAGTATGACCCGGGTGCAGTTTTCCGCCAAATTAGCCTTTTAAGAGAACCAGGGCGCAGGCCTGCGGGCTGCGCCCTAATACGCTCGTTTTTTCTCCAGAAATACCCTCTGCGTCGGCAGTTGCTCTAGTATTTCGTTTTGTGGGTGTGGACGATCCGCCCGCAAGACGGTGACATGTTTTAGCTAAGCCTGCACCTTACTGACCGGCAAAAACACCTTCATAGCCTCGCCGCTGTAGATAACCTTCCGCAAACTACACCTTGTACTCTACGCGATTTCGCCCTTTTGCTTTGGCTCCATAAAGCGCTTCGTCCGCACGGTTAAATACATCATCAAAGTCTTCGTCAGAGTGCATAGAGCTCATTCCAATGCTTACGCTTATCTTCAAATCAAGATCCTCAGAAAAGCATGTTTGCGCAATGGTTTCTCTTAATTTCTCCGCCAAATTGAACAAAGCACTAATATTGTTGCTCTTACAAATCACGACAAATTCTTCTCCGCCCCAACGAGCAAAGAAGTCGTCTTGTCTAAGCGTATCGGCAATAACCGTGGCGAATACTTTTAGTACCGTATCGCCAACATCATGGCCGTAGGTATCATTCACATTTTTAAAGCGGTCCAGGTCTAACAACAACACGCCATATTCCGCCACACTGGCACGATCACAGAACAATCCCTTAACGTGGGACTCTAAGGCCTGGCGACTAAAAATGCCGGTTAAGGGATCATGATCAACAATATCTTTTAAGCTAACTTTTTCCTCTTCTAGATTTAACTGCTTAAGTTGAAGTTCAGTGATTAACCTGTTCTCATTAATCGATTTAATATACAGCTGGTAAAAGCGAACAACACCTTCCAAAAGAAAAACACTCATCCAAAAGGCCAAAACAAGTAGTATCAACGCCTCGGTTTTAATCCACTTACCCAATAGTACGATACTGTCTACACGGGTAAAGTGTGCCCCTTTCTCAACAAAGTCGACGCCTATCTTGGTGATATTTTCAAATTCCGGACGCGACCATTGCCGAGGAATCTCTCGCTCGCGCAGCCACCAGCTGGCGACATTGAATTCATTTAGATGGATAATGACGGGCTTATCTGCCTCGTCGGTACGAAAAGTCATAGACAGCATTTTATTCGATAGGCTGTCCTTTTCTTTGGCATAAGCACTATTATAGTTGCGCATATACACCCGAACACGGGAAGCGGAGCCTTCATAGTGGATGTTCAACTCAATCGATTCGTAAACGGAAAGATCAATGCCCTTAGTATAATTTTCATCCCAATATACATCCCAGCCACAGCCATAAACATGCTCTTGCTTATAGAGACAGGCCCATTCGTTGACGGACTCATTTACCCAATAAGCCGATTCACCGGATTGCGGATCTGCGTATCCATAAAGCTGCGGGTGGCTTGTTGCGAGAGGATGGATGGATACACGCTTCTGCGGCAAAAAGTAGTGCCCAACAAAGATCAGTATCGTCAATATCAATCCGATAATTCTCAGGTATTTGTAGTGTACCGTCGTCATACCGATCCGTTAAACCTCGAAGCCATCATCAAACGTAACACTATTACGTGTTTTCTTCGCTTGATAAAGCGCAATATCTGCTCGCTTGAATACTTCCTCGAATTTCTCATTTTTCGAAACGATGGAAACTCCAATACTGATGGTAACGTTAATTTCCTTGGCAGTACCAAAGCGATGATGCTCTACCTCTGCCCTCAGTTTCTCACCCAGTTCAATTAGATTGTTTGGTGGGGTATGGGGGCACACTAGAACAAATTCTTCGCCTCCCCAACGCCCAAAAATATCATCCTTGCGCGTACTACTGCTAATAAGTTTGGTAAAAGTTTTAAGTATTTGATCGCCAACGACATGGCCGTAGGTATCATTAATTTTTTTAAAATTATCTATATCCAATACCATAAGCCCAAAATCGATATGCGCTTCGCTATACAACCTCTGCTGCTGTTGAACCAGGCCTGCGCGATTAAAAATACCCGTTAAAGCATCCGTCACTGATCGCGTTGTTAATTCAAATTTTTCTGCTTCCAGCTGGGCAGCTCTGTTGGCCAAATGATAAATTTGTCGCTCCCGTATACGCGTTGAGGTATACAACTGGTAGTAACGAGTACTGGCCTCCATAAACAGGTAGGCGACCCAAAATAGGAGGAGCGCCATAAGGAAGCTTTCAGAGCTAATACGTGCACCCTCCAATTCAACTCTTTCGACTCGAACCTTATGGAGGCCCTCAACCATAACATCGACACCAATACCAATGACATTATCAAACTCCGGCGCTGCCAGTTCCCGCGACGCATTGATTCCTGTTACCCACCACTCGGCCACACTGAATTCCGAAAGACTGACAAATACTGATCCCGAATTCAAATCGTTGGTACGCACATACGCAGACATAAACTTAGAGGCATAGACGTCACTCTTCTGAGAATAGGAAGAGTTATGATTGCGTAAGTGTATGCGCAGATGCCGTGCAGGCCCCTCATAACGAATGCGGACTCTAAGCCCATCATACAATCCGAAATCCAGCCCTGATACGGCCTTATTTTCGATGGATTTATCCGATGTAGTTTTAACAATGAGACAGCTCTGGTTATTCTCCCAACCCCAACCGTCGCCATCCGGATCAGAGGCCGCACTCACGCAATAGGGTGGTTTTTCCTCATCCTTTGTCGAGGCAGCCACTTCTTTTGGCACGGTGCAACTTTGCTCATTCTCCCAGCCCCAACCATCACCATCGGGATCCGAAGCCGCGCTTTTACACAGCGGTGGCCCCTCGCGAATGCTGGTATTTGGGTCAGAAGGCTGAACCATCACTCTACAACTCTGGTCATTCTCCCAGCCCCAACCGTCACCATCGGAGTCAGAGTCATCCCGCTTGCATATCAGACTGTTTTCCTGGCTATCATCGCTATTATCCGTGACTGCATCCGCATCCCAGCTTAGGGTATAACCACAGGAGCCGGACCCAACAAGCCTGCTGAAATCACAACGCCATTCGTTATTAACCTGATTGATCCACGCCACAGAACTGCTACCATCTAGATGATTGGGCCCATAAATACCAGGAGAGGTCGCAATTTTGGGATGGATGAGTAGTGTCTTGGGCGGGATATAAGGATGCCAAGCAATAGCCAGTACCGTGAGTAATGCCGCGACAAACCGAACAACTGTAAATGGATTTGATTTCATATTCCGCGCCAAAACTGACGTTTTAATAATCTGGAAAGCTTTACGCGCATAGGTGCAGAGCTGCAGTGGTTGGGAAGTATTTACCTTATCTATACAAGTATAGAGCAAGATTAAAAGTCATCGCCAAAGAAGCGAGCAACCAACGCTACAATCCAATGGCGGGGCATTCACTCCTACAGATCCGAACGCTTACTGAAGGACTATCTTTTATACGCAATCTAAATCGTTAGCATTAACTATATCACTGAAAAATAAAGATATTTTTGATTTTATGGTGTTATGCATTAGACTTATGCAACCTCGTATCTGTATAGATTCAGATGCCTACCCATTCCATACATAGTGCAAAAGGTGAACAGGATGAAATCTAGCACTCAAGTGCTCTCCACATTGAACGATGTGCTGAGTACAGAACTGACCTCTATTAATCGTTATTTTTTACACGCGCGCATGTACAAAAACTGGGGCTTCGATAACCTCAATCAAATGAGCTATAAGAAGTCCATCAAGGATATGAAACAGTCCGACGAGCTTATAGAACGCATTCTGATGCTCGAAGGCTTACCCAATCTGCAAAAGCTGAAATCTTTACAGATAGGTGAACATACGGAAGAAATGCTCGCTTGTGATTTAAAATTTCAGCAGGGCGCTATTGAGCAATTGAAGCAAGCGATTGCTACCTGCGAGCAGGAACAGGATTACGTAAGTCGCAATATTCTGAACGATATTCTGGATGGAGAAGAAAGCCACTTGGACTGGCTGGAAACTCAACAGCATCAGATTGGCGCTATGGGCACAGAAAATTATCTGCAGGCACAACTGTAAAGAGGCAAACACATTATGAAAGGCAGCGAAAATATCATCAAAACCCTTAACGGTCTGCTCGCTTACGAACTGGCCGCAATGGATCAGTACTTTGTCCATTCAGAAATGTATGCCGACTGGGGTCTTACTAAATTACACGAGCGCATCGCTCATGAATTTGAAGACGAGAAAGGGCACGCGAAAAAATTGATCGAGCGTATTTTGTTTCTGGAAGGCACCCCTGACCTAGTCACACGTGACGGTTTAAATATCGGTACAGATGTTCCCTCCATGATCCAGGGCGATTTAAACGTGGAGTACGCCGTAGCCAAAGGCTTAAAACTCGCTATTAAATTGTGCGAAGATGAAGGTGATTATGTTACGCGTGAAATGCTGGAGGTATTGCTGGATGATACAGAACGCGATCACGCCTATTGGCTGGAGCAGCAGCTGGGCTTAATCAAGCGCATTGGCCTGGAAAATTATTTACAGTCTCAGATGTAAAAAACAGCAGCAGGTTGATTTTTCCTTCAAATCAATCTGCTGCTTGTACTCTCGCTTTTTTCATTTAGCTTTTGCCAAAGCGTTACCAGCCAATAAATAAGCTTATCTATGATATCGCCTTTTAATAGAAAACCGGCGGACTCATCAATATTCGCATTAAAGCAATAGCCGAGATAGCGCAGATCAAACTCAGGATGACCAAGTCCCGAGTATTCCCAGTCCAATAGAAATAGGCCATTGTCAGTTTCCAGAATATTTTCGGGAATTAGATCATGATGGCACAATACGGGCTGCCAGCTCCCTTCCATAAATTCTTCCAACTGCTGGAGAAACTCATTAAAGGCGAGCTGCTTTTCTTTGGCAAGCTGAATATGGCGCTTTTCCAACTCTAACGCATAACCCGTCAAATGCTTTAAATAGTTGAATCGAGACGCTTCAACACGAATATGTTGAATTCTATTAACAACTTCTTTCAGACGCTCACGCTGACTGAGGCGAGTCAGGTCGTGGCGACTCCATACCCGACCTTCCACATAACTAAAAACACAAAAATTTAGATTCCGATCATCGTGCAATAATTTTGGGCTGATATTCAGCGGTGCAAGAGCTCGCAACAATTCCAGCTCCCAGTCTCGATCTATCCCCAACTCCTTAGACTGGTTTGAATTTATTCGAACACCAAAACGTTCAACAGCAAGGCCGCAGGCTGAACGCTTTAACGAACGAGGGGATCTTACTTCTACAAGATAGCTGTTGTTGGTTGTCCCTTTGTTTAACGGCTTTACCAATTTAGGCGGGCCGACCAAATTAATCGGCCATTTTTGCCAGGTATCGAGCGCGTAGTCCAAGCGTTTACGTTCATCTGTCGCAAGCAGTGGACTCATACGTTTACGCCTTCTGGTAGGTTGTTTCTTGAGAGTTGTCTCGACCAGGCATAAATGCCTATGACGACTAAAACCAGGTACACCATCATTAACAGGGCTGTAGGATAAAGACCTCGGTCCCAATAGAGAAATAGGGCGACAGAATCAATCACTAGCCAGTAAATCCAGTTTTCAAATATCTTTCTCGCAACCATAAAGGTCGTTACCACTGCTCCCCAGGTCGTAAATGAATCCAGGTAAGGCCATGCCGCAGCCGTATGCCGGGACAGAAAATAACCAGAAACAAATGTCAGGCCGGCAACAATGGTAAGGGCATATAAATGCTGTGAGGAACTCCAAAAATTGATGGCTAAGGTTGTTTTATTTCCCTTACCCGTGCGCCAGCACCAATAGCCGTAAACCGCCATGAGCATATAGTACACATTCAACAGCGATTCCATTATCAATGATACGTCAAAAAACACCCAGGTAAAAATAGCCGTACTGATAAAAGCACAGGGCCAACACCAACTGTTTTGGCGCATAGCTAAAACTAAATACGCAATACCCAACGCTACAGCAAGTAACTCTAAAGCCGACTGCTGAAAAAATCCGGCCATACCTTGCTGAAAAACATCCAACATCTATCTTGCCTCGTAGCCGGGTAAAAATTTGGCCACAAATACGCACTTGCCAAAATTGTTAAAGCTCCAGGCTACCACCTCGTTTACCACAGCCATCACTTTATCGTAATCACCTATCAAAATCGTGGCGGTAGGAAAAGTTGAAATATCGATATCGGAGTAGGTGTTTAATTTATCGATAGTTTGTTTGATTATATTCAAGTATTCATCCTGAAGAGGGTACAGGGTTAATTCTACGCTAAGCTTCATAAAGACCTTCGATGCCTGTTAGCTACGTGGATTGGGGTTGCGCGGGTACCCCAGATTAATTAGAAACCGGCCTGCATTAATCTCGTTGCTGTTATTTCAGCATAGTCGCTCTGGGTTCCCGCGCCACCCCAGCCGTACTATTTAAAATGAATGGCTAACACTAACACCAAAGGTTAACGGTGTACCTTTTTGGCTATAGGGCTCTGGATCATAGAATTTACGTGGGTCATTGCCGAAGTCATGGCTAAAGTAAAACCCGCGCGTCTCAATTGTTTCATCCGTTAAATTTTTCGCCCAAAGGGCAAAAGAAGTACTGTTTAAATCATAACCCAAACGTGCATTTAGCAAACTATAACTTTCGCTTTTCTCATTATGGCTTTCGGAGAAATAGAAGCTATCTTTACCTTCCAGCTCAACACGCATATACAGGTTTGATTCAAAATCGTATTGTGCTGCAACAAAGTATTGATAACCCGGCGCATGAGCCTGCGCTCTGTCGCTCATATCGTAACCTTCACCGGTTACTTTGTCGCGGTCAACATGGCTGCGATTTTCAAAGTCTTCGTAGCCTGTTTCCAGAATCGCTATGGACGAGAATAACGTTAAGTTATCACTTACCCGCCAGTTTACCTCGGTTTCCAAGCCGTAGTTGTAACCTTCAGCAGCATTTGTAAGAAAATCGATAAATTCAAACCCTTCATCCAACGGGAGGGCGCGGGATTGCTTTGCCTGAATATCATTGCGCTGCTGGTAAAAGCCGGCGACCTGAAGATCTAGAGTATTATTGAGAAGAGAGCTCTTTAAGCCCAACTCGTAGTTAAGCATCGTTTCCGTGTCAAAGGTTTTCTGTTGCTCTGCCAACGATGGCTCCGGGTTAAAGCTACCAACCTTGTAACCACGGGAAATTAAGCCGTAAACAAGTGCATTGCTTTCCGTTTTGTATTCCAGTGAAATTTTTCCACCCCACAGGCTTTCGCTTGGCTCAAACTGCGAATTATTACTATCCGAATAATCCGCCTCAAAATCTTCAGCACGGAAACCAGTAACCAAATTGAGACGATCGCTCAACGCGATATCCAGCTGTCCGTATAGGGCAGCATTGCGAGTACCGAAGTCACTGTTATAGTCGGCATCATAAGTATAGGTACGTATCAGCTCTACATCTTGATCGCGATAATACGCACCAACCACCCAATTCACCGCTGTTTCCTGCGATTTTGAAGCCAGACGTAAGTCTACAGAAAAATTATTGTTATCCCTCTGATAGTTATCCGTCGAGGAATATTCCCAACCAGCGCACGCGGAATCAGCAGGGCAGATATCTAAAAAGGACCAGTCTTCATCGTAACCGTATTCCACCTCTGAATCAGCGTAACTTAAAACCACATTCAAATCGGCAAAGCCAAAACCAGTAAAACGGGTTTTTAATGCATGCGCAAACGTTTTTTGTCGGTCGTGGCCTGGCTCATCAGACAGGGTATGGCGGTTATTATCCAGGCTAAAAGCATCGTAGCCATTATCGACATCGACAAAATAGCTGATTAAATCAACGTGTAATTCCTTGGAAACGTCAAAAGACAAGTGGTTGCGTAGACTTAGTTCATCAATATTGTTGGTATCGTCGCGATCCAGATAATCATTTTTAATATAGCCGTCACTGACATTCTTTTGCATCGCCAGGCGCCAACCAACGGTTTCGGATAAAGGCGTGGTCACCGTGCCAGCCAAATCATAGCTACCATAGTTACCGATTCCCGCCGACACCTTACCGCCGGCAGCCTCTGCCGGCGCATTACCTACCACGTTAATCATTCCAGCCAACGCATTAGCGCCGTACAGCGTTCCTTGCGGGCCGCGAAAAACCTCCACCTGTGATGCATCCAAACCGCTGACACCTGTTGCCAGACCAGTGAAATCGATGCCATCGACAATCACGCCCACAGACGGGTTAATCGGTGCAACAAATTCGCTGCGTTCACCAATACCACGAATCTGAATAAAACGGCCGCGGGAAGCGCCCGCAGAAAAATTCACGTTGGGGATAAGGCCAAGTATATCCTCCAGGTTCTTAGCGTTGCGCGACTCGATAAGCTCTTCGCTAATCACAGAGACACTATTTGCCAAGTCCAACTGCTCGATGTTGCGTAGCTCACCGGTAACCACTATTTCTTCCTGCTCATTTTGGGCAAAAGCTGTGCTACTGATAGCAAAGGAAACCAGTGAATACAGTGCTAGGGGTGGGTAAAAACGTTTGGTCATATCAGGCCTTCTATGAATTAAATAGGAGACCCGGTGTGCAGGCTGGGAAAGGTGGAACGGGGACTTGCGCCCCCCTAGTTGTTCGAAAATTAAACGAACGTCCTATTCCTACGCCGGTACTAGCCGGATCAGGTTCAAAGGGACTATCTCAGGCTATACAAGCGTACAGCCACCCCTCAGGAGAGCGTGCATTCTAGCGCAGAAAGGAAGTGTTTTCAGTAGAAGGTAAGGATAACCGGGCTCCGTTAAGGTAACGGAGCCCGGATTTTAAGAAATGAAAACTTAATTACAGGAGTTGCTGATATCGTTCAAGAAGCCGCGATCCACACCTGAGCGAGCGGTAATCTCGGCAGGACAAGCCACCTCATGCCACTTCAGGCTGGGGTTATCAGCCGCTTCGAACCATTCGGCATACCAGTTACAACCCTGCTGCAGCTCGGTTAAACCACGAGTACCGAATACATTATCGCAACGCTGAGACAGGCAACTTTTGTACTGCTCTCTGCTTGCATTCCAACCCAGCTCATCTTTACACGCGGCCAGTAAACCACCGTATTGAGCACCCAACTCATCGTTAGACACTCCCCATTGATCGGAACAGGCGTTAAATGCGCCTACGCCACCACCGGGAACCAAAATGTCAAACTGACCACCGCCAACATCATAGCCGATGTTAGTGGCCTGAACGATCATACGCTTTCCAGCCAGAGCCGCAGAACCGGGATCGTCACCACCATTGTAAGAAGCGCCCGTGAACTGGATTTCATAACAACGACCACAAACATCACCACTAGAAGTTGCCGCATAACCATAAGACAACGTAGTGCTGACGGCCCAAGGCGTTAAGCTGTGACACATATGGGCGTCGCCGCCGTCACAGGCACTGGAAGCATCGACATCATTCAACGGAGAGTCATTGGTCGTACAGGCGCCCAGAGTTTCTACACCGCTGGGTACATTTCCGCTCCAGCTACAGTGAGCTTTACAGCAATCCCAATAGCGGGTGGCATAGCCATCACAACCCTGAGGGTTAACCACAGATGAGCTGGAAGAGCTGCTAGAGCTGCTGGAACTGCTAGAGCTACTAGAAGAACTGGAAGAGGAGGTGCTAGACGAAGAAGTACTGCAACTGCTAACAACGCCACCACTACCACTTTGGCTTTCACAGGTTGTGCGACCAATACAGCTTTGTGAGTTTTCCCAGCCCCAGCCAGAATCCTGATTCACACACAGCGGACGGGGATCATCCTGGTACCACTGACACATTTCCTGGCAGTCAGTGTTGTTACTGCTGGAACTGCTACTTGAAGAGACTACACTTGAGCTGCTGCTTGAAGAGGAAGAGCTGGAACTACTTGAGCTTGAAGAGCTGCTGGAAATGGAAGAACTGCTGCTTGAAGAGACAACACTCGAGCTACTGGAGCTACTGGTATTTCCACCACCAGAAACACTTAAGGTCGCGACACTGGGCGTACCCGAGCCGTTTGCACAAAAGCCAAAATTTACGCTGGAACCAGCAGCAATACTGCCGTTGTGAGCCGCAGGAGTCACAGTGCTACCGCTCACGCTTCCGTTCCACAAATTGCCGATACTCGTACCGGCCAAGTCTAAGCCAACAGCCCAGTCAGTAATACTGGAACTGCCATTATTGGAGATAGTAACATCGGCACAATAACCGCTACCCCAACTGTTTTGAATAGTAAGCACAGCTTCCCCCGCACCGGAAACCAGTGCATGAGATGCTTGTGCGAGCAGTATGGTACAACCTGCCAGCAATAGTTTAAATTTTGAGTGTTTCATGGCGCCCTCATAGATCATTAAAGTTATTTTGTAAATGAGACAGCTACGCTAACGGATCGACCCCAGGGGAGTGGATAAGCGAAATCATTACCTTGAAAAATGCAATTTGGCCTTTTTTATTGTTATAGCCAGAGCCCGTAAGCGGCTCGTGAAGACAGTTTAAAGCTTACCAGCACAATGCACAAAAATAGTTTTACAGTAAAAACAGCTTTGCAAAAAAGCTAACGAAATATCAAAATGCAAAGCATGTATAAATGCAAACGCTACTCATAGGGCTGTGAACTATTTCGTTACAAACTGTGCGCTCCCTCACAGGCCTCAGGAACCATTCATAGCAATAAATTTATCTGCACGGATCATATAGATAATCACTTGAGCTCAGCGCCACAAAATAGTAAAAGAGATCGGAAAATCGGGAACTCATCGTCACGAAAATCATCATAGAGTCGTGCAGTTACAAGGACATCAGTATGCGAAACGATATTGAAAAATTAGGTGACCTCAATCTCGAAGACACCAAAGAAACGCTGGTGCCTGCACCCGCCAAAGTAAAACCGCTTTTACTCGCGCTGCTGATCATTGCGTTAATACTAGGTGGCGGCCTTTATTATTTTTATGGCAATACCAAACCCCAACCACAAACCGCAACGGCAAGCAGCCCCCCTCAACCTGTCGCCACACCACACCCTTTACCAACACCAAGGCCCGAAGCTGACCCCCTGGCAAACCCGCCGGAACCCGTTGTCACAGAAAAGCCATTACCCCATTTGGACACCAGTGATGAACCGGTGTTAACTGAACTGAAAGAATCTCCTCAGCTCAGCCAATTGGCGGCACTATTGACGCCCGAAGATGTTCTGCGCAAGTCGGTACGCGCGGCTTACAACCTCAGCAAGGGCGCCGTTGTCCCCCAATACCGGCCACTTAAGGGCCCCGATAGCGCCTTTCGCGCACAGGCCATCGGCCGGATGGCAAAAGTACCGGCACCCACAACAAAAGAGGGCTATGTACAAACCGCTGTATTTAAAAACCCTCCGCAAAACCAGCAACGCTACGATCTATACGCGCAAATAGCGACTAGCCTCGACACGGAAACCCTTGTCTCCCTCTATCAACTTTACTACCCGCTATTGCAGCAAGCCTATGACGAATTGGGAGAAGGGCCAGACTCATTCCACTCCGTTGTACTGACTGCTGTGGAAAGCTTTTTGGCGACACCCGCAACCGACTCCGAACCGGAATTAATCCTTACCAGCGTGCAATATCAGTTTCTCGATCCGGCACTGGAATCCCTGCCGAATACGCAAAAATTGTTGCTCCGCATGGGCAACGAAAACAAACGCTCCATTATGGAGAAGCTCACTGAACTGGAAAGCGCGCTTGTTCGCCTCGATTTATAAGGCATTCAAACCATCAATATTGATTTATTTTCAATAGGTTATCGCGCTCCCACAAAACTTTAAACGCCAATCGACTAGTGCTGGACAAAAAGCCCTTGTAACTACGAGAGATCTCGTACACTCTTACCTACGAGATCTCTCGTACAACTAACAAGGATTAACGGTGCCGACACCCACGCAAGCTGAACTCGAAATTTTGAACATCCTCTGGGATGCTGGAGAGATGCGTGTTCAGGGCGTACACGAGCAGTTGAACAAAATTCGCGATATCGGCTACACCACCACCCTGAAAGCCATGCAGGTTATGGTTCAAAAGGGTTTACTGGATCGACGTTTAGAAGGCCGGAGCCATATTTATTTCCCGGTGATTCAAGAGAGTTCCACCAAAAACAAACTGCTGTCACGTTTTATCAACAGTACGTTTAGTGGCTCCAACAGCAGGTTAGTCATGCAACTCTTAGGCAACAACCAAGTTAGCAAAGAAGAAATTGAAGAGATTAAAGCTTTTTTAAAAGATCTCTAGCGGCTTGCTGTAAACGTAAGCGAGGTCGCCAGCGCAAGGTAGAAATGCGGGGTTTATAGCGAATAGCTAAGTATTTTGAACCCGTTTTAACACCGCGCAGACAACGCAGATAGCTTTTCTATAGCAAGCTAGACCCGGAGGAAGAGTAGCGGGCTGTAGATCATTCTCACTGAGGATAACTGACATGGACACTTTTGCATCAGTCTTAAATGGTAATACCGCATATGCGTTTACCTGGACCATAATACATTCCCTCTGGCAGTGCACGTTGATCGCACTAGTACTGGGAATATCGCTCGCCATCAATCGACACCAAAGTGCCAACGGGCGCTATCTTCAAGGCATTATCGCACTGATCATGTGTGTCACGGTGAGTGTCGCAACTTACGCGCACCTCTATCATAGCGTTACGAACGCAACCAATGTTATGCAAACACCCAATACGCTGCTCCAATACTCCGATAGTTTATGGCAGCAGATTTACAGTTTACTGAATAAGAATGTCCAATACATCCTGTTGGTTTGGCTCACCGGCTTTACCCTACAATTTATTCGCTACGCCCGCGATTTTTTTGAAGCCAGCATGCTGCGCTACCGTGGCTGCGAAAACGTTAATCCGGAATGGTTTGGTCGCTGCCAGCAGCTTGCCCACTACCTAAACCTATCAAAAGTGATCCAGGTTAAAAACTCCTGCCGCGTTTCCAGCATTTGTGTTCTAGGTCATTTTAAACCCGTTATTTTATTACCTATTGGCCTGCTAACATCGCTGACTACCGAGCAAGTTGAAGCGCTGCTGCTGCACGAGCTGGCTCATATTCAACGCAACGACTACGTAATTAATGCCATACAATCCTTTGTTCGCCTTCTCTATTTCTTTAACCCGGCTGTTATGTGGATTTCAACACGCATTGATCGCGAAAGAGAAAATTCCTGCGATGACATCGCGGTAAAATATTGCGGCTGCCCCACGCTCTACGCCAAAAGCTTAACCAGCATTTCAGAGTTGGAATCGCGGCTAGCAACCGTATTGGCTGCAAACAAAAACAAATACCAAATGCTTCCGCGCGTAAAACGTTTATTTTCTAACAACTCAGGAATTGCAAAAAGTATGGAACAACTTATCTCGGGTCTGTTCGCTTGCGGGTTGGTGCTTGCAATGAATGTAAGCGCCAATGAATTTAGTTTACCAACGATAAAAACGCCGGCTCCAACAGTTGACAACCTTTCGGTAGAAACGGAGCTCCCAGCTCTTAATCCACAGCCCGTAAAGCCTGCAGAATCACCGGCGAAAATTTCGGCCAAAGTGCAACAGCCACAATCAACTAGCACGACCGTAGAAAAAGTTAACGTAATCGCGGCCACCCAAAGCCTGGATTTTGCCAGCAAAAATTCAACGACCAGAAACACGCAACTCGCACAAGCGGCGGAAACACCTCCACCGAGAACACCAACAGCCGCCGACGGGGAAGGCAATATGGAGATTATGGATTCACCTGAATTTAATAGCCTCTATATTTCCTCAAAGTTCAGCCTGCCGCTATCACGGAAAATATACGTCGAAAAGGCCAGTGTACAATTTGCCGATATTTGGATGGATCGATTTCGTGCGTCTACATCCGCGAATTACCGCACACTGATCGAAGATGACTACGGTACATTACTGACGAAATCCATTAAAAAGCAACTCACCAAGACTGGTTGGCAGGTTGTTGATAAAAAAGATTCTGGCACAGTTATAGTCAAGCCAGAATTAATCGACCTTTATATTTATGCTCCGGAAACATCTGGAATCAAACAAACCATTATCGCAATGGCGGGGCAATCTGGAGTTAAGCTATTGTATTCCACTCCGCAGGGCCAGCCCATAATGAAAATAGTTGATTACCGCAACACCCCCCAATCTGCAGGTAGCCCATTTGTTGCAAATCGTGCGACAAATTTCCACTACTTTAAAAAGCTGATCGATAGTTGGTCGAAATCATCAACGCAGTATTTAAATGGTTTAATGGAGTTGGTTGAGCAACAAAAAAGTTAGTAAGGCATTGGTCAGCGCCAGTAAAGAGTTCGAGTATCCGGGTTGTAATTGAGTATTGAGTTTATTCACTACTACCCCACCTTTTTCGGCCCGGATACCCGATTTATACTGCCTATTTATACGCAATATCACAGTTTATCAAATACCACTTACGTCGCACTTAAACATGATGGATCATTCCCTGGTGCGACTTTTTTTCATCCGAATCAAAACAGAAAAAAACCGAAGCTAAAAAGCGCAACTCCGGATACACCCACCACAAGCATTAAAACCCACGCTTTGACAGCACTAGAAAAGTATCTTCATTTTGCATTACAAATACGCAAACTACCTGTATTATCGATTCTTTAAACAGAACTATCTGTACTCTGTCCAGGAATAAGTAATCCATACCAACCAAACAGGAGTTGCATCAAGATATGGATACCCGAAAATTACTGTCATTATTTATAGGGGCATTGGTTGCCAGCTCCGCAATCTCGTTTCAGCTCGGGAAAAATTCAGTGCCGCCTGCCGAAATACCCACTCAATTATCAAGCCGCTTAGATTCACCGTCCCTCGCCCCCTGCACGATTCCCCCATTCACAGGGGAAGATATAACGCTAGCAAAGAAAAGTTTCCCGGAAACAAAGCCAGCCTATACGGAAGCCTCTCATAAAGATGAAGAAAGCCCCGTAAACTCAAGGATGTATACTCAAGTAAGCGATGGTTCTCAGCAAATTGAAACGTTTTCCAGCTTTATTGAGAAAGCAGAAAAAGAAAATAAAGCCCCCATGCAACTGGCTAACGAGCGCTTCGAAGCCGAAGAAATAGATTACAACTGGGCAACAAGCCGGGAAGATGAACTTTTTTCGATGTTCGATAACCACGAAGCCCTGCAGGATATTGCACCGTTATCGGTAATCTGCAAAACAAAAAATTGCCAGGTGATACTCGCAACAGAAGGCGATCAACAAGCCAACATACTTTCAGTCAAATTTTCTAACGCAATATCTACCGGCACAGAAGAGACGACCAGCGCTACCGTTTCCTATTTTGTGAACCGAGGCACAGGTGAATTAATCTTTTACCTTTCCGAAGATTCCAGTTCGGCGCTGTTTCAGTAGAAAAAGCACAAACCTTACAAAAAAGCCCCATCAAGTAAATGATAGGGCTACACATAATGGGCTATTTACTTTTCGTAAACGCGCCAGTTATCACAGTTATTAAACGAAGTGTAATAGTTGCTATCCCTAGTTCCCATTGTACAGTTCTGATGATTGCCATTAGTCTCAAGCAACCTTGTTACGGTTACCGTGTGGCCTGGGCACTGCACTAAATATTCGTTATATAAATAGCTGTAACCATAACCGCCCCCACCCGTACCATAGGACTGAGTTGCCGAACACTCAGGAGGATAATTTCCCTGAACAGGGTCATTCCACTCAAAAATTTTCCCCGCATTTGCAGAAGCAGCAAAACTCATAGACAACACTAGTCCAGCCAATAATTTAAATTTCATATTTTTTCCTTGAATTTTATTAACCCGAATTATTATATTGGCATCTTGCCCCGAGCTTTTTCCAAACTACACTCCTCGCAGAAACGAGCACGGTACAGCTCCCTAAAATAGTTAACGTTTGAATAATATTGTTCAGAGGTACTATTTACAAATGATATGACTGTCTAGCTAAATATAAATTAGAATAATATTGCTTTCAATTTAAATGGCGACAAGAAGATAGAAGGGGCGCCAGAAGCCCAGGGATCACGTAGACGAGACACTCTTAATCCACAATCAACGCGAGCTAAAAAGTACAAGCCACCAGAAGTACACCTAAACGAGGTGGAAGCCCCTGTAATAATGCGGGACGATATAAGCCGAACAGACAGGAAATGTAGATGCGAGGATTTTTACGGATAAGGAAAAGGAGCAAAGGAGCAAAGGAGGGAGAAGGTTTACGAATATCGAAGAGTATCAATCTCATATTGAAAAACCTCTTCCAATACCACATTAGAACTATGGGCAATCCGAAAAGCGAGACCCAAAGAGGCGGAGTGTCTATTAGACTCCAATGCCGAAATAGTTTTGCGGGTAGCCCCCACAGCTTTCAACAATTTCTGCTGCGTCATTTCATTGTTGTCGAAACGTTGCTGACGAATTGTGTCGCGAATTTGTCTACCGGCCATATCAAATCTTCACGCCGATAATAAAAAATTTGTGCTGCAGCTTTTACACTGGTTGAAACAATAATAATCAACAAAAGTATATTTGCTGAGAGCATGGGTGATAAATCCAGCGCAATACCTATTTACTCAAACAAAAACATACCGCCGAGCCCCGCATTTACAATTAGCGGCATCACTAAAAATACCCCGAGACTCAAAACGCACATCACGCTCACCCCTGCCCTCAATGTTGTTGCTGCCAATGAATATCAAGCGCCCTGCGATCAATGCAACGATAGAAAATGTAATAATCTGCCCAATTACTGCTGCCAACTCCACCCATAAATTCCTTTCCCGATACGACAGACCATTAAAAGTCCATATAGAACGTACTGTCTATTTGTAATGTAAAAAATATATTACATTCATGGCTCGCTCTACTGCGACAATTCGCCACATCCCGATCATTCGCTTCGTTCTTTATCATTTACCCCTAACTTGGGAGAGCATCTAATGAAAATAAGAATATTGATCGCCGCCATGTCGGCAGTCGCCGTGCAGGCATTGGCTACCACCGACTTGCCTATCGAGGTTGTCGAAGTAATTGGCGACAACACGATGACCAAAGAACAACAGCTCGACAGCCAATCTACCCTGAGCAAGCCGGTACAGGATGCCGGCGAGCTATTGCGCTCTGTCAACGGTGTGGCCGCCACCCGGCGCGGCGGCAGGGGATTTGAACCCATAATTCGGGGGCAATCTCAAAATCAGCTGAACATAATGACCGATGGCGCCTATACCTTTGGCGCCTGCCCCGGTCGCATGGATCCGCCCACAGCCTATACCGCAATGGACAACTTCGACCAGCTCACCATTATAAAAGGCAATCGCTCGGTGATTTACGGGGCTGGCGGTAGTGGTGGAACGCTTTTGTTTGAACACAAGCGTCCGGAGTTTAAGGACAAAAACTATCTCGGCTCCATCGGCCTTGGCTATACCAGTAGTTCCGAATCTCAAGATGGCTCGGCCAACCTCGCGTTCGGCAATAAGCGCGCCTTTGGCCGTGTCTTTGGCGACGTGAAATCCTCCGATAACTACGAAGATGCCGACGGGAATGTCACCGCGTCTTCGTTTGATTCCTCAAGTTATGGCCTGATTGCTGGCAGCGACCTTAACAACCAACACTATCTGCAGCTCTCTTTTGAAGGGGTAAGCGAGGACGATGTGTGGTTCGCTGGCAACGGTATGGATTCTCCCTGGACCGACTCGGAAACGGCACGTCTTAAATGGGTCTATAGCGGCGGAACCCTGGTAGACAGCTTTGAGCTAAGCCTTTACCAGAGCAACGTCGATCACTTGATGGACAACTACAGCGTGCGCAACCGCATGCCCATGAATGAAAACGGTATGGCTGCACCCAGCAGCTCTGATACCCAGGGCGCCCGCTGGCTGGCCAATCTTCAAAACGGGAAAGCCGAATGGCGTTTTGGCCTAGATCATCGCGCTAATGACCGTAGCGCAGAGCTATATATGGATGCCGGTAAAGACGGCAACTACAACATGCTGGCCTCGATTATGTGGCCCGGCGTCGAGCAGCAGCAAACCGGCATTTTCGCCGAACTGGACTATCAACTGAACGATCAAGACCTACTACGTTTTGGCTCCCGTGTTGACCAGTTCGATGCCAATGCCACCCGCGCCGACGAACCTGCTGGCATGATGGGCAGCGCCACCCCCAACACGCTCTATCAAAACGCCTATGGTGTAACGGCCAGCGACCAAAGCGATACCGACCTAGGACTGGTGCTGGGTTGGGATCACAAACTGTCCAGCAAAACTGTGTTCAGTACCAATGTCAGTCGCAGCGTACGTGCCGCCGATGCTACCGAGCAGTTTATTGCCCGCAGCGCCATGGGCAGCAGTTGGGTAGGAAACCCCGATATTGCCGCCGAAAAACATCAGCAATTGGATATTACCGTGGTCTCGCGTGGTGAGACCCAACGCTGGTCCGCCACGGTATTCTGGGACAAAGTTAACGACTACATTGAGCGCTACAACTTGGAAACCGCCACCCTCTACCGCAATACCGATGCAAAACTTTACGGGATTGAAGTGGACGGCAGTCGCCATCTTAGCGATACACTCTCAGCAACCGCCGCCCTCAGCTACACTCGCGGCGAAAGCGACAATGGCGACCTGGGCCAGATCGCGCCACTGGAAGCGCGCTTTAACCTAGACTACCAACGCGATCAATGGGCTGCAGGCGCAGAGTTGGTCGCCACCACCAAGCAGGATAAGGTGAACCCTGTGATTGATGCTGGCGAAACCGATGGCTTTACGGTTCTAAACTTCTACAGTAGCTGGGAACCGCTAAAATCCCTGCGTCTGCAGGCGGGAATCGAAAATTTGCTAGATGAAATGTACGCCTACCATGTTAACGCCGCCAACTCTGATCCCTTCAATCCTGACCCAGTTCGGGTTAACGAACCTGGTCGTCGCATCTGGCTGAAGGTACGCTACGCGTTTTAACGTTACAATTGCGGGCCAGCAATTCCCTCGTAGTAACCGGATCAGATATGAGTCGTACTGAAAAGCCGTGCCCCCGTTGTGAAAAGCCCTTCCAATGCAACGCGGCCGATATCTCCAACTGCCAGTGCTTTAAGGTCCAGATTAGCCCCAAAGCACAGGCATTTATTGCCAAGCGCTGGCAGGAGTGCCTGTGCAACCAATGCCTGAAACGCGTCCAGTTCCAGCTTATCAGCGCTGATTATTAGCGCGCTTCCCCCAGCGACCGAGCCAGATCGGTCGGTCGCGCCTTAAAAACCCTAGAAAGCATCACACTTTTGTCATATTCAAATGATATGCTGTATCATATCTAACTTGTCAGATTTTAGGAGCATCATTTTGAAACATGTGGCTGTAGGCGCATCACTTCTCTTCTCTTCACTCGTAGCGAACGCCTTCGATGGCATCGTAACCGATGACAAGGGTCAACCCATTAGCAACGCCAGCGTCGAAGTGGTCGGTAGTAAAAGCGCTGCCAGAACCAACGCACAAGGTAAATTTCATCTTGACGAGATCGATATTGACGAGCTACATGTCCAGGCCGAGGGTTATAGCCACAGGGTACTGCACCTGCACGGCGAAGCCATCGAACCACTGAACATTGTACTTAGCACCTCTATTGTTGAGCAGGTGGATGTAATCGGCCTACCCATTCACGCATCCATCATGGAATCGGTACAGCCCATTAGCGTCGTCAGCGGCGACGAGTTGCGCAACAAGCAGGCGGGTACTCTGGGCGAAACCCTAAAATACGAAATCGGTGTACACAGCAGCTATTTTGGCCCCAATACCAGCAGCCCGATTATTCGTGGACTCGATGGCCCGCGTGTGCTGATCACCCAAAACGGCCTTGACGTCAGCGATGCCTCTCGCGTTGGCCCCGACCACGCTGTTGCCAGTGAAGCAACAACGGCCGAACAAATTGAAATACTTCGTGGCCCGGCAACCTTGTTTTATGGCTCCGGCGCCATTGGCGGTGTCGTCAACGTAGTGGATGACCGCGTACCCAGCGATAGCGAGAGCCGTGCGGCATTCAACATCAGCCACGATACGGTTAATAGTGAAGACTCACTCTCCGCCGCCTACACCGGTGGCAGCGACATCCTCGCCGTTCATCTCGACGGCTTTTGGCGCGACAGTGAGAACATCAAGCTTCCGGATGATCTGCATCAGGAGCACGACTCAGACGAGGAAGAAGAGCACCACAGCGACACCCTTGCCAACAGCGCCTCCGAAGGCCAGGGCTATAACCTTGGCGCCAGCTGGTTGGTGGATAATGGCTATATCGGACTGTCGTACGGGTATCTCGACCGCTTAAGTGGTGTACCCGGGCACGGTGCGCATGGTGAAGAAGATGGCGATGACATACATTCGGGTGAAAAAGTACTCTCGGATTTAGAGCAAGAGCGCTGGCAGTTGCTCAGCGACATAGCACTAGACCATCCACTAATCTCCGGCATTAACACCCGCATCGGTTATACCGATTACCAACACGCGGAGATACATGCGGGTGAGGATGAGGATGAGGACGCCGCGGTGGAAGGCGACGAACATCACGAAGACGGAACCGTTTTTACCAATAAAACGCTGCAATTGCGCACGGATATCGTTCATCAGGAACTGCAGGGCTGGCGTGGAGCCTTCTCTCTGGAAGCCAAAACCGTTGATTTTAAAGCGGTGGGCGAAGAAGCCTTCACCTCCCCCTCAAAAACCGACAGCCTTGCGCTCGCGCTGGTGGAAGAAAAACATCTTGGAGCCATGCTCTGGCAACTGGGCGCGCGCATTGAGCAGGTTTCCCTGAGCGCAGACGATTTGGAACTCGAGGTACACGATCACGAAGCTGATGGCGACGAGGCCCATCTCGACCTCACCTTCGATGAACTTAGCTTCCATCCCTACAGTCTGTCTGCCGGTGCCGTGTGGGAGTTCACCGAGGGCTATAACGTAAGTGCGGCCCTTACCCACGCCCAGCGCGCACCCGCCGCCGCCGAACTCTACTCAGTTGGCCCGCATATCGGAACCGGCTCTTACGAAATTGGCGCACTATTTGAGCTGCACCCAGAAGCCGATGCATTGCACCTGGACTATCACGGCCAAGCGAGTGAGGAAAAATCCAATAACCTGGATCTGAGCCTACGCAAATTTAGCGGGGATCTAAGCCTCGTTCTTAACGCATTCTATAACCAGGTGGACGATTTCTACAGCTCCATCAACACCGGCTACACCAGCGAAGACCTGTTTGGCCACGAAGAAGAGGTCGAAGCTGAGGACGGACACGACCACGACGCACTGCCTATTTATATCTACCAGCAACAGGATACGCGCTTCTACGGGCTGGAAGCCGAGCTGACCTGGCAACTGGCGGCCCCCCTAAAGTGGACAATTTGGGGGGATAGTATTCGCGGCAAGCTGAAAGAGGGCGGAAATCTGCCACGTATTCCGCCCAAGCGTTTGGGTAATCAACTCGTCCTGGAACAGGGTAACTGGCAAGCGGAGCTAAATCTGGTGCATAACTTCGCCCAAAACCAAACCGCCGTCAACGAGAGCACAACCGGAAACTCCACTTTGCTGGACGCGCAAATTTCCTACCGTGTTAACAGGCAAAATGGCGATATAACCCTCTACGCCAAAGGCCAGAACCTAACAGATACCGAAGCACGTATACATTCGTCCTTCCTGAAAGACTTCTCGCCACTGCCCGGGCGCGGATTTATTTTGGGCATTCGCGGGAGTTTTTAAGTACTATCGTCAGTAGTCGAGCCCTCGGCTACTGACAATGTCCACACTGGGTTTTTATGAATATAAAAAAAATTCTGTCTACTGCGGAACAAACCTGCAACGATTCCGGCACCCGTTTTACCGATAAACGCAAGCATGTGCTGAGCTGTTTACTGGAATCGCAAAAACCTCTTTCGGCTTACGATTTGGTCGACGACATGCGTGAGCGTTATGACGAAAGCCTGCCACCCATGTCTATCTACCGCATATTGGAATTTTTGGAAAGTGAAAACCTAGTCCACAAACTCAGCTCTACCAATAAATTTATCGCCTGCTCCCATATTGCCTGTGAGCACTCCCACCAAGTACCCCAGTTTTTAATTTGCGACCGATGCGGAATTGTAAAGGAGATTGGCATACACAAAGACGTCGCTACCTCATTGCAAAACAGCGTAACCGCGGCGGGATTTTTCCTGCAAAGCCCGCAGCTGGAATTACACTGCCTCTGCAGTAGCTGCTCAACCGCCGGTAAGTAAGTATACCTCTGTCTATCTACAGGCATAGACCGCCAGAGCAGGGGTACGGTCGTTTCAATGCCTCATTGCTGACCTCGACGAAAGAGCACCGATTCAAGCCCGAAGCGCCACGAATAAGCCTCCCCCCATCAGGGCTGAAGCAGCGCCATACTTAATAAATTTTTGAGATACCGTGTACTTCATTACCGAGTGGGCTTTATATACAACAAATGAGTAGAGCAGCATTACACCTCCAACAGCAACGGTCGTAACCAAAAGAATAACAACAAGATCACCACTGCTTAAATTGGCCAAATCCACAAAAGCTGGGAAAAAACTAAAATAGAAAAGTACCGCTTTCGGATTTCCCAGGGTTGTCATTAAGCCCGGAAAATAGCTCTGAGAGTAGTCAACAGCCTTGCCACTACTTAATCTCCCAAAGCGGGATTTGGATCGTAAGATCTGAAAACCCAGCCAGAGCAGATAGACCGCCCCCAGGTATTTCACAACAATAAACAAGTTGCCCAACACATCTGCTAGCGCAACCAAACCAAATACTGCCAAAAAACATAGATATAGCCGCCCATCACAATACCGACGCTAGTGCTTATGCCATGCCGAAAACCGCCGCTAAGCGTGCGAGAAACTACTATAAGAATACCCGGCCCTGGTATGGCGGCTAATATCACCATGGAAAAAATAGTGCAATAATTGCCGTCCCAGAGAGGCTAAGCTCTATATTCATGAAAATACTCAGTAGGGTCGTTTAATCTGGTTCAGCAGCAACACTGTCCACCGCGCGATAGACGTTGCTAGCTTTAATGAAAAGAATAATAAACGACAGGAAAAAGGTGACTATATTCGCCACAATAATCGCCGAATCGTTACGCACTACACCATAGGCAAGCCACAAGAGAATACCAATGGTAAATACCGCGTACATCCAGAGTGAAAGGGCTTTTGTATCCCGTGTGCGAATAACTTTAATCGCCTGAGGTAGAAAGGAAAAGGTAGTAAAACATGCGGCAATATAGCCAAGCATCTCGATATTAGACATCTGTATTTCCCAACATAGCGTATAGACGGCTGCATATTACACCATCCGCTGCTATGTCGATGTGCGCAGCCGATAGGTCTGCTCTATACTCAGTTAAACATCTGGTATTGATCTGAATGGAAAACCCGATAACTGATTCAAAACTCAGGTTACTTTTCCTGTCACTAACATTTAGCGTGGCCTATGTTTTGCTATACGACCACCTACCTCAACGCACTCTGCAGCTTATACCCAGCCTACGGGAGATCAGCGTTTATTCCGACACCACCGGTAGTAGTATCGCGACCTGGTTAAACAAGGAAGAACACACTTTTCGCTGCACCTATAACGACTCCCCCTCCAATTACAAGTATTGCGGTATGAATATCCAATTGGGCGATGGTCTGTCAAAGGGGGTAGACCTAACAGCCTACGATACTATCCATCTGCGAATGCACTACAGCGGTACTGCGGTACTGCGGTACTGCGGTACTGCGAACATTCTCCGATTATTTATACGCAACTTTAGCCCACTATTTTCTGAAGTAGGCACAAGCCGAAATTCCGCAAAATACAACAGCATGCTGTTGCCCGTTAAAGATCTCAGTAGCGATTTAGATATTTATTTCACTGAATTCGCGGTAGCCGAATGGTGGATTCGCTCGTCCGGTCTACCCCGGGCAATGTCCAGCCCTGAATTCAACAATGTTATTGCGCTTGGTATTGATCCCCCCTTTCCAGCTCCGTTTGGCGATCACGATTTCGAAATCGAAATGATGAGCCTCAGCGGGCCACTAATCTCTCGAGCAAACTGGTATCTGACTCTGCTTAGCTTCTGGTTTGTCGGCTTGATCGGCGCAGGTATTACCAGACACTACAAGCTCCGTTTGGACTATACAAGGAACCGGCGTCTGCTCAAGGAAGAAAAAGACAAAAGCGAACGCATTACACAGGAGTCCCAAAAATACAAGGAGATGGCAGTAGTCGATCCACTCACGGGCACCCTGAATAGAAGAGGTTTTAATGGCGTTATTGATCAAATGCTTAACGCCTCTGATATCAACCGCGCATCGATCATTATGTTGGATATCGACTGGTTTAAAGCCATTAACGATACCTACGGCCACCTGCTCGGCGACAGAGTACTGTCTATGCTCGGCAATCTACTCAACAACAAGGTACGTGAGCATGATGAAGTGGACCGCTGGGGGGGGGAAGAGTTTATTATTTTCTGCCCAAACACCTCTAGTGAAGGCGCCATGAAACTTGCTGAAAACCTGCGAAAATCCATGACGGTCATTAAGCTTGACGACAAAACACCACCCATCACCGTTAGCTTTGGTGTTGCCTCAATTGACAACCATAGTTGGGAAGTGGCTCTCGAGCACGCCGATATCGCGCTTTATAATGCCAAGAGTGATGGACGAAACTGTGTACGCATCTACCAAAATATTCAGGGGGAAAATAACGTGAAATAGACCCCAACCTCGCGTACCCACTGCAATGTGTTACCGTTAATAAATGTAATTAAGAGAAAAGCCGTTCGTCATATCGCTGCTATTTCAATATCGAAACCGTTATTGCGAAAAATAATGGTCCGACACAGGTAACGCCCGCCAGATAAATAAAATTTTTCTGATTAGTTTTTGAGAATCAAACGTTGAACGGCCTTACCTCCACAGGCTAAACGTCACTTACTCCCTGTAACGTCATACAAAACCTTCGAGACCGTATTTTAAATTTTCGCTGCGAGAAACTTCAGCTGTACTAACGCACCCCCCAGCTTTTCTGAATCGTGAATACTCAACTCGGCTCCATGCCACTCGGCAATACGGGAGACAATGGCCAAACCCATACCATGGCCTTTTTTATTTTGTCCCTTCTCCCCACGCCAAAAAGGCTTTATAACGTGCTCGCGTTCACTCCTCGGAATACCTTCTCCATCATCTTCCAGGCTCAGTAGCAGGTGATCTTTTTCTAGCGTTAGAGACACCAATACTTGCGTCTTGGCGTAACGGGCGGCATTACTGAGTAAATTATTTATCAACAATGCTAAGTAACGCTTATCGGCTAAGATTGAGCTATTTACCGCCCTGCACCGAAAGGTGATCGCTATATTGTCTGTGTCATAATTATTAATCGCGGATTGCGTAAAACTGGCCAGATCAACATCTTCCTCACTCTTGTGAATACGGCTTTCATCTAGCCGCGCATACTGCAGAAGCGTATCGATCAGTGATTCCATTTCCTCCATATCCCGATTAACTCGCTCGGCATATTTGTTCCTTTGATTCTTATCCTCTGTTTCAGCAATGGCATCCAAGCCGAATCTAAGCCGGGCGAGCGGTGTTTTTAGATCGTGTGACACTGCTCGGCTTAGCAATTTATTATCTTCAATTAGAGACTGTATGCGATCAGCCATACGATTGAATTCAAGTTCAATTTCACGAATATAGGAAAAGCGTAGTATTTTTACGCGCTTACTCAGATCGCCTCTACCAAATAAACGAGCGGTATCGCGCAAGGCCATTAGCCGATGTATCAGCGGCCAAATCCAGATCAGGATAATAGTTGTAACACCTGCGTAAAAACTTAATGTAAGTGTTAACTCCAGTTGCCGACTATCTTTTTGATAGTCCGCTACCGGGAGAGCGATAGCAAGCACGTCTACACCACCTTCTAATACATAGTGGGCAACAACGCCTTCGGTAGATTCCAAAATCAGACGTTCTCCCAGAGCAAACGTTTCGTATAATGGCTCTGGCAGGGGAAAATCGTCCAACGGGATCAATTCAAGCTTTAAATCACTACGACTATTCCAACTTTCAATAAATTCCCGTTTATAATTGCTGGCGCTATACACAGCGAAAAGATCGTCGGCAAAACGAAGGTGGGGGTTCGATTCAGGTTGACCCTGATGCTGGGTGGAATGGAGATAAACCTGATTTAAAATCCAACCCAGACCAACAATTGAAGCAATAACCACAACAATAAGAGACAAACTTAACTTACGCATTTCCCCATGCATCCTCTGCAAACAAATAGCCTTTTCCGCGTATCGTTTTTATTTTCCTGGGATTATGAGGGTCATCAAGAAGTTTCTTGCGAAGGCGACATATTCGCACATCAACGGAACGATCAAATCCATCATATTCAATGCCGCGCAACTGGCTGATCAGTTGAGTGCGGCTGATCACCTGGCCTGCATTAGAAGCCAATAGCCACAACACTTCAAATTCGTTCGAGCTCAGCGCAATGGGCTGAGTTTTATAGCTTACGGTTTTTGAGTTTGCATCGAGTCTAAGCGCACCAAACACGCGAGAATAGGAGCCCGGACTACTGTTGTCTGTTCTGCGTAACAGCGCTTTTATTCTTGCTAATAAAATTCGAGGTTTTACCGGCTTATTAATATAGTCGTTGGCGCCCAGCTCTAGGCCTAAAACCTCATCGGCTTCTTCACTGCAGGCGGTCATCATCAAAATGGGATTGGTGTAAAACTGCCGAACTTCCCGACACACTTCAAAACCGTCTTTTTTAGGAAGCATAATATCCAGCAGTACAAGATCGGGGTTATCAGACTCAATCAGCTCAACGGCAATATCACCACGATTAGCCTGGGTAACCTGATAGTCATGATCAGTTAAATAGTCGCATATCCAATCGGCAAGAGAGGCGTCATCTTCAACAACTAATATATTTTCCTGCATTAGAATAGTCTCCAGCCTGTGGATACTTTTTTGCTGCTTTTGTATACCCAGGCCACATCCACCTTAACCTCATCTACCATCTGGTTTGTGGATTCATCCCGAATAAAAAAGCTTTCATCCTGCATCGATTTAAATTCAAAACGGAAGCTCTGTAACCTTTGCCCATCCCAGCAGGCCAGAGGCTCATCGAAGCTTTTCATATAAAGACAATAGCGGCTTGGATTCGCCATTACCCAGGAAAACTTTAACGTTTGGTAGCAATACTGCCCCTGATGCAATGCAATGCAACGCTCGGGCTTGACCTTAAGAGGTTTAACCGTCAAAGGCTCCGCTACAGCGGAAGACGTACTCAATAGCAGTACAATAAAAATTAAAGCGAAACACATTCCCTTTTCTTCCATGCTGCTCTAGCTTCCCCAGCTAAAAACTCTGTTAATGGTCAGCAGCGCATAGGTGCCATCACTATCATCGATCAGCGGACTATGTCTCGCCTCCTTCGGAAGCTGCACCCATCCTGCGTAGGCTCGAAACACCCATTTTTCAGAGAGAGGGCGTACAACGCCTAGCAGCATACTGTAAGACAAGGTGCTGTTGGGTTTATAGGCGGGGTAACGGCTGGTCGCTTCGTTTTCAGTCACACCAAACCACATATGATTCGTTTTCGCCGAATTATACTGCGCGCTGGCAATACCATAAAAATTCCAATTGCGGTATTGCCAGCCACGACCTACCCGCAAGGTGCTGGACACTCCGTTATTGTCCAGCGTATCGGTTAACAAGCGATACTGCACGACATACTTATCCACATAGCGGGTCACCCGAATGCCTGTACCCAAATAGAAGGTATTGCGTTCATAAATCTTTTTATTACGTTCAGCCTCATCATCATCTTCGTTTACCTGATCATCTAATTCCGACTCGTAGAAGCCATTCATACTTCCCGCCAGAAAATCAACCTGCCAAGTGTTTGGTTGCCAAAAGGTATAGCCGAGGTTTAACCCATCTTGCGTGCCTTGCGTCGCCTCTACAAAAAAGCCGTTTTTCCTATATTCGCCAGAGCCATCGATATCAAAAACCGTACCACTGCCTTCCTCCGCCTGTTTCCAGCGCAGGGGGCTGCCCTCGTAGCCGGCAACTAGGCCCAGCTCGAACGACCCTCCATCTTCTGTTTCACGCGCACCGCCATTGCGAACATCGCTAGCGATATCTGCTGCAAAGAGGGGTAACGCTGCACACTGGACAGCAAAGGTAATTAGCCAAAGGCAATAAGGTTTCATGACATACAAATTCTAGTTTGAGTTTCGTTTATGTATTCTAAAGGGCTTTCCGCTAATTCTTGTAACAGAATGTTTCCATTTTCACACCCTTAAGCCCTCCTGCAACACCTTGTAACAATCCCGAACAAACGGATACAGCAACCATCAGCGATCTCCCCAACAATGCCCGTATTCAGCATATCGCTAACTAAAAAAAGGAGGATCATTGTGAAACAAAGACGGTTTAGCCAAGGCGTATTACTCTCTTGCGCTGCACTCAGCCAGAACCTGTTTGCTGGCGAAGACGAGCCCCCCAATGAGAACGCACCGCTCGAAGAGCTGTTAGTTCTGGGCTCAAAACGCCAGGGGGACTATACCCTAATTACCCAGGATACCGAAAAGCTGGTGGATACCGCCGGAGCAATGGGCGACCCACTCTCTGCCATCTTTGCACTCCCTGGTGTTATCTATTCCGATGGTCAGAAGCCCGCGGTGAGGGGCTCAAGCCCCAGCGATAACCAGTTTGAAGTGGATTTTTTACCGGCGAGCTATATCTTCCACGAGTTTGGCGTTTCAATCTTCAGCGAATATATCCTTCACGATTTCCAAATGTATTCTGCGGGCTTCGGCCCCGAATATAACAACGCCACTGGCGCCGTATTCGACGTTAGACTTCGCCAGCCGGAAAACAAACCGCTTTCGGCAATTCTCGACTTATCCATGCTGCGTACTGGCGTTTTCCTAGAAGGCGGCGTAACCGACAGCTCGGCGTTTTACCTCTCCTACCGGCAGAGTATGCTGGACCTTTTTGTCAGTGAAGAGGATATCTCTGACGACGGTATAAACTTTACCAGAGTACCGAAAGACCGTGATTACCAAGCCAAATACAGCTGGGAAATAAATGACAACAACCGCCTGACCTTATCCGCAAACGGTGCCGGCGACGATGCCGAAGCGGAGATCACCGATGAAGTGGATTTTGTTGCCAGCAACCCCGACTTTGCTGGTGATGCCAAAGTGGAGGAGAAATATTCAGGTCAAAGTGTGTTGTGGGAATACGCAAATGACAAAGGCACTGAATTTACCCTCGGTTACGGGCTATTAGATGATGAGTCCAACCTATATTGGGGCGATAGCTACGTAAACGAAATCCGCGCGAAGCAATCAACCTTAAAAGCCCGCTACAGTACCGCGCTAAGTGAAAGCTTCCGCCTTAACCTCGGCAGCCAGGTGGCCAACATCGAACACAACTATTTTTTCGATGCCATGCTATTTGTCTGCACCGAATTCCAGGCAAATTGCGACGAAAACCGAACCGGCGAACGCGTGACGGTTAGAAACGAACAAGAGCGGCAGGAAGTAAGTCACTACCTCAACGGGATCTGGTCTCCATCCGACGCCTGGCAGTTTGATGTAGGCGTGCAGTACCAAACAAATGACTTCACCGAAGAAGAGTTTTACCACCCCCGTATCGCAGCCGCCTGGAATCTAAAACCAGGCACAACGCTAACGGCCAAGGCCGGTCGCTACAACCGGTTTCCCGATCTGGAAACCATTCTGCCTGAAACCGGCAACCCGCTTCTAAAATCCCCCACAGCAAAGCACTACACGCTGGGCATCGAACAGGAGCTTGACGGCGGCTGGAGCGTTTCAGTGGAAGCTTACTATAAAACCCTGGAGAACCTACCCCGCGCCATACCCACCGACGATCTACGCTATGTGAACGAAACGGAAGGTAAAGCTCAAGGGCTTGATCTAATGCTCAATAAAAATCGCAGCGATAAGTGGTGGGGCTGGATAGCTTTAAGTTACGGTAAAAGTGAGCGCACCGATTTAAGCACCGGAGAAACAAAAGATTACAATCTGGATACGCCGTTTATTGCCAACTGGGTAATGAATTACCAATTCCGACCGCGCTTTAATATCGGTTGGCGCTGGTCCATTCGCAGCGGGCAGGCCGACACCCCGATTGTAGGTATACAGGAAAACCCTTGGTTTGAAGACAGCGTATTACCCGTTTACGGCGATCCATTTTCTGAACGCTTACCCTATTACAACCGATTGGATATTCGCTTTCAGTGGGATACCACCGTATTTGGTAAGGACGCAGAATTGATAGTCGATATTCTAAATGCCCTCAACTACGCCAACGTCAGTGAGCGCAACCTCGATTACGAAAAAGTGAAGAGCGTTGATGACAATGTCTATATTGAAGAAACTCAGGATATGGGCATTCAGCCCGCGCTCAGCTTCCGCATGAGATTTTAACAAAAGAAAACCCCACTCGCTAAAGTCGGAGAGTAGCTGATGGTCTAATCCCTCAGGTCTCTCCAACGTTCATTTAAAGGCGATTACCGTCTGTCCCTCTTGTTCCCGCAACGCTTACGCGGGATTTTTTCATAAGCTGCGCGACGCGTTTAGCTTCGTCCTCTATTTAAAAACATTTCATGGTGTGGAGATCCCTCGCGAAGCATTTTACCGCCGCACACGGGGCACTTTTCAGCTTGGCAGCGTACACCCGACTTATGCGAAATTTTGGTGTTACACTTCGGGCAAATACAGTTCCCTCCCTCACCCAGTTGATTGGAACACTCCTTTTTCATTTAGCTTCGCTTTCAGCCTCCAATTGATCAAAAGCGCGCAACGCATCAGCCGCATGCATTAAGGCAGGGCCACCGCCCATATAAACATTCATACCCAGTACTTCGCCCACTTCTTCACGCGTAGCACCGAGATCTTTCAAATTTTTGACATGGAACGCAATACAGCCCTCACACTGTTTACTTACACCAATCGCCAGCGCGATAAATTCCTTCACCTTCTCACTTAAAGCACCGTCTTTTAATGCCGCCTTGGACATGGAAAAAAAAGCGCCCATCGTATCGGGCTCCATCTTCGCCAGCTCACGGCTATAGCCTCGAATATCACTGCGAACTTTCTCATAATCGGTAGTCATAATTTACGTCTCTTTTGTTTACGTCCAAAAATTGTTAATTTTTCCTGTGTGGTTCACTGTGTAGGTCAATCGTCTTGTCGCAACTAAACCCTGAGGGTTGCTGATGCGAAGCGATGCAGATAATTTTGTTTGCCGCTGCTTGAAAAATACTCTGTGAAATCGCCTTTTTTGTTTGCTTATCCAAGCCTTCAAACGGCTCATCAAGCAACCACATATCAGCTTTCGAAAGATAGGCGCGAGCAATTGCCAGCCGTTTTCGTTCTCCCCCCGATAACAGCCGCCCCTGTTCTCCCAACCACTCGTCTAATTTGGGTTTTAAATACGAAAGGCAGGCAAAATCCAGTGCTTGTAGCAACTCGTCTTCACCCGCGTCGGGATCGGCTACGCGCAAATTGTGCGCCAGGCTTGCCGCCAACACACTGGGTTGCTGTTCGCTGTAAAATATTTTCCCCTGCGCTTCATCAATAGTGATCGAGTTACCCTCACCTCCGTAGAACGCCAAGTCACCGAGCGCCGGGATCTGGCCGCAGAGTGCCAATAGGAGAGAACTTTTACCATTGCCGGAATCGCCATTAATATGAATAATTTGCCCCGTGGAAAATTGAACACTAAGCGCAAGTCCATGTATCTTTTCGCGCTGCCATGCGAAATCGCTGAGCCTCGCCCTCGCGATGGCCGGCAAGCGCTTATTGTCGCTCTCCGTTTTTGGTTCCAGCGCTTGCGCGTCGAACCGATATTGTTGCAGATCTTTTTTTGCGAGCAGCGCATCTGCAGCCGGTTTGCTTGTACGCAAAACCGGCCCCAACCACTCCGGCGCGGCGAGCAAGACCAAAGGCAATAAAACGAACAGGGGTGACCCTAATAGTTCATTCGGAGCAGCCACTAACACCAGCAGCAGTACGCTCAAACACGTGGCCAACAAAAGCCATTCACCAGCCATCTCAAGCCGTTTTATTCTCAGGCCCTCGCGGCTCCAAGCTGCCTGTTGTTTTTTTAAGTGGCGAAAAGGATTAGACAAGCTCCACAGGGGAGATGCCTCCAGCGTATAAGCCAATACAGCGCGGTACTGTGCCGTCAGCGCGCGATAATGTAGCAGCTCGCGCAACAACAAATAGAACAGTAATAAGCAGAGAAGAACAAATGCAATACCGGTCAAGATCATGTATTGCGCTTGGGCAGCAACCCAAAATACAAGCCCAGTACAAATCAGTGAAAACACGACAACACCCGAGACCACGGGATTAAAAACAGCCAACTGACTATTGGCCAGTGCATTCGTACCGTTTTCGATACGCTCCATTTCCATCGCACGCGGATTGCCGGTACCGCTATGCATCACGACCCGAAAAACTTTTTCCCGCAAGCGGTTTAAATCACTTAACAGCTGATCGTGTCCAAAATATTTTTCGCCATAACCGGCCAATATGCGCAAAAAGGCCAATAAGCGTATTGCCGCCGATGGCAGTAGGTAATTAAAGGTCAGCGCTGTACCGCCTACAGCGGCCAACGCCGTTGCAGAAATAAACCAACCGGAGAGCAGCAAAAGCGCGATTGCACAAAGCGCGCTGAGCGCAGACAGCAAAGTAGCGACGCTTAACATTCCTCTCAAGCGCACAGCTGACCTCCGCATTCGGTTTCCACCAGCGTATTGTCTTCCGCAATCCACCATCGTCTATTAAAAAACGGGCTTTCAGCTAAGTCGTGGGAAACCCAGACAATCGTTTTGTCGACAAATACTGTTTCCAGGATTGAATGTATATGGTTCGCCTGCGCATCACTCAGATGTGCGCCCGGCTCGTCCAGAAATACAATAGGCTTATCGAACAACAGCAGGCGCGCAATGGCTAGGCGTTGTTTTTGTCCGCCGGAAAGCGGAGGGTAGTCACCCATCAGCGTATCCAAACCGTTCTCCTGCTGTGCCAGCCAGGAATTTAACGCAACCGTTTCCAGCGCCTTTAAAATACGCCGCTCGGAAAAAACTTTGCCGAGACAGAGATTCTCGCGAATGCTCCCCGGCAGTACGATAGGTTTTTGTGGCAACCAGCCAATATTCCGTCGGTCGAGTAAACGCAGTTCACTGTTCGCCTTTACCTGCCGCAAACCAATCAGACCTTCCAGAAAAATAGATTTACCGGCCCCGGAAGGCCCCTGTAAAAGCACTCGATCTCCCGGCTCCAGCCGTATGCTTTCTGCCCGAACCAGACTCTTTCCACTATTGGCCAACACCTCAAAGCCGCTTAAATTCAAACCACCATCTTCAGCAATTTGGAAACGCGGGCTCGGCGTTTCTATCACGGGTTTTAAACCATGGGCAGCGCCAACCGCTTCCGCACGCAGGTGGTAAAATCGACCCAGTGTTTTTAGCTCGCTGAAAAATAGCGGCGCCAGTAGCAATACAAACAGCCCATCATGTAAGGCAATACCCGTTTGCCAGTTGCCAAAACCAATAAGCCCAAGCAGGCTAAAGCCAACAAATACGGCAACCAGCGCCAGTGCCAGCGTGGAGAAAAAATCCAACACGCTAGACGATAGAAAAGCAACACGCACAACTTTAAGTGTGCGCGCTTTAAGATCGCCCGAGGCCTCGGTAAAGAGCCTTTCTTCCGCACCAACACGCCGATGCAGCTGCAGTAATTGTCGCGCTCGCAGGCGATCCAAAAACAAAGAGCTTAATCGCTCCAGCGCGTGGAAGTGCTGACGGTGTACCACCGCGGCCCCACTGCCCACGATCCACATAAACAGAGGAACAAGCGGAGCCGAGATTACCAGCAACAGCGTTACCAACCAGCTGATCGGGAAGCAAACGAGCAATACAACAAGAGGAATACCCACAGACAGCCGTCGCTGCGGAAGATAATCGCAAAAGTACTGCTGAACAGCCGGTAGCCGTTTAAGGAAAAACGATTGCCAACTTGCAACAGAGTAATCGCGAATCAACGCGAGGCTCTGGTTTTCCAATGCTTGATTGAGGCGCTGATGAAAATGCTCCAATACCTTTCGCGACAAGCGCAATTGCTGCCGGTAGCGCAGGGCGACCACCAACAACTGCACGCTAAAAACCACCGCCAGGATCCCGATCTCCTGTAGCGTTGGCTGCACTTTTAAGGTGATAAAACAGCTGACTATTCCCGCCAATAAGTAAAAGCCCAGCAGTTGCACCATAAACTGTACCGCGGCAAGAAAAGTAAGGCCGTTAAGTTCAGCAGAAAAGTGCTGCGACTGTTTCTCGAGCCAGACAAGCAGCGCTTTATCCGTTGCCTCGCCGCCAGGTTTTATTCCGTTCACGCAGATCTATTCCGCATCCCTGTCCATATCCTCGGTCGATTCCAGCCACATCGCATTGATAATCCCGAATGAGCAGGCCAGTAATACGCCGAGAATCCAAGTGAAATACCACATTATTCTATCCTCCAAAAATTAATACAGGGAATGGCTTTGCTCGATGATCTGGCTCTCTCTGACACGCCCGCGCATGGTGTAAAAGCTCCAGGCCGTGTAGGTCAGTACAATGGGTACGAACACCATGGCAACCCAGAACATAATGCTGAGGGTTAAATAGCTGGAGGTTGAATCCCAGATCGTGAGCGACGCGTTTATCAGGGTGCTGCTGGGCATAAGGAAGGGGAACATGGAAAAGCCCGCAGTAAGAATAATGCCGCCAAGGCTAAGCGCGCTGGCGACAAAGGCCCAGCCAGCCAGGCGCTTAAGCGACAGCAACGCCACAAATAAAGGCGAAACAACGCCCAGTGCCGGGGCCACCATCATCCAGGGATACTGACCGTAATTATGCAACCAGCCACCCGCGACTGTTTCCACGGTTTTCGTCAACGGGTTAGAGGGCGCGGCACCATCCACCAGTGAGGTAATGGTGTAGCCGTCCAGGCCAAAGCCCACCCAAAGGCCTGCAAGTGCAAACAGGGCGCTGGTCGCCAGCGCGAAAATCATGGCCACCTTTTCTGCCCGGCTGCGTAGTTGCGCGTCTGTTTTCATCTGCAGCCAAGTTGCGCCGTGCATCATTAACATTGCAACACTAACCGCACCGGATAGCAGGGCAAAAGGCGTCAGTAGACCGAAGAAGGATCCGGTATAGGTGGCCTTTAAGTGGTTGTCCATTTCAAAAGGCACCCCCAACAGCAAGTTGCCAAAGGCCACGCCAAAGATCAGTGCAGGTACTAAACCACCGACAAACAACAGCCAATCCCAGGTCTGTCGCCATTTCGCATTATCGATTTTGCTGCGGTAGTCAAAGCCCAGAGGGCGCATCCACAACGCCGCCAAAGTCAGCATTAACGCCAAATAAAACCCAGAAAAGGCGGTGGCATAAATAAGTGGCCACGCGGCAAAAATGGCGCCGCCTGCGGTAATAAACCACACCTGATTACCATCCCAGTGGGGGCCAATGGTGTTGATCAATACTCTGCGTTCGTTATCTGTTTTTCCCACCAGCGTTAACAGCGCGCCAACACCGAGATCAAAGCCATCGGTAATAGCAAAGCCGATCAACAGCACGCCCACCAGCAACCACCAGATAACACGAAGGGTTTCGTAATCCATCATAACTGTGCTCCTTGATCGCTAATAGATTCCACCGCTGGCCCCTTGCGGGCAAATTTCAGCATCAAATAAAACGCGACAATAAACATCGCGGTATAAAACACGACAATGGTCAGCAGCGAAGTCACAACATCGCTGACCGACAAATTGGATACGGCCGTATGCACCGGCAGAATTTCAGCAATGGCCCAAGGTTGGCGACCGTATTCCGCCACGAACCAGCCCGCTTCGCTGGCGATCCACGGCAGAGGAAGGCTATACAGCGCTAGGTTAAGCAACCATTTCGGCTTGGTGATGGAGTGCCGGGCGCTGTACCAAAAGGCCAAGGCAAAAACCAGCAGCATAAAAAAACCGCAGGCAACCATTATGCGAAACGCCCAAAACATGGGAGCCACCTTGGGCAGACTGTAGTCCACGGCCTGCTCAATCGCCGCATCGCTCGGCTGCGTCATATCCTCTGCAAACGGCTCCAGTAAAAGACCATAGCCGAGGTCGTTCTTTGCGTGTTCGAACTGCTTTTCTTCCGCCTCGCTTAAACCACTACTTTTCAATTTTTCCAACAGACGATTGGCTTCTGCACCGCGCACAATTCGCTCACGGTTCATCGCTTTTAAGTCGGCGAGCCCCAGTACCGGTTCATCGAACGACCGTGTAGCAATCAACCCCATTAAATAGGGGATTTTTATCGCGTAGTCTGTGTGCTGGGTTTCTTCGTTGGGAAAGCCGATTAAGGTAAAGGCTGCCGGTGGTTCGTGGGTACGCCATTCCGCCTCGATCGAAGCGAGCTTTACCTTTTGAACATCACCCAATTCGTAGCCACTTTCGTCTCCCAGCACAATTACCGAGAGAGCCGAAGCGAAGCCAAAGCTTGCTGCAATTGCAAACGATCGCCGCGCGAATGCAATATGCTGATTGCGCAGTAAGTAGTAGGATGAAATGGCCAACACAAACATCGCGCCGGTCAAATACCCTGCCGATACCGTGTGTACAAACTTAACCTGCGCCACGGGATTAAAAATAAGTTCCGCAAAGCTGCTCATTTCCATCCGCATGGTTTCGGGATTAAACTCGGCGCCCACGGGATTTTGCATCCAGCCGTTGGCAATTAGTATCCACAACGCCGAAAAGTTACTCGCGAGAGCTACGCACCAGGTAACCATTAAATGCTTCACTTTTGACAGGCGATCCCAGCCAAAGAAAAACAGACCAATAAAAGTCGATTCCAGAAAAAAGGCCATTAGCCCTTCAATCGCCAGCGGGGCACCAAAAATATCGCCGACATAGTGAGAGTAATACGACCAGTTCATACCGAACTGAAACTCCATGGTAATGCCGGTCGCAATTCCAATCGCGAAATTAATGCCGAACAACTTGCCCCAAAATTTGGTCATCTCCCGATAAATCGGTTTGCCGGTCATCACATACACCGACTCCATAATCGCCAGCATAAACGTCATACCAAGCGTTAACGGCACAAAAATAAAGTGATACATCGCTGTTATCGCAAATTGCCAGCGCGATAATTCAACCAGGGTTTCGTTCATAAACCAGTGCTCCGCTTAGCGTTAATCATTGGGTTTAAGGTTGTGAAGCTGTATTGATAGGGGCTTCCGGTACGCATATTTTATTGCATCGATAGGCTCTAAGCGTGTTAAGCGTCAGCCAGGCAATAATGCCCGTTGTGACCCCCAGTAAAAGAATGGCGATCCACCAGCAAAAAAGTATTCCGCTTAACTGCGCAAACTGAAAAAAAGCGATGGTCAAAGCCGCAAGCGGAAACGAATAGGCCCAGCTCGACAGCGAAAACGGCAAGCGGGCAAAACGAAAAGTTTGAACCGCCAATGCAAGAGCAATACAAACAGCGATGCTAAAAAGGCCCTTGGCGTAAATATCCAAAACGCCTGTGAGCGCGGTATAGGCCACAAAACCTATTGACGGCGGTGCCAGAAAAATCACAAGCGTAGGTACCAGGGGCGGGGGCAGCGGGGCGAAGTACAGTAGCCGAAACACCAGCATCACCGTGAGCAGAGCCCAGGAAATCAGACCGATAAAAAAGAACAGCCAGCTGACATCCGTATACCCCAAGAAGCTACCCGTAATGGGCGCAATAATGTTCCCTACCACTGGAATAAACCAAACGGGGTTACTGCTGGCCAAGGTAAAGACCGAGCGCGATAGCCATTGCACCACCACATAAAGCGTTAAACTCAATTGCATCACCGCGCCACCCAGCCACAAGGCAAGAGCCACCGACGTATTTTTCTGCCAGAAAACCGAAAGCAATAGCAGGGAAATGGAAACAGCGGGGAAAAAGTGCAGCAACACAGGGTGCTGGAACTCTGCGGCTGCCCTCTGGCGGTGAAGAACCCATTTGTACAAATAGCTGCCCAGCAAAAAAAGAAAAACCAAACTATTCAGCGAGCCTAACAACAAGCCTAGCGGAGCGGCAGCACGAGTCACCACCGCCAGTTTTTCCCAGGCGATGGACAAACCCCCAAGGCCCATGGTGATGGTAAAGAGGTTGATAGGAAAAAAGCCCAGGCGCTGCCGAAACATCATGGCAGATGGACATGCGGGTGTTGATAAAGCAGGGGATTGCTGTGGTTCTGTCATAGTCGATAAAACAAAGAGTGAATGGAAGAATCAGCCAAAGGCGACAGTGAGCATTTAATTAGATAATGCTTATATATTGAATGGAGCAATTTACAGGCCAGACACTCAAGTCGTATTTAGGGCGGCTAAACACGCGTTTACGCGCTAAAAAATTGTCTCTTCCTTAACCCAGCTGACAATTTTGACAACCAAGACTGCCAATTTCGGCAATTATTCCCACCACTAGGTGCTCTTCGCGCCCAAGCCGCCCGTATCAACCCGGCGGGTAAGTGCCACACCCGGGCGCCGGCGCTCTTTGGCACAATCTCTGCTGCACCACTAATGGCCAATATCGTCCAAAACGCACCGGGAGAAGCCCATGAGATACCCCTTATTGATGCTGACCATCGCGCTCACCGCCCTGCCATCGACCGCTGAAAAACTGGATTCCAAACGGCTGGAACAGTCCCGGGCAATCGTCGAAGAGTTTCATAAAACGCTGGGGGGAAAGTTAAAAGCGGCGATAAGCGAGGGTGGGTTCGTGAAGGCCATAGATGTCTGCAGTGAACAGGCTCCGGCGCTTGCCAGTGCCATTGGCAAGCGGCACGAGGTTTTAGTCAAACGTATATCCGATAAAGCACGCAACCCTTTAGCCGCTGCAGACAAAGAAGAAAGTAACATCCTGCGGCAACTGGCCAACATTCACGCCAGCGAGAAACCTACCCCTCTGGAGATCACCACCGACACCCGCTATTACAAAGGTATCGCCATTCAACCACTGTGCCTGGCTTGCCACGGCAATGCACTGGAGGAGGATGTTAAGGCGGCGCTGAGCAAACATTACCCTAGCGACAAGGCGGTGGGTTACAGCGCAGGCGATTTACGCGGCGCGTTTGTGGTGGAGTGGCCCTAAGCAACCGTCTTACAAGCGATAAAGCGACTAAAGACTCTGCCAGTCTTTCACGTCCTTCATTTTGCGGTATAGCGAGCGTTCACTAATACCGAGCGTTTGCGCCATTTTTTTGATATCCCCGTGAAACGCCTGGCGCATATGCACAAGGTATTGATACTCCTGCGTTTTCAGATCCGTCCACCCATCGCCTGCGCTCGCGACCTGAGGCAGCGCAGGCGTCACCGGGGCTTCCAGGCACTCCAGAATCAGTTCACGGCTGATAATATTGGTTTCTGCCAACACCACCGCGCGATTCAGTATATTGCGCAACTCGCGAATATTGCCGGGCATCGGCTGCTCCTGCAGCAACTGGATCGAAGAGTCTGTCAGGTAAAACGCCTGCTCTGGCTCCAACTGTACCAGCAGCGCTTTGGCGATCTGTGGCACGTCCTCCAGGCGCTCGCGCAGGGGCGGCAACGCTATGGGAAACACATTAATACGGTGATACAAATCCAGGCGAAAACGCTCCTGCGCAATCAACTGATGAATATTTTTATGGGTCGCACAGATCAGCCGAAAATCGCTGCTTTTCACCTCGGTACTGCCCAGTGAACGAAACGTACGGTTTTCCAACAAGCGAAGCAGCTTTACCTGCATACTAATAGGCACATCGGCAATTTCATCCAAAAACAACGTACCGCCGTGGGCAAGCTCTACCAGGCCTTTCTTATTACTGTTGGCGCCCGTAAAAGCGCCCTTGGTGTAACCGAAGAGTTCACTTTCAAACAGCGTATCGGTAAGCCCGGAACACTCCAAAGTAATTAACGGTTTATCCTTGCGCAGGCTGGACTGATGAATCGCTTTAGCCGCCAGCTCCTTACCCGTTCCCGTTTCGCCCAGCAGCAGTACCGCCGCAGACGACTTACCCACCTTAGCAATACGATCCAACATACGCACAAAGGCCGGGCTGCTACCCACCATCGACTGGCTCGCCCGCGCTCCGCTGGCCAAAGGAATGGGCTTCAACAGCTCGACAAAATAAACGACCGCCCCGGATTTATCCTCGATGGGCAGCATTTCAATTTCCACATGCTCATGCCCATTGTGGGTTTGGTGAATATGTAAAACCCGTTCTTTTTTCTGCGTTTCGCGCACCTTACTCAGAGGGCAATCCTCACCGGCCTGATCGCAAGGCTGCGTATAGCCGTGAGAAACCTCGTAACAACGGTGACCGCGCTCCCGCAGATCAATCTCACCGAAGGTCGTGAGGTAAAGCTGATTAAACGCGAGAATCTCATAATCGCCATTTAATAAAATGGCTGGATACTCAAAACCCTCCAGCATGCGCGCAAGCTCGATATGGCCGTCGTCTTTTGCAGTCGCTATTCGATTCATAATGAAAATGTTTGACAGAATTGGCAAAGAATGGGACAAAAATGGCAGTTAATGGTTTCCGTGTCAAGCGGGGGAAACCACTGCACCGCTTACAACAGCGGCATCTTGCGCGATTGGCACAGCTTCTGCGTTGAGGTAAAACGACATTTATTTTTTGAGCAGACAACCGGTTGCCGATAACACATTCAATGAGCCCTACACAGCACCCCTATCCCGACCAGCAGGCCGCAGCAAAAGACTGTGCCAGCCACCAACCCTATATTGCCCCGTTTTATTGTCTCGAATCGCAAAGCTTTTCTTACATAGTGTGCGACCCCTGCACGAAAGAATGCGCGCTTATCGACAGCGTAGCCAACTTCGATTTTTCCCGGGGTAAACTCAGCTATCAATTTGTGGAGACCATTATTCGCTTTATTGAAGCGAAAGAACTAAAGCTCAAATGGATACTCGAAACACAAATTCACACCGCACATATCAGTGCATCGTCCTACGTAAAAGCTCGGCTCGGCGGAAAAATCGGCATTAGCGCCGCCGTACAAAGCCTTATCGACTGGCTCGCCGACTACTCGGAAATCCATAAGCGCGTATCCACACCCGGCGATTATTTCGACCACCTGTTTAACGATGCAGAACACTACCAGCTCGGAGAACTTCAATGCCGGGCGATTGCAACCCCAGGACACAGTCCGGCGTGCATGGCCCACCTGATCGAAGACTGTTTATTTGTTGGGCCAACGCTACTCATGCCGGATATTGGCGTAGCGCGAACAAACCTGCCCAATGGCAATAGCGAGGCTCTCTATCACTCCATCAAAAAAATTCTCTCACTACCGGAAAATACCCGTTTGTTTGTCGGCCACGACTACAACCGTCAAGCGCGAGAACTGGAGTTCGAAACAACCATAGCCTTGCAACAACAAAACAATATCGAGCTCTTTAGCCCCTTCGAGGCAACAGAATTTGTCTATCGCAAACAGCAAAAAGAACCCGAAATAAAAACACCGAAGTTAATGTGGCATGCACTGCAATTAAACCTGCGCGCAGGGCAGCGACCAGATACACACGATGCAGACATTACCTACCTGCAAGTGCCGTTGAGGTAGAAAAAGGGAACTGCTCAATAACATCCCTTCGGGCCTATCATAGCCTGGCCAGAGCAGATAGAACCGCTGCCACAACAATAAACACCAAGCCATTGTCCTTGCCATAATTCGTCTTTAAGGTGTGCATAAATATTTTATTATTAAATAATTTAACCCTGTAACGGCGTCAATCGGCCGTTATGCATTGTACAAACATAGGACCTGACATGAGCTCTAACACAGTAGAATATGGCATAGGACAAACCTCATATAGAGCAGCGGGCGAGCTACCCGGCCTCACCAGGCTTGTCGATTCGTTCTATAGTTTTATGGAAACCCTTCCAGAAGCTAAAATCATTCTCAGTATGCACCCGAGTGATCTTACAGCCTCAAGAAAAAAGCTTACGTACTTTTTATCGGGCTGGTTGGGCGGGCCAAAATTATACTCCGAACATTTCGGTAGTATCATAATTCCCTCGGCCCACAGGCATCTGCCTATTGGAACCGCGGAAAGGGATGCCTGGATTTTATGCATGCAAAAGGCCGCAGAACAACAACCCTACAAAGAATCTTTTAAAGTCTATTTAATCGAGCAACTAAAGGTTCCAGCAGAAAGAATACGCGCCGTGTGTAGCGCCTGACAGAGCCAAGCGCGATATACCGGTTTGTATTTTGCGCCAACAATATCAAGCTCCATAGAACCCAATCTTGCAGAAACAATTTGTTGGTCTAGCGCCAACAATATCCCCATATAAAGCATGGCCATGTAGGGCTCCATTTTCTTAAAACCCCGGTCTTCGCTTAGGCGTGAATGATAAGCTGCAGCGACAAACCGCTGCTATTCCCTTTTCAGCTTACGCTCGATGTAAATTCTACTATCCTAAAGTGCAACGCTAATTTCTAAAGGATCGTTCTTTTGCAAAAGAATCATTTTATTTCGGGCCTTCCTCGCTCCGGGTCAACTTTGCTTGCGGGTTTACTCCGCCAAAACCCTTCTTTTTATGCGGGCATGAGCAGCCCTGTCAGTTCACTTATGAATGGCTGTTTAGAACAAATGGGGGCAGGTAGCGAGTTTTATTCTTTTTTTAATACCGAAAAACGCAAAACGATTTGTAGTGCAGTATTTAACGCCTACTACCAAGAGCAAATTGCCAATAACAAAACAGTCATATTCGATACTAGCCGAGTATGGACCGCGCGATTGCATCAATTAATTGAATTGTTTGACAATTTTAAAGTTATTTGTTGTGTAAGAAATCCTGCATGGATATTAGACAGTTTTGAAGCTATTTATCGTAAAAACCCTTTTGATTACAGCCGAATGTATTCCCCTCAAACACGTCAAACAGTGTATTCACGCTGTGATTCCTTAGCAAACCATCTTGGAACTTTTGGCAGTGCATGGACTTCTTTGAAAGAAGCTTATTACGGTGAGTACTCGGATCGCTTACTGCTGATTGATTACGATTTATTAACCCAATTTCCGGGACGAACTATGGAGCTTTTGTACCAGTTCATAGAGGAGCCAGCCTTCGATCACGATTTCAACAATGTTTCTTACGAAGTTGGTGAGTTTGATGAACGCATTGGTGCAAAAGGTTTACATACGGTAAGGAAAGAAGTTTCGTTTAAAGCTCGGCGCAGCATATTACCGCCAGAGCTTTTTCAAAAATATAGTGAAATGGCTTTTTGGCAAGACACTGCAGGCACCTCTGCTAGCTGCATCTCAGCAAAGAGCGAAGACTAATTTAATACGTATATCTTTCGTAAAAACTCATTCAAAGGTTTTCTAATGAATAAGAATGTAATGACCGGTATAGCTTCGGCGATGGTTTCGTTGGGCATATTTAACGCGCCCGTACCCGCATTCGCCTACAGCTCATACACCCGAACCTATGCTAGGCAAAACGATAACGTAGGTATTCATTCGGGGGACGTTGCGCTACCGTATGCGAGCACGGAAAAATTGAATCCAGGCGAGGTTGTTACGACGTTACCAACAACGCTGAAAACCCCTGCACTGTCTACAAACGCATTAAAGCAATCGATCATTAGCGATCAAGCGCTTATATTGTCTCGGCCCTCCGATCACAAAGGTGCCGTACCAGAAAATATTCCAGACAAAAACCTGACGCCAAATGTTGAGCTTAAAACGCATCACGCTGTTCGCGAACTGATTATTATTGATGCTGCAGTAGAAGATAAACATACATTTTATAGCGATCTAAAGCCGGGCGTAGATGTGCGCGAGATTAAATCCGGTGAAGATGGCTTAGCACAACTCCAAAACGCTTTGAAAAACTACTCGCTATTAGAGGCAGTCCATATTGTTTCACACGCGGCAGATGGAGAGATCTATCTAGGAAACACTCGTGTTACGGAAGATCTATTAAGAACCGAGATCAATACCTTGTCAGTCATAGACGACGTACTTAACGATGGCGCAGATATACATTTTTACGGCTGTAACCTGGCGAGAACCAAGCGTGGGGATGATCTTCTAGAACTGATTTCACAAAAAGCAAATGTCGATGTGGCAGCTTCAAATGATTTTACCGGTAGTGCTGCTCACGCTGGCGATTGGGATTTAGAAATCACGAAAGGTGATATTAGCAGCGAGCGTCCATTTAACAATATAGCGTTGTTAGATTACTCGCACGTACTATTTAGCGGCAATATTAATTTTAGCACGGTTACAAACCCTGGCTCGCTCTCTGGTGACAGTGCTGCTATAAATGCCCAGTTCGGTGGCGCCGGGGGCTATACGCTTACCCTTGATGGATCCGGTTTTAGTACTTATGGTGGTTTTGGTCGAGGGTACACAAGCTATGGCGAGAGTCAAATAACGTTGCATTTTTCTGGCGAGGAGAGTTTCACTCCCGGCTCAATCTACGTGTATAACGTTGCAGGGCTTGCCGATACCTTTATTGCGACGTCTGATGTTGGCGGTTATGTGAATAGCGGGTCTGTAGCCGATCTAAGGGGTGTAACCCTTAATCTTTCGAGTTTTGGCGCTGATGTAACAAAAGTGTACATCTCGGTTCAGGATGGCTCTGGATACTTCTCCGTAGATAACTTCAATATTTCAGATGTTGCGCCGGTGTCCGTAACCAATAGCGACGGCAACTTGACATCCTCCGCCACCGTATCGGAACCCGTTGGGGTCGATTCAACCGGAAATACCGTCGGCGAAGCGGTAAACGTATTCGATTTTACCGTGACAGATGGCGGCGGTGGTGACAGTTTAGCGTTAGCCGTATCGCAAATAGTCGTAAATGTTAGTGGTACTGCCTCAGAGACCGAGCTAGCGAACATTACTTGGCGATTAAATGGGCCGGATGTTAGTAACGTGACAGGAGTCTACAACGCCGGCGCGGATACGATAACGTTTTCGGGGCTATCGGTTTCTATTGCCGACAATACTAGCGAAGTATACACCGTAAACGCTTACTTCAATGATAACACCGGAATTACTGAGGGTGGGACCTTTGTACTAAGCGTCGATGGCGACTCCAACCTTACCGTGGACGGCTCAGGCACCCAAATGGCGGCAACCACTCCGGTCACGAATGGCGCCGGAGGCACCCTCGATATCGTAGCGACGGCATTGGCATTTACAACTCAACCCGCCGGCTCCGTTTCTGGCAGCACATTAAGCACTCAACCTGTCGTATTTGCTCAAGACGCGTTTGGCAATATCGACATCGATTTCACCGAAACGATTACCCTAACCGAAGGCAGTGCAGGCGCCCTGACTGGGGGCTCCGTTGCAGCGGTTTCTGGCGTCGCCACATTTCCTGCCGTGAATTACACAGCAACAGCTGATCAGCAGAGCTTTACGTTAACAGCAAACGATCAGGACGGTGTCGGTTCAAACCTCGCCACGGTTAATGCGAATGCGCTTACCTCAGACGTTGTCGCCACAACGCTTGCGTATACCACTCAACCGAACCCCCTATTGGTAAGCAACGCTGTCGCCACTTCGTTTACTACCGTGCCCGTCGTGGCTGCACATGATGCCAACGGGTTGGTGGATACTGGCTACACGACAGCCATTACGCTGGCTGAAGTGAATGGTGCCGGTTCCGCCCTTCTGTCTGCTACCGGCGATTCTGATGGCAATGCCAACACCGTCACACTAACGCCTACCGCTGGTGTTGCAACGTTTACGGGGCTGCAGATCACCTACACTGCTTCTGGAGCCGCCTCCGAAAACTTTAATTTGGCGGTTTCTTCCGGCGCACTGACGACTGCCAATAGCAGTCAATTAACCGGCCTAGTTCCCGACAATGACGGAACCTTGATTGCAGCAGGGGGAGTAAGCGAGCCCATCGGCTTAAGTTATTCCATCGATACGGTCGGCGAGGCCGTTGATTTATTTGACTTTACACTCGCTGACGCCGGTTCCAGTGATGGTTTATCCATGAACCTCTCGCAAATTGTGCTCAATGTAAGCGGTACGTCTACCGATGCAGAAAGAGCGAAAGTAGTGTGGCGATTAAATGGTAATGATGTTTCGAACGTGACCGGCAGCTATAACGCAGGCGCCGATACCATTACGTTTTCGGGCTTGAGTATATCGATAGCCGATGCTGCAAATGAAGTTTATACCGTTAATGGTTACTACAGTGATAACACCGGCTTAACGCACGGCAATACCATCATCCTGAGTGTTGACGGCGATACCGACCTAACACTTGGCAGCGGGACACAAATGGCTGCAACCAGCGCCATAACCAATGGCACAGGTACGGCTCTTACAGATAACATTGCCCCGGTCGTTACCTCGGTAAGCGTACCCGCAAATGCCACCTACACTTTCGCTAGCAACTTAAATTTTACGGTTAATTTTGATCAGAATGTCACCGTAAATACCGCTGGCGGCACCCCCAGGCTTACACTTACGCTGGGTGCAACAACGCGATACGCAAGCTATCTTTCCGGCTCGGGAAGCTCCGCTTTAACCTTCCGTTATAGCGTCCAAAGTGGCGATGAAGATTCCAACGGTATAGCCATTGCCAGCAGCGTAGATGCCAACTCCGGCACCCTGCGGGACGCTGCCGGCAACGATATTACGACCACGTTAAATTCAGTTGGCAGCCTCGCAAGTGTGCTTGTCGATGCGGTCGCTCCAAGCCTCTCCGAAGTGACGGCGGTGCCGTCACCAGATAACGATTCCACACCAAGCCTAACCTTCTCCACGTCTGAGGCAGGCACACTTGCGATCGGCGGCAGCTGTGGTAGCGCAGACGAAGGAGCCGTAAGCTCCGGCAGTAATACGATTACGCTCACTCAAACCGATAACAGCACAGCGCTGGCGGCGGGAACCTATGCCGACTGTACCGCTACAGTTACCGACACAGCAGGGAATACCAGCAGCGCACTCACCTTTACCGGCTTTACCATCGATTTAACGGCACCAACAGTGACAGAGGTAACGGCGGTAACCACCCCAGCTAACGACTCATCCCCCAATGTCACCATCTCCACTACCGAAGCCGGTACGCTGAGCGTTGGCGGCAGCTGTGGCAGTGCCAGCGAAGGTGCGATATCGTCGGGTAGCAACACCATCACCCTGACTCAAACCGATAACAGTACAGCCCTGGCAGCAGGGAGCTACGCGGATTGCACCATCACCGTTACCGATGCTTCTGGCAACGCCAATAGCCCGGTCACGCTCACCAGCTTTACCGTGGACTTAACCGCGCCTACCGTGGCGGAAGTCACCGCTGTGGCAACACCCGGCAACGATTCCACACCAAACCTAACCTTCTCCACTACCGAAGCCGGTACGCTAAGCGTTGGCGGCAGCTGTGGCAGTGCCAGCGAAGGTGCGATATCGTCGGGTAGCAACACCATCACCCTGACTCAAACCGATAACAGTACAGCCCTGGCAGCAGGGAGCTACGCGGATTGCACCATCACCATTACCGATGCTTCTGGCAACGCCAATAGCCCGGTCACGCTCACCAGCTTTACCGTGGATTTAACCGCGCCTACCTTGGCGGAAGTCGCCGCTGTGGCAACACCCGGCAACGATTCCACACCAAACCTAACCTTCTCCACTACCGAAGCCGGTGCGCTAAGCGTTGGCGGCAGCTGTGGTAGTGCCAGCGAAGGTGCGATATCGTCGGGTAGCAACACCATCACCCTGACTCAAACCGATAACAGCACAGCGCTGGCGGCGGGAACCTACGCAGATTGTACCGCTACAGTTACCGACACAGCAGGGAATACCAGCAGCGCACTCACCTTTACCGGCTTTACCATCGATTTAACGGCACCAACAGTGACAGAGGTAACGGCGGTAACCACCCCAGCTAACGACTCATCCCCCAATGTCACCATCTCCACTACCGAAGCCGGTACGCTGAGCGTTGGCGGCAGCTGTGGCAGTGCCAGCGAAGGTGCAATTGGCACTGGCAATACCACCATTACACTGACCCAAACCGATAACAGTACAGCCCTGGCAGCAGGGAGCTACGCGGATTGCACCATCACCGTTACCGATGCTTCTGGCAACGCCAATAGCCCGGTCACGCTCACCAGCTTTACCGTGGACTTAACCGCGCCTACCGTTGCAGAAATAACGGCAGTCGTCAGCCCGGGGAATGATCCAACCCCCGATGTCACCTTCTCCAGTAGTGAGGCAGGCGCATTAGCGGTCGGCGGCAGCTGTGGCAGTGCCAGCGAAGGCGCGATTAGCGCTGGCAACACCACCATTGCACTCACTCAGCCGGATAACAGCACAGCCCTGACAGCAGGCAGCTACGCCGACTGTACCCTTACGATTACCGATGCCTCGGGCAACGCCAACAGCCCCATCACACTCACCAGTTTTACCATCGATTTAACCGCGCCTACCGTGGCGGAAGTCGCCGCTGTAGTGACACCCGGCAACGACGCAACGCCAGACGTCACAATTTCCACCACAGAGGCGGGAACGCTGTCGATTGGCGGCAGCTGTGGCAGTGCCAGCGAAGGTGCGATCTCGTCGGGTAGTAACATAATCACCCTTACCCAGGCAGATAACAGCACAGCGCTGGCGGCGGGAACCTACGCAGATTGTAGTGTTAGCGTTGTCGATGCCTCTGGCAATACCAGCACACCCATTACCCTAACCAGCTTCCAGGTGGATATATCGGGGCCAACCGTCGCAGAAGTAACGGCGGTTACCACACCCACAAGCGATACCACGCCAGAGGTCACCATCTCTACCACCGAATCCGGTACGCTGGTGGTGGGCGGTAGTTGTGGCAGTGCTTCCGAAGGTGCGATTAGCAGTGGCAACACAACCCTTACTCTCACCCAGGCGGACAACAGCACGGCGCTCGCGGGCGGCAGCTACAGCGATTGTACTGTGTCGATAACAGACGATTCCGGTAACGCCAGCAACCTGCTGACCTTAGCGACATTTACCGTCGATGCGGATTCACCCACCTTGGCGGAGGTAACCGCAGCGCCATCTCCGGGCAACGATGGCACGCCCAGCGTGACATTCTCCTCGACCGAAGCGGGTACGCTTAGCGTAGGCGGAAGTTGTGGCAGTGCTAGCGAGGGAGCCATCGGCGCGGGCAGCCAAACCATTAGTTTGACCCAAGCTGACAACAGCAGCGAGCTGACCAGCGGCAGCTACAGTGACTGTACGCTCACCGTGGTGGACTCCGCCGCAAACAGCAGTGCAGTGCTTAGTTTAAGTGCCTTTATTGTCGATGTTTCTGGCCCCAGCTTAGACACCAACGCAGGAACCACGTTGAACGAAGGCGATGCCGATGTGGTCATCACCGCCGCAGCACTTACTGCCAGCGACAATATCAGCGCAGCCGCAAACGTAACCTACACCGTGGTCAGCGCACCGGCCAACGGCACCTTAAGGTTGAATGGTTCGGCTCTGGCCACCGCCAGCGCCTTTACCCAGGATGATATTGCCAATAACCGCCTCAGCTACGATCACGATGGCGGTGAAAGCACCGGCGATAGCATCGTCTTTACACTCGCAGATGCGCTGGGCAATATCAACGACAACAGCGGCAGCAATCACAGCTTTGCGATTACCGTCACCGCGCAAAACGATGCACCGCAAACCACGGTAGATACGGCCACCATCAACGAAGATAACGCGGTAATGGTGAACGTACTGGCGAACGATGCCGACTCCGACGATACCATTAACGCGGCCAGTGTTACCGTAGTCAGCGCTGCAACCGACGGGGCAACCAGTGTGAATACCGCGACGGGTGTGATCACTTACACGCCCAATGCAAACTTCAACGGCTCCGACAGCTTTAGCTACACCGTGCAAGATGCCACGGGGGCAACCTCAGCCATTACGCCAGTCACCATAACGGTCAACACCGTCAACGATGCACCAGTGGCGCTAAGCGATGTGGTCTCCACCAATATCAACACCGCCGTTACACTGAATGTGGTCGCCAACGATACCGATGTCGACAGTGGCGATGCGCCAGACGCATCCAGCCTCGCAATCGTCTCGGCGGCAACGAGTGGTAGCGCGGTTATTGTCACGGGCGAGGTTAAGTACACACCCAACAGCGGGTTTACCGGAAGCGACTCCTATACCTATACGGTAGACGACAGCTATGGCCTGGTTTCCAATGTCGCCACGGTAACCATCACTGTTATCGACCCTAACGTGGTGCCCGTTGCCAGCAACGACAGCACAACAACCAATGAGGACACCGCCATCGCGGTGGATGTACTCGCCAACGACAGCGACGGCGACGGCAGCCTGGTTGCCAGCTCGGTAACGGTGGCCACAGCACCTGGCAACGGTACCACCGAGGTCAGCACCACAACCGGCGCCATTACCTATACGCCCTCCGCTAACTTTAATGGCAGTGACTCTTTCACCTATACCGTAGAAGATGATCTGGGTGCTACCTCGGCCGCAGCCACGGTAACCGTAACGGTCGCTAGCGTGAACGACGCACCGGTCGCCCAGGATGACACCGTAAGCTTGCTGGAAGACGCGACCCTTATGATTAACGTCTTAGGTAACGACAGCGATATAGACGGCAGCCTGGCCCCGGCATCGGTGATGCTAGTCAGTGATCCTGCTTCCGGCGTTGTCGCCGTCGACCCCGCAAATGGCAGCGTAACCTACACGCCGCTTGACGACTTCGCGGGTAACGACAGCTTTAGCTACCAGGTCAATGACAGTGATGGAGCAAGCTCCAACACCGCCACGGTATCGCTCACCGTCGACCCGGTTAACGATGCGCCTTTGGCCAACGCGGATACCGCAACGGTGGTTATCGCTGTAGCAGAATCCATTGACCTGCTGGCCAACGACAGCGATATCGATGGCACCTTAGACCCTACTGCTATCACCATTACGGTTCAGCCCACCCAGGGCACACTCGTTAATCATAACGATGGCACCGTTACCTACACATCCAATGCAAATGCCGATGTCACCACAGGCGATAGCTTTAGCTACACCGTCGATGATAATAGCGAAGCAAGCTCTAACGCAGCCAACGTGCAGATACAATTTGTACCGGCCGCCGCACCCGTTGTAACAGGTACGCCCGCTGCGGATGTAGAAGAAGAGGGTGACTACAGCTTTACCCCCGAGGTCACACCTGGAGACAGTCATTTTGACCTTAGCTACAGCGTAAGCGGGGCGCCAAGCTGGCTAGATTTTGATACCACCACCGGTACCCTGAGCGGTGAACCGGGCGCCGACGACGTGGGTGTCGCCAGCGGTATTCAAATCAGCGTGAGCGATGGCGTGAATACCGTCGCGCTAACGCCCTTCGATCTAACCGTGGTTGCGCGCGAAGATACCGACAGCGATACCATTACCAATTATCAAGAGGGCAAAGATGGAACCGACCCCAATAATGGAACAGATTATATCGATACCACGCCCCCGGAAATTACCGCACCTGCCGATATCATCTTAGATGCGGTCGCGCTCTATACCGACGTCACCACGGCGCAGCTCTTAGGTTTGGCCGCCAACGCCGACACCTCAGCCGTTGATACTGCCATGGCGGCATTAGTGAGCGATAACGTCGATGGTAACGGTTGCTGTAACCTGTTTCCCTTAGGTGCGGTAATCGATAAATACAAACTGGCGCCGGGGGTCAACAATATTGTTTGGCAGGCTTCCGATAATAAAAACAACATCAGCGAGGTCACGCAAAAAGTCTACGTGCGGCCCTTGGTGTCGGTCAGTAAAGACAGCACCAATGTTGAAGGTGGCGTTGCTCGAATCACACTGCTGCTGAACGGTAAAGCGCCTTTCTACCCGTTTCAGATTCCCTACCTGATCGATTCTGCCAGCACAGCATCCTCGGCAGATCACGATTTAGTCGCGGGTGTGGCCACACTTAATTCCGGTGAAACCAGTGTGCAGCTAAGCGTTAATATTGTCTCGGATAGCGTCGCCGAAAACGACGAACAGCTGATCGTTCGCCTGGATGATAGAACCACTAACGCGCAAGATCTGGCGGACGGCTTCGAGGCCGACCTTTACGATATTAACGCCGGTGCGCGAACAGTGAATCGCCTGACGATTGTCGAGCGCAATATCGCACCTCAAGTCGCGCTTGAAGCAAGACAAAATGGTGTGGTCACACTGCTGGTAACAGCCGATGCCGGCCCCGTAACCCTTAGCTCGGCTATTAGCGATCCAAACAGCGCCGACACCCACACCTACAGCTGGTCTTCCCGCAGGGGCAACCTAAGCGATACCGACGGCAATAGCACTGATGGCTCCTTCGTGTTTAGCCCCAGCAGCCTCGCCAACGGTGTTTACAAAATAGCGCTAACGGTCACCGATAACGAAGGCGCCACCGATACCGAAACAATCAATGTCGTAATCGTATCATCGGCACCCACACTCGCTGCCTCCACGGATAGCGACGGTGACGGGATCGACGATCAAACAGAAGGCACGGCGGATACCGATCGCGATGGTATTCCCGACTACCTGGACAATATCACCGCCAACAATGTGGTGCCCGAAGCGGCCGCCGTCACCGATGCCTTCCTACTCGAATGTGATCCGGGCGTTCAGTGTCGTTTAGGCCGGTTTGCGCAGGCGGGGCGTTCCGGTGGCGCTCGCTTAAACCAGCAGGACATAGCAGAGCAAGAAGAGCTGATAGACGATACCGACTTCACCCTTGCCGGTGATCTGTTCGACTTTGAAATTGCAGACCTGCCTATCGGAGGCCAATCGGTAAGCGTTGTCATTCCATTGCAAGAACCCATTCCCGAGAATGGCGTTTATCGGAAATTGAGTGACAGTGGCTGGTCGACCTTTGTTGAAGACGCGTCAAACAGTTTGCACTCCAGCTCTGGCGAATTGGGCTTCTGTCCACCTCCGGGTGCAACGGAATGGCAACCTGGATTAGTGCCTGGCCACTTGTGCTTGCAGCTCACCATCGAAGATGGCGGCCCTAACGATGCCGACGGTATAGCAAATGCGAACGTGGAAGACCCCGGTGGCATCGCCGTGCAAAACACACAAACTGTAAATACCCGCGGCGGCGGCGGAAGTGTCGGTCCGCTACTGGTATTACTGCTGGGTGGACTGGCGTGGGCCAACAGAAAAAAACGCCAGCTAAAATTACCAGGCCACAAAAGCAGTTTGGCGGCGTGCATCGCCGGGCTAACCGCCTTCAGCCTGCCCAGTGAAAAAACATACGCGCTAAACTGGAAGGAAATATCGCAAAATAGTTTTGCCGAGGTAAGCGTGGCCCGAGCCACCAGCTCACAAAACGAGCGCGATTTTACCCGCGCAATGGCGTCCGATGGCGTAGCGGTAAACACCACCCAATACGACACATCCAGCACCGCTTTACACGTTTTATGGGGCTACAACTATAACCAGCACCTGGCCGCAACCATGGGTTATCTCGATTTAGGCAGCGTCACGGTAGACTTCGAAGTACCCGCCGGTAGCGGCACGCTACCGGCAGCATTAAAAAATAATTACCCGCTTACTGGCTCGGGCTTAACACTGGGGGCAAGATACAACGCCGAACTATTCGAAGCCCTTCTCGCCTTTGCCGAAGTGGGCGCTTTTGTCTGGCAGGGCGATGTAGTGTCGGCGGAAGGTAGTGCCAATACCAAGCTCGACGGCAGCGTAGACCCATACTTTTCCGTGGGCGCGATGTTGCCATTGAACGAAGACATCATGCTTGGCCTTCGGCACCAGCGCCTCTACCTCGACGGCCAAACAAGATCCAATAGCGGCCTGGTCATTCAAATACATTTCTAATTAAAAAATGCCACGCTCACCACACCGTTCAGTGTAAAAACGCCATTGAACGGAGTGGTGACACGCGCTTTTCCAAATATATAAATACCACGGACTAATTGTCATAAAACGAATTTATGATCTAAAAAAACCGCGAAACAAGCAAAAACGCGTTACGATAAACACCTTTAAAAGACTTATTACTTGCCGAAAACCGAATGTTCTCAACCGCTGTTTTCGCTGTTCAGTTTAATACCAACAATAAATGTCTAAGGAAGGTTGTTAACAATATGGAAACCTATAGCCACCATTGATTTTGATTTTCACCTCTTTATTACCCAAATAAGTACACTCAGTTTCAATATCCAGGCTCTTTCTGGGGCGTTTATTATCTGGGTCTCTAGTTGGCTGTGGCATGACTTTATTATTGTTAAGCCTTGGCTGAAGTGGACCAACATGACACTCGACGAGGCTAGGCTAGAGCGCGTCACGAAGGAAAGTTAAATCAAGATCTTGGTTTATATCTCATCAGTAAAATCATACTGTCTTACCTCTGTATGTTGCCCTGAATATCAGCACTTTCCCCCAGGTTATCCTGTTAGCTTCAATTATATCTTTCGGTATTGTTTTCAGCTCTGGAGTTGGCCCGGTAATATTTGAAAACCGTCACGTAGGGCTATGGCTGCTTTCCAGTACGCTTATATCAATATCGGTTTTTACTGTGTTAATACTGCAATTCCTTGTATTCATGTTCCTCGGCTAATCGCGATATTGGGGCCTAGACACCACAAAGCCTAAATCTGTACTGATCCCTGTCGAAAACGTCAGAGGGCAATCCGGCAGCGCCCACCCAAACCTCTCTATCGGTTCCTCTGTTATGTATCGCGCCACCGCTATAAACCCGAGACTATTGTGCTTGCCATAAATCATCCTTAAGGTGTATTTGCGCCCACTTGAACAAGTGGGCCAACATAACGATAAAACCAAGGCGATATTCCGTGTTTATCCGGCGCTTCACGTAAACACAAAACAACCCATTTCTCGACTTGCCCGAGCCTGGCATTATGGGTATGCGCCACAGAGCATATAGAGAGGTAGACACATGAGAAAATTTTCTGTCGGCGTAACGCATTACTGGTCGAAAACGATTAATGCAAAATACGGAGGAGAAGCACAGCTACTCATCGTCGAGCTGCTAATTACATCACTAATGCTCGCCATTACCCTTTACTGCTACGTTATACCCGAACTAGGCATCTTCTTCGCCGGATTTATAATTCCAACCATAATATTTTGTATCGGCACCCTAACGACCATCTACCATATGATCGCATACCGTTTTGAGCAGCGAACAAAGAGAAAGAATAAATCCTGATGGCTTATTCGCTTTTTGAACTTTTTTATTCAAACAGGGCGGGGGAAGAGTTTGAGAAGGATCGATGAAGCGTTGAATTCAATGACAGAATTATCCGAAGTTCTAGATAATACTGTAAGTGGTGGTCAGTTGTTAGCGCAACGGTATAAGTCTGAGCGTGTTGAATTTTTTTATTGGTGTTCATCTAGGTAGGTATTGATAGATTAGGCCGATGAGAGTTTTTTGCTAATTAACATCATTGTTCGTCGGTAGAGTAATGCGGTTATTCGATCGATCCAGGAGAATGGATTTTACTGGTGAAATTAGGCGCAATATTTTTATGCGAATAACTACTATACCCATAATGAGTAAGTAATATCGAAAAATGTTATCACAAATTGATTTTAGAAAGGACCATCCTTTTCCTCATCAGGCAGGAGTCAAACATCTATACAAATTTTTTAAATACAACGAAGATCACCCTGAGTACTTAGCCACTCTTTTTTGTGAAGCGAAATTGTACCACTCTTTGCCGATATCTTTGAATGACCCTTTTGAATGCAGACCGCATTTTAAGTATCCAACCAAATGTGGTGATGCATACAAAATGAGAAAATATTTAAATAGGTTGGGCAAAGAGCAGGGGCTAAGTACAAAAAAGGCAAAACAAATGGTTTCAATTAATATGTCGCGCCCAGAGAAGCTTCAAAGCGGCCTGACAGAATCAGTATTAAAAGCGTATAACGAAATTAGAATTTGTTGTTTCACAAAGAGTAACCGAAACTTACTATTATGGTCTCACTATGCAAATTCACACCAAGGAATATGCGTACAATTCGACGCATCTCAATTGCCGTTGAGCGCTACTTTTAAAGTAAAATATCAAAAAGAATACCCAACTATAGATTTTCCTCAACCTAAAGATATAAGGGCTTTACGACCATTATTGATTAAATCCCGAATTTGGGATTACGAAGAGGAATACAGGTCTATCTTAGACCCAGAGGGTTCACCAATAATGCGTAGAAGTGGGGCATCGTACCTACTAAGAAACGATGCAATTCAAGCTGTATATTTTGGTGTAAATACGCCAGATCAGCATCAAGAAAATATAAAAAATATGATAGATAACGGCCCATTTTCGCCGAAACTATGGTGCAGCAAATTAAATAAAGATGAGTTTAGTGTTGATTTCCATCCACTGCATAAGTCGGTATAAAAAATTTGTCACGTCAAACATCTACTCCGATTGTTGTTGTACGCGTACTGACAGCAACCCACGCTACGGAGCATCCTAGCTTTAGCTACGAGCGGCAGGTCAATGCCCAAAGATATTCAGTTGTTTACACCTCTCTGCCAATATTCCGATTCGGGTATACGGCTAGCCCCCAGTAGGGGCATATCGTCAATTAGTTCACGGGTGATCAAAGCCTTCCTCTCACGACATTGATTGGAACTTCCGAGCTATTCGCAAGTTAATTGATAATGATTCTCTCCCCATTGATATCACCTCGTAATAATTAAATACCCCGTGGTAATATGGAACAAAATCTCAATCAAGGAGCAGAGTATGAAGGCCGTATTACACATTTTATTGATCAGCTTGCTAAGTTTTCAGGCATTTGCCTTTAGTGAAAAAATTCCAGAAGAGCAAATTAGGCAGTACATGGCGCTAAGTGGCGTAGATGAGATAATTGATTCCGTACCCCTGCAGATTGAAGCAATGATTAATCAAAGGCTTCTCACCTCAGAAAACCCAGAGACTGAGAAAGAGATTATGCAAGTTCTCACATATTCTTGGGATTCCTCTGTTATTAAAGAGTCCATTTTTAATCACATTCAGAAAAATTCAAACAGTGGCGAGATCTCAGCTTTGCTTGACTGGAGAAAAAGTCCTTTGGTGGTAAAAATTACAGCGGCAGAATTAGATTCGGCATCTCCCAACTTTCAAGGCGATCTGCTTCATTATATCGCAGACCTTCAGGTAGCACCTCCGGCACCAGAAACCATACAAGCTATACGCCGCCTTGTAGTCGCTACAGATATGGTGGATATGATGGTAGAAATGGCTGTTCAGGTAACCAAGGCAATGACAACGGCATTTTTGCAGGCGTCGGGTGGAAACGACGAGAAGGCGACTATTGAATTAGATAAGCAAATTGATTCAATGCGAGCATTGCTGACCCCTCAAATGGAACAACAAGCCGTATTGATGTCGTATTACATATATCGCAACATATCCAACGAAGAACTTGACAGTTATTCATCATTTTACAATTCAAATATTGGCAAAAGAGAGCTCACATTGGTGTCTGAATCACTAAGCGTAGCGATGTCTTTGTGGGCCGAGCAATCAGCTATCGCGATAGTTAAAAACTTAGAGAGCAAAAACGACAAAACCTTGTAACATCGCAACGCTAAAGATCGAACAAAAAGCCCACCGCCGTGGGCTTTTTGTGCTCGGGGGCGAGGCGCGTGTTTGAGGGGGAGAGCCCGTCTGCAGGTAGGGCTATCTGCCTATAAAATAAGCGCCAGGATGGATCAGAGTCCTGCTCGGGTGGGTTACCCACCTCCAGGGAAGGTCACCGTTTTCCTTACCAACAATTTCAAGCTTGCCGTAGAAACGATTGCAGATATTTACAAAGCCCGCTAGCGGATTGAAATTTTCTTTAAGTGGATCAGGCAAAGTTTGAACGTTAGGGTATTTCTCGGCACGTCAAAGAATGCGTTGTTGAGTCAGATATGGATTTCCATGGCTGTGTACTTGTTGCTGGTATACCCCAAGCTTTGTAACAAATTTAGCCCCAGCCTTTAGCAGATTCTACGCATGTTTCAGTTCAGTTTATCTAAGCGGCGCGGCTTGATCTCCGACTGAAATGTAAATCCACCGATGGCGATTCCTACGAAGACTGTGCTAATTTATCTTCAAAAAATCCTCTAAGAGAACTTAGCCTTCAAGGCTTGGTCACTATAGGGTCAACTTACCATCTCTACTTATTTCCTCGGACAGGCGCATACTAATAGCGGTGATCAAATCCAAGGCTAAGCACGCTCCGCGCTATTGTTCTGTATATTCTTTGAGCCACTTACCAGACATATAATGGAAATAGGCTTCCAGGTTTTCGGGTACTTCATTATCGTAGGCGCCCAAGCCTCTCGTGCCGTATCTCTGTTTCTGAGTAGGCAAAAAAATGCTGGAAATACGAGAAGCCGAACTTGTAAAGGAGCTAGCGGAATTTATTAAAGAGAGCACAAGCATTAACAATGAAAAATATGGCGCGCTGAATACTGTAATATACGCAACAATCAGTGGTTGGTTGTTCGCGCTAGTTTTCATGGTGGCTAGCGCACTATGCACCTGACTTCAATACCGAAGAGCAACAAAGTATTCAAGCGCAACGTTCAAAACATCTTTCAGTTTCCATGTAAACCCAATTACGCTTTAGGGTCGATTAAGGCAGCGTTAGATGAAAACCACAGTACTATTTATGATAACTAAAGAAATTAAATACAATACCGTAGAATACGCAGAAACACTAAGACTGAGATCTGATGTTCTAAGGGTTCCTTTGGGAAAGAAGCTTACTGTTTCAGACACATTTGGTGAAGAAAACCAGCTACATTTTGGTTGTTTCAGTGATCATCATCTTAAAGGCTGTGTTGTCGCTAAACCTACAGAAAATGACGCAGTAGTCAAACTGAGGCAAATGGCTGTAGCTGAGTCTTTTCAGGGGAAAGGTGCAGGAAAGAGACTCATGTCAGATGTTGAGACGTTTCTAAAAGATAAGGGGACAAAACAAATAGTATTGTCTGCAAGAGAAACAGCAATATTATTCTATAAAAAACTAGGCTATGAGGTTATTGGCGAACTATACCTGGAGCAAGGCATTGAACATATAAAAATGAAAAAGCTCATTTAGCATGGGTATTATGAAATCTATTTTCGGCGTAAAACAAGCATTTGGGGTTCGCTTCGTGGGGCGATTGAAAAATCGTCGGTGTTGCTAGCGCAGCGTTATATGGGAATACAATTATGCTTGGTTGCTAAGCCGTGCTGGCCGGACGTTTCTCAAACAGTTTCATCAATGATTTTTCAAATTCATCTATTGGAGTAGGCCTACCATATAGATAGCCTTGGCAATGATCACATCCGTTATCTAGTAAAAACTTTTGCTGATCTTTTATCTCCACTCCTTCAGCTATCACGCCCAAATTGAGACTTTTGGCCATGGTTATAATGGTACGTACAATTGATCTATCGCTCTCATCTTCCGTGATGTCCCTTACGAATGATTGGTCAATTTTTAATTTGTCTATTGGTAGCTTTTTTAGATATTGCAAAGAAGAATAGCCAGTTCCAAAATCATCTAGTTCAAACCTAATACCAAACGAGCGTAGATCCTGCATTTTTTCGATAACTGTATCTATATTTTCTAACAGCATACTCTCTGTTATCTCTAACTGAATTAGTTGCGGATTGACTTGGTGCTGAGAGATCGTCGTTTTTATACGATCAACAAATTCAACGTGATGAAATTGCTTGGCACTGACATTGATAGACAAGGTTAAGTGCCGAAAGTAAGGGTTACTTTCCCAACGTTTTAGCTGAGAGCAAGCAACCCTTAAACTCCATTCCCCTATCGGTAATATTAGGTCTGTTTGTTCAGCTAGAGGAATAAAACTAAGTGGCGAAACCATTCCTCTTGTGCTGTGGTTCCATCGAATGAGAACCTCCGCCCCAAGTGGACGCCCCGCACCATCGACTTGCATTTGGTAATAGAGTTGAAATTCTTGCTGATCTACCGCAGTACGCAAATCTCTCACCATTTCTGCACGTACATCAATGGCCTCCTGCATCACTGGATCAAAAAATCGTAAATTATTTCGGCCCGCTCGCTTAGCATCGTACATAGCAATATCGGCATGCTTTAGAATGTCACCGACTTTATGCTCGCTGCCGTGAAAAAGGGTCGCGCCTATACTGGCGGAATTGTAATAGGTGTGGGAATTTAGCTGATAGTCTTGATTTAGCGAATCAAGAATTTTTGCGCCTATTGTTTCAGCCTCAGCTGCGGCGGCCAAGGGCTCTTCACTTAATCCCGGCAAGAGCACAACGAACTCATCACCACCAAGCCTTGCTACCGTATCACCTGCACTCACACATCCCCTCAGTCGTGTGGCGACTCGCTTTAATAGCACATCACCAATCTCATGGCCTAATGTATCGTTAAGTAGTTTAAAGTGGTCTAGATCTATAAAAAGTAGCGCACCTAAATTATTTGATTGCGTATTGGAGACTAGCAGCTTATCGAGCAGGCTCACTAATAATTGGCGATTGGGCAGTTGTGTTAGAGGATCGTAGAATGCCAGGTTTCTAATTTGCTCTGAAGCAGCTTTATTTTTGGTAAGGTCGATAAACGTTCCGACATAGTTTGTTACTATACCCGAATCGTCTTTCACTGCGGTTATGTTCAGGTATTCAGGGTATATTTCTCCGTCTTTGCGGCGGTTCCAAATCTCTCCTTCCCAGGTTCCCGCCGAGTGAATGCTATCCCACATAGACCGGAAGAATCTCACATCATGCTTGCCAGAGCGAAGTAGGTTGGAGTGCCTTCCCAGCGTCTCTTTTTTTGAGTATCCGGTAATTGAAACAAAAGCGTTATTAACACGAAGGATTTTTTCTTCGGCATCGGTGATCATAATCCCCTCTTGGGATTCAAAAGCGGTAGCCGCAATTTTTAATTCATTCTCAGCTATTTTTTGTAGCGTGATATCGGAATGGGTGCCGGCCATGCGTACAGCGACACCATCGTGGTTACGCTCTACGACTTTCGCACGATCTAATATCCATTTATAATCGCCTTCTTTTGTTCGCATGCGGTAGGTGGCTTCGTGCTGTGTCGTTCTTCCATCCAGATTACTCTGGATGGATTGCCAAGCACTCGCTACATCCTCGGGATGAATATAATCAGACCATTGAGCTACGCTCTGGGCGATCTCTTCGAAGGTATAGCCCAACATTTCGGCCCATATCGAATTGCGATCTACCTTGCCTGCCTGAATATCCCAATCCCAAAAGCCAAGGTTACTTCCCTCTAGTACGAAAGAGAGCTGTTTCTGACTATCGCGCAGTGCCATTTCAACACGTTTGTGTTCCGTTATATCGACACTCGAACCAAACCACTTTACAACCGTTCCCTTTAGGCCACGCAGTGCTACGGCATGCATATCAAACCATCGATACTCTCCGTTTGCTTCGCGAATTCGGGACTCCACTCTAAATTCATCCCCGGATCGGGTTGCCGTATCCCACTCTGCTAACACTTTATTATAGTCATCGGCGTGAATTTGTTTCAGCCAGCCACGCCCTCGCTGTTCTTGTTCCGGCACACCCGTAAACTCCAGCCACTTTCGGTTGAGGTAGTCGCAGGAACCATCTGGTTGAGATGTCCAAACTAGTTGAGGCAATAATTCCGCCAGTTGCCGAAAACGAGATTCGCTTTCCCGTAGCGCCGCCAACATTTCCTGGAAGCCTTCGGTTACTTTGTTGAACGTTGAAAGGGCTATTTGCAGTTCGGGAGTACCGGTGACAGGAACCCGAACTGATAGATCCCCTCTCACAACTTGCTCACCGGCTGAGGCCAATATTTTTAGCGGGCGTAGGGATCGATAAAGAACCAAAGCCATACCCAGCAGTACAAATACCAATAGAGCCACCACGCTCCCTAACACCAAGAGATATTGATCCCAGGCTTCGTTGACCAGACGATTTGGAGACATTGAAATGGTCAGAAGACCGAAGTATTCGCCGTCTACAATTAAAGGTTTATTGAAAGTAATGGAGTTGACGCCGCACATCCATACAAAAAAAGCAGGCGCTTTTAGCGTGATGACAATGTCTTTATGGAAAGCTGTTTCTTCAGTGACATAACGAAAACTAACGTAATTAACATCTGTACTCGTGCCGTAGCTATCAATCAATTCAGACAATGCAGATAAATCGAATGTTCTTCGATCGTGCTCATCCGTAAAGACAGACATCTCCACAGCAGCTTGCAGCACATCCATATTGAGATGATATTCGTTGGTTAATTCAACGGGGGTTTTGTTGGTGACTATATGAGCAAAATAAAAGGCGGTACCTAAGGCAGCTAAGCTGCCAATCAGAATCGATATCAACACCAACCTTGTGAATAGACTGAGCTGACATCGATGAAGCGAACCGGAAAAAGCCATAGGTCACTGAGCACGACGAGGTAATGCATCGGGGGTAAACGTTAGTGGCGGAAAACCTTCAGATTGAATATAAAATCCCATTCCTTGATCCCCAAAATGCTGAGCAAAAGTGTAACGTTTATCCCGAATATCATAGGCCCAATAGCTTCTGGCTAGGGGGATTTTCAGATCATAAAGTGGCGTTTGCGCCATAAATATCCCTTTGCTTAACTGGCCCTTGTCGCCATACGCATCGGTCATTCCCGCACCACCCCAATCTTCATCGAAGTAGAATAATCGTTTGGACGAGCTATGTTTGACACCCGCTTTTCGAATAGCCTGCACTACCCATACACGATGTAGCTCCCAACGCACAAAATCCGGGTTGAGGTGATTGGGGTTCAAAATTTGCGAAGCGCTGGTCTGAAAAACTAAGCGGTAATTATTGTAGGGGATATACATTTCACGTTTGCCAAGGAGGGTAAAATCAAACAGATCTAACCGGCCCTGATACAAAAACGAATCGTCAAAGTTCAATATGCCACCAAATACTCCCACAGGCGTGTCATAAGTTAAGTCCGGCGCCACTCGAATACGGCGAGTTGCGGCGGAATAGCTCCAGGCCCGCCTAGGCTGCTTAACTGGGTCTAATGTGTCTATCGAATACGCCGCGTTGCCTGCGGCATTCGGTGGCGATAGAAAATGCAGGGCGGTTTCGATGTACGCGTTGCCTTTTTTCTTAAGATTCTCGGCATTCGAAGAGCGCATGTAGTACTGACTCTGAAGAGAGGCTTTTAATGTCACGGTGTTAATGGCCCGCCCGCTGCTATCGACATACCAGTTGCGACCCTCGAATTCAGCAGGATAACCGTTATACGCCAATAGGTGATTCCACATCACCTCGTATCCATTCTTCGGAATTGGAAATGGAACCCCCCCAAAGGCGCCTTTAACTGACAAGCCATCTTTTTCCAGCCTTGCCTGTGTAGCGTTGTTTACGCTATTTTCGAGCACCCAGTCTGGATATGACACGCTACGATGGCTGGGGTAGATATCCATCCGATAGCTTGGGTAACGCCGCAGCAATGCCTGACTGGTTTCACTTAGCTTATCGCTAAACTGATCAATATTGTCACTTGAAATTGAGTACAACGGCTTTTCTTCAGGAAAAGGGTCGGCCCAGCGCCCTGAACCTTTTTGGAAATCTGCGGGAAAATCAGCCTCCTGAATACCGCCAGTGTAGGCAGGAATACTACCTTCAGCATTCGGTTCCTGTTCTGCCCCGAAATATGTCAGCTTGCTTCCTAATTGGCGCGCTTCCACAGCACTGACTGCCGCCCAAGCACTAGGCAGACCACCAACGATCGAGAAAATAAAACAGATAGCCCAGCACGGGGAGTTCATCAATCATCATCCTTGCTCAAAAAACTACGCTATAGGTAAAAGAGAGCCAATCTTTATCTTTATATGGTGGCCCTAGCAGTCGTGATCCAAACACTGAATCTGGCGCTGACTGAATTTTTTGATCGTAGCCGGTGTATGCCACGCCCAATTTGTGGCGCACAAATACTTTTGCCGTCAAGCCGATTTTGTAGAGCGTGAACCCTTCGCTTCCGCCAGCGTTAGTAGCCGCATTGCCATGAATATTTTTAGAAATAAATACCGGCATTTCAATATTGACGCCAGGGAATACCTGGAACCACGTCGGCGTGAAAGCCACACTCAAACCAAAGGCTTCGTTGTCGGCACAACCTTGTATTGTTCCATTGGTATCGCAGGCCGCCTGGTACCTTTGCGCTCGAAAAAGTTCTGAGTTGTCGGTCACCTTGTCGAGCCTGGACCAATTCACTTCGGACAAGAGAATGGCAGAATCATACCAAGGGCTCGGGCCGATGCTGACAAGCGCATTAATGACACTATGCCACGTTTCTCCTTTTGCTCCCTCATAGCGATCGGAAGGCATTGAACCACTACTGACCAAAGGCATGTGCCGCCGGTGAGACAGCTCTGCACCAAGGGACGCCCCGCCGATATTTTTTGCCAATGACACCCCTTGCAGGGAAATATCTTTGGCATAGACCGCGCGAGTCTGCCCTCCGCCGGTGGGCTGAGCCAACCACCCGGTTTTATCATCAAACTGGCGATGATAAATTGCCACCGTGCTATCTAGCATCCTCGAGCGCCAGATTAGCCCCAGGCCCAGGTCTCCCTTTTCTCCGTCTAACGAAGAAAGTCGATTAACATTTGGGCCTTGATTCGCAACATCAAGACCAAAGTAAGTGCCGCCCTCTGGCAGCCTACTAGCGCGCCATTCTGCGCTGTATTGGCCAACGACCGAAAGCTCGGGCGTCAGCTGCGCCAACACTGAAAATTGGCTGAGTGGCAGTGCCGTTTCTTTAGCGGAAGCACCGGGGTTGGTGATACCTTTCATGCCATCGTTAGGCACCTGGGAATAAGACACGGCATTCGTATTACCAAACAACGATTCCCCCCAGACTACAGCGTGGCGACCTAACTTCACATTCCACACCGTCACTCCGACGTCAAACGCCCCAAAAACAAAGGCATCGAGCAACTCTGCGGAGGGGCCTGCGTAATAACGTTTTACATACGACGAAAATTCACCATTCTCGTAGCTATCTGGAAAGATATGCCCCCCTAAAGCATCTGGGTTACTTTTTCCATAAGTGCCATAGGCTTCGTCATACCATGCTGCAGCGGTAAGGCGAGCACCATAACGACCGGGAAAATGTATATCGAGTTCGGAGAACCAGTCTATGCGGTTTGTGTTAATGTCATAACGATCGAAGAGCGCGTCGCCCTGGTCAAAAAGCGCATGATCTGCAATACGAGAATCGCGTTCGCTCATCCGCATTCCCCAGTTGTACCGGAACGTATTGGCCCATTGAATCGTTGTGCCTCGATATGGCTTTAGTGTGCGCGACTTAACTGCAGAAATTTGTGTCGACGATTCTGAAAAGTCATCCGCATAGAGCGAAGGAATATAAAAAATGCCAACCAGCAAAATGACAAACTTTGTTGGTTTTTGCTTAACAAGGCTGGAAATGAAATGGCCGCTCATAGGGCTCTCCATTGCTCTTGAAGTGAGACTTATCTGTTTTAATAATTATTTGTGATAATCTCTATCGAACCACGGTAGCTTGATTCGCGCCGATACAGTAGACGCAGCTATTGCACAGCCTAGCAAAGCTTGCGCCTTACCACAACGGGCGGCTAATAGTTAACACAAGCCCTTTCTCTTGATTAACGATCGAATTTTGGCAATAGGAAGGGGACGGTAGCTCGAGAAATTTGAAGGATTTCCATTCGCTTGCGAACGAAAATTAATCCAGAGACCAAACGACTACGATTTATTCGTCGATCGATAATCGAGGTCTGTAACTATCGTTGAATAAAATTTCCTGCTAGGAAGTTGTCGAAATTTGGTGCCTGTGACAAAGTTAAAGCATTGTTGGAAGAGGTGTTCAAAGGGGCCTTCTTTTGCTCAAAAATTTTTCCGGCTTCTCCTCACTACTGACAAACGCGTTAGACACAATAAAGCGACTTAAGAAAATATCAATAGTATTTGGATTAGTCATATCGGCTCCTTTTACCTTCTATTTTTCTTTAACCGTGAAGTCATCCATCGATGGATCAGATTTAAGCGATCCCGACAGCGGCACTCCCTCAAAGTATGTGTTTTTTTTGGTCAACACCACAGAGTCGTAATCATTGATGAATTTAATCGATTTGTGCGTTCTTGGGGTGCCGGTCCAAATAGAATCGATATAAATAGTGCTTTTCGTGTAGTAACATTTCTAGAAGCTGCTATGTTGAAAGCCGCTGTAGATTCTATAGAACCAGATAGAGACTATGTTAAAGTAAAAGGGCATATGGGGATAATCACCGAAGATACGGAGTTTACTGTAGGTAGATAGCAAAAATTTCATTTCGAGCAATGTGTAGCGTTAACCATATTGTTAACTCACTGCACAGTCATCCACGCTATCCACGCTATCCACGCTATCCACGCTATCCACGCTTGTTAGTGTGCTATTAGCTTTACACTGATTAAATATCATTAATATAAGTTGAGTTGTGCATGAGAGAAAGCCTTAAGCAGAAAATTATCGATGTCTGTGACGAGAAAATAGAAAAAAAGGGCGAGAACGTAGGTCTTTCGTTCTATGCCTTTTTCGCGAACAGAAACGACGATCCTAAATTGCTAATGGAAGCCGCAGAGTGGTGGATTATGACCAATAAGTTGGATCATTTTGAAAAAGCAGTAAAAATCAGGGAAATGGTTAACACTTAAAATTAAATTCGATCCCTATATTCCCAATTTGTACGATCTTCGGTTAACACTGTACTATTTTTGTGTCGCGCCATTAGGCATTAACTTCTCTAAAATTCCAGCTATAAACTGGCTTAAATTACGCAATGTATTCAAGCTCACCTAGCAATGCCCAGCACCACGCCAAGGGCAGAAAACGCGCTCCGCGGGGCCGACGTTTCGTTCACCGCGGGGCTTGGGCTTGATCGTGAATAGTCTAATTACTCCTTTTTGTTGTTGGCTATATTTTTACTATTTCTGTATCACGCTTCAGTGCCGGGGATTGACGTGGAGATTATGTTTGGGGGCGTTTTTCTCTTGGTTTTGAGTAAGGCCACTGTGTTTTCCGGTTTAAAATTGTCCGGCGCAAAAATCACTGTGGCATGTGTTTTCATATCGATTTTGTTTGGCCTTGCTTACGGCATACAATTTACTCGCCGTACTGTCGGGTTTAGCCCTATTATAACGTTCGCTACGGGAGGTATCGGCTTTTGCTTTGTTTGGCGTCGTCAGCTAACGGGCAGCCTTGTTTTACCTATTATCATTCACAATGTTGCCAATTTATCTGTAGTCTATACGCTCACATAACCAGGGCATTCGCCGAGTAATATCTACAGGCGCAGTACTTTGGTTTTATGCTAGCAACCAATTTTTATTGCAATTGATTCACTATGTTCCATTAATTTTTTCTAAAGCTAATGGAATATAAAGGGGGTATCTAATGTACATAAAATTTGTCATCATTCTTGGCGCGATCGTTTTACTCGCCTGCACGTCTTTTGCGGCGCTAAACCTCGAAAGCTCCGATACCTGGATAAGCATTTGGGTCCCGTTCGTTATTGCGGGCACAGGTCTTTGCTTATTTGGTGCGATAGCGCACTTACTTGGCCATAAGAAGTAGCCACTTTCTTGTTGAAAACGACAGAGCATTTTCCACCAGCTCGCCGGTAGTTGTCGATGGTAAAGGTCGGAAGTATTTCAACTATCGACTATACATGCCGTGTGGCTGAATATTATGCGCGCTATTTGCGGGTGATGGCGTTGCTAATCGGCACAGCTAAATCGTTGGATTAACAGAGGAATTAAGCACGTGATTGCCTTAGTCGTCATAGATCAGCAAAAGGGCATAGACCACCCAAAGCTGGGTAAGCGTAATAACCCAAATGCCGAAGAGGAAATTCTGCGTATTCTTGATCTATGGCGAGCTAACAGATGGCCAGTTTTTCACGTAAAGCATCAGTCAAAAGATCGTGATTCGGTCTTTTGGCCGGAGCAAGACGGGTTTGATGTAAAGAGCGAGTTTCAGCCAATCGAGGGTGAAAAAACAATTGAAAAGTTGGTTCCCTGTGCGTTTACGAACAATACCCTTGCAGCCGAGCTACAAGGGCTTGGAATCAGTGAGATAGCGTTGGTCGGCGTTGCCACCAATAATTCAGTAGAGGCCACCGCCAGAACGGGCGGGAACCTGGGTTATAGGGTTTATGTTATCGAAAATGCGTGCTTTACCTTTGCTAAACCAGATTATTTCGGTGTAGATCGAACCGCTCAGGAGGTGCATGCAATGTCACTGGCAAACCTTAATGGCGAGTATGCATCGGTAATTGATAGCTCCCAGTTGGTCAGAATGGTAACCGCGTAAAATTTCCCGCTATACCGCAACGCTCTCTGTTTAGCCGCGACAACCTTTAACGGTATTCCCATATTCTACCAAATCCAATACCGAAAGCCCGCCCCTATGAAGCACACCACCGCTATAGATGCCCGGTTATTGTATTTGCGCTAGATCGACCTTAAGGTGTTTAATTCGATACAGCTAAGGCGCTGACATTTTTCAATAGACAAGTAATCTAGCCGTCACAGCTGTACGCAAAGCTATGCTTGCTAGGTAAAACAAAAATCGAAAACTATTAGAGGAAGAACATAGAATGTTTAGGTACTGGATTGTTGTTACTTTTATGCTATTCACTGCGATCGTTCAAGCAAATCCGCTTCCCGATAAGCCTCATATTTATGTGGAAGGTAGCGCTGAAATTGATGTAATGCCAGATCTTGCAACTTTCGTCGTTTACCTGGAAAGCGTTGGCGTAAACGCTGAAAAGCCCAAGAGCGATATCGATAAGAAGTCTGTAGCACTTATTACGCTATGTAAAAAATTGGGCATTGACGTTGCCGATGTAGCCGCGAGCGGTATTCGAATACATAAACAATATGAGTATGAAGAGAAATTTCGCAAAGAAGTTTACGTAGGGGTTAACGTATCAAGATCTGTAGAGATCACCCTAAAGGATATTTCAAAATACAAAACAGTCATGCACGAATTGGTCACTTCGAATATTTCAGCGAATATAAGCACTTCGCTAAGCCTAAGCAACGCAAAATTATTTACAGATAAGGCGTTATCGTCGGCGTTAATAGATGCAACGGAGCGGGCACAAGCTATCGCGTCTTTACAGAATGTAAAACTTGGCAAAGTCTATTCTGTGAGTGAATTCAACCTTCGCCAGCCCGAACGTTACTTGCTTAGAGCATCGAGGCAGATCCAAGGGCAGTCTAGCGCAGCAATACGAGCAGAGGATATTGGCTCTTTTTCTGATCAGGATTCGTTCAATTCTTCGCAGAGAGTCGCGGGTAAAACAGTTGATCCATTTGATGCCGGTAGTATGAAAGCTATTGCGCAAGTTTACGTGGTTTTCCTGGTGAAATAGCTGCTACCCGAGCTCCGGCTTGGGTGATACCCAAAACCCCAATAGATTAACTGACAAATGCGTTATTCAAACATTAAGAAACCATGCTTTCTGAATTTACCACACCATAAAATGGTTAAAGTTTAATTGCATAAAAAAAACTATAGGATTTAGAATGGAAGACACAAATACGATTTATACGGCTCCGGATAGTAATTTAAAAACTGAAGAGCAAGAAATAGACGATGTTTTTCCCGCTTCGGCTGGGCTACGGTTGGCCAATATGTTCATTGACTATATAGCTTATTTGGCCTTGATGTTTGTTTTCGCCATATTAGCCGGTACTCTGTTTGGAGCACCTGCCGTGAACGCCATCGAAAAAGTGCCAGAATTTCTATTGGGCTTACCCATTTACCTGCTGTATTACTTGATTCTGGAATCCACTACCTCTAGAACCTTAGGGAAATTGATCACAGGAACCAAGGTGGTAAATCAACAGGGTTTGACACCGTCTTTCGTCCAGATAGTTGGGCGCACGTTCTGCCGCTTGATCCCATTTGAAATTTTTTCTTTTTTGGGTGACGAGACGGTCGGTTGGCACGATAGCTTCTCAAAAACACGGGTGGTTAAATGCCGGTAGCTTTCCATAAAGTGCTGCATTAAGAAAGCGGATGGCCGTTAGCAGAAACTGCAGCGAAACGCAGCCCGACCATACCCCGCCGTCGCGTGGTTACTATTGTAATTTCAGCGCATTAAAAAATGGATGGATTGCTCATTCGTTGAGACCTGCAATATTACCAACCAAGCTTTCCCTTATCTGTACGCTGACGGTGAAAAGCCCATTATACCTTTGCTAGAAAGAGAGTAAGCATCTATATTCTATGCTTGGATTAATTCTAAGTTGAAATTCTTTAGCCACCATTCCTGGTGATTCGAGGGTGAACACATGTCAACTCCCATACTAGAGCTGAATCAAACAAATCAAGCGAGCATGGGAAAAATAAGGTCAATCATGAAGTCACGCCTACAAAATGTTCTAATTTGTATTTTGCACCAAAGCCTACGGAGATATTCTCAATTCCAAATCGTATGTGGGAATTAACTTAGCGGAGCTAAATTACCAGCATGTGGGCATGGATGAATTATCTTTGTCTTCAGCATATGCAAGATTTGGTGCTTCCTTTGGTAAATATGCCGCACTGGAGTGGCGGCTTGGTTCCGGGCTTGAGGGCGACAATCAAAATATATATGGGTATCGAGTCAAACAAGAGGCTGATATCTACTACGGTGCCTACTTTATTGGGGGAGTACCCATCTCAAAAACCCTCTACCCATATATTCTTTTAGGATATACACAGTGTGATCTTAAGGTAAGTATAGATACAGACGCGATCAAGTTAGATTATTCCGATATCACTTTGGGCATTGGGCTAAATGTAACGCTGCAACAGAACCTTGTATTAAATGCTGAATATACGAGATACATTTACACTGATGAGTTTGAGTTGACTGCGCCGTCTATTGGACTAACGTATTTCTACTAGAGGTTATAAGAGTAAGTGTATATTTGGAAGGTAAAGCCGAAACCGACTTTACCTTCCATTAACAGCGTTACAGTGCTTCTGCCTGTGTCAGTGTTTGCTTCACAGTGCCAGCATCCTCTTCCCACCAGGCCAGGGTGGTGGGAATATTATTGAGCGTAATGACCTGCCCCATTATCGGGGTCAGCAGGGATACACCCCCTTGTTTCGCCAGCGCGCTTATTCGTTGCAATGGCTCGTACCAGCTGTGAAAGGCGAGATCAAATGTGCCGTTGTGTATTGGCATCATGTGCGCTCCGCCTAGATCTTTATGGGCCTGCAAGCTTTGCTCTGGTGTCATGTGTATGCTCGACCAGTCTTTATCGTAAGCGCCCGCTTCGATCATTGTTAATGCGAATGGGCCAAACCGTTCGCCAATATCTTTAAAGCCGGAAAAATAACCTGAATCGCCACTAAAAAACAATGTGTTGTCGGGCGTTTCAATAACGTAGGACGCCCACAAAGTTTTATTTTTGTCTAACATGTTGCGGCCAGAGAAATGCTGCGCGGGCGTGGCGGTGATTTGTATGTTTTGAATCTTGGCCGATTCCCACCAGTCCAATACCTGAATATTTTCGGCAGGAACTTTCCATTTGAGCAGGTGCCTGTCAACGCCCATAGGCACAATAAAGTGTTTTACCGATCGCGCGAGCGACTTAATGCTTGCTTCATCCAAATGGTCGTAGTGATCATGGGAAATCAATACGCCGTCAATATCGGGCAAATCTTCAAGTGAGATGGGAGTGGGGTGAAAACGTTTGGGCCCTAGAAAGCTGAAAGGCGACGCGCGTTCGCTAAAGACCGGATCAATCAACCACTTCTTACCGCCAATGTTCAAGAACACACTAGAATGCCCCAAGCGTATAACGGTATCGGAATCTTTCGGCAGTTGCTCCAGATGCTCTGCGCTGAGAATACTAAGCGGAATTTTCTGCCGCGGTGCGACATCTACACGCTTTTCGGTCACGTATCGAAAGAGTATCGGAAATAGTTTTCCATTTTCGGCAAAATTCGGATCTGTGTTCTTAAAGCCGTCTCCGGCGTTATAGTGCGCCGCGCGAGAATACTCTGCGCCAGCGGCTTCTTCCGAAGAAGCGGTTACCATTTTCACCACGAGGCCACCTATCAATAAAAGGGGTAGAACTGTTAAAAGTCGTTTCATATCTGCAACACAAGTAAACTGTACGGTGTAGTTTACCGGCTTTCTTTGAAAAGTAAACTGATCAGTGTAAAATTGCCACAAATTTAATGAAGTCTAAAAATGAACAAGCCCTGCATTGTGAAAAGAATCCTGACCCGCTCCGAGCAAAAGCGCGCAGCCATTGTGAATGCGGCGATGCTAGAGTTTCAAACTCGAGGTTTCCAGGCGAGTAATATGGACGATATCGCGCTGCGTGCGGAAGTTTCAAAGCGCACTGTTTACAACCACTTTCCCAGCAAAGACGCTTTGTTTGGAGCCATCATGGAAAAGATGGTTGAAATGTTACGCGACTTTGAGCATGTCCCGTTCTCTGCAGAAACTCCGCTGGAGCAACAGTTGCGACAATTGGTTTCCAATGAAATTTCATTGCTGCAAGCAGAAGGCTTTATCTCGTTAGCGCGGATGATTTTTGCGGAGACCATCCACTCGCCCAACTTGATTCAAACGGCGCTGCAGACATTCAACAAGCAGGAATCGCCAATCGCCAATTGGTTTAACGCGGCGGTAAAAGCAGGCGCACTTAAAGCGGAGCATCCCGATATTCTGGTGACTCAATTCACCGCTGTGATTAAATCGTTTTGTTTTTGGCCGCAGCTAATTGAAGGCGCTGCCTTTCCGGACAAAGAAAAAATTGCCTTGGTCTCTGATACGGTGGTGCAGATGATGTTGAAGCAGTACAGCTAAGCGATAGCTCGGGCGGGTAGGATTTGCCAACAATCTGGCCCGAAAAGGCCAGATTGTTGGCAAGTTAGAGCAGGGAGCTTACTTTAGTTCCCAGTGTCCTTTCTGGTTTTCAAGTACATGCATGCGCCCTTGATCCAACAATTGAACGCTGTACACCTCGTAGGGCGCTTTAAGACCAGACGCGGCCAATTGTGCTGGGTCGATTGCAACGTTCATTTCACGTGCACCAGCCTCCAGCCACTCGGCCTGATAGCTCAGCATTACGGGCTTTTGCTCGCCATCATAGTCCACACCATAGATCAGTGCGCGCGCCTCGTAACGACCGGACATTTCCACATTCAGCGCCAATGTTAAGCTGTTGGCGCCAGCTTCAACATCGACAAGATCAGCCGACTGCTGATAGATATCCGCAGCCACAACAGCAATACGCTCTACCGGTTCTTGGCGGGCATTAAGAACGGTTGAATGGACTTCAACCTGCCAAAGTTCACCCCGTGTGGAGCTTACATCGACATCGATAGGCCATGCCGTTTTAAAGCGACCATCGCGCATTTTGCCAGGCACCGCGTAACGCTTGCCTTTCGGTGATACCAGCACGGCAGACATGGACTCGACCGAGGATTTCTGCTCTGAGCTGACTTGAGCATCGATAGTCAGTGCTTCTGAACGCGCAAAACGAGTTTTGGGTGCGCTCACATTCAGCTCAATATCACTGTTTTTATCAAGTACATAAACCACAAACTCCTGGTCCTTGGCGGCATTACCATTCGCGCGCAAGTTAAAACGTCCACGCCCCATGTCGGGAGGAACGCGCATGGCATGTGCACGGCCATAGAGTTCTGGATGGCTTTCACGCAAGCCCTCGGTTTTACGATGCAATGCAATGGAGTCATCATCAACATTGCGGCGCTGTTTGCCGTTAGACAAGGTCATGCCCAGCGGTACCTTCTTTTGCAGAACGCGCTTACCCTTTTTAACACCATCGAGTGGTGATAGCTGAATCACCGCGTTATCTGCATCCAAGGTTAAATCGATACCTTTATTCAGCTGGTCTCCGGTAACCTTGCGGAAAAAGACACGGCTGCTACGCTGCACAGCTACATCCTCCAGATTAACTTTGGTATCAGGCTCCAGTTGCTGAACAAAAGTTACTTTTTCGCGGCTGGTTTTACCAACACTTTCACCGAAAGAATCCGACGCGAACCCCAAAACTACAAATATCAAACATACATTGATCAATTTCATGGCAGTTCACCTTAAATGTCGTTTCTTAGAATAACGTCTAAATTAAAACACTTGCGTCGGCTTTGGTTATGACTCAGAGGCTCTCCGCCCTTCGTCTTACTGGTATCGTTAAACCATAAGCTGCCGGCAGCCTTTTGCGACGAACAATTAATAAATCCATCGGAGCAATTGTCCAGCCAGGCTTGGGTTATCTCCAAACCGAGGTTTTGGGTGTAGCCACCACAATAGCTGTCTGAATCCCAAATGGCCGTTTCTACATCAGTACCGACAATACTCCAAAAACCAACCGGTAACGATGGACGACCAGAGGTACCCAGCAGCCAATTTTCGTTGTAATGAGCCATCCAGCTGGTTTGCTGCATGCGAACGGCATCACTCTGATATCCCATCAACCAACCCACAGCGGCCTCGAACTCATTACCCGCCATTACGGCGTCGGCCAGAGGCGTACCGGCACTGGTTGCAGCAATAACATTGACCCAGCGAGTGTTGTTAATAATGGTAGGGTAGCGGCTATCTTCGGTAGGGTTGGATAAAATCCAACGCATCACGTTTCCACCATTCGAATGGGTGATAATTACCAGGTCGTCGATATTTTTAGAGGTAATGAAATTATATAATTGTGTCGCCAAACAACCCGAAGCGGCGCTCGTCCACATGTATTGCTCGAAATCACAATTTACAACCAGCATATTATTTTGGTTGCTCAAACCCTGACGAATCGATTCCACCATATCCGATTGCCAGTAATCATTATAAGCATCCGTTTGGGCGCCTGTTCCGTGTACCAGTGCAACACCGGTTACCGCGAAAGCGTGTGTCGATAAACACAACGACAGCACCATACCAATCAAACTCAATTTTGATCTAGTTAGCATAGCTTTAATCACCTTTTTTTATGAAATTCGGGAACAATAAACGCTCCCAAAACGAGAACGCAGATAATAGGATCAATTTGGAACACACTCCCACCTATATTCACCCCATTGCATTAACCTGTTAACCAATTAACATTTACAACTTTCCAACCTAAAATTCCATTGAAATAATCGTTTACCTTAAAAACAATGAATTATCCAAACCCGATTTGTACAAAACAGTCCCAAACCACGCTTCAACAATCACTACCGTCTTCTTTACCTTTCTACAATTACCTGCTGCCAGCCAAAACGTAAAAAAGCATAAACCACTCTAAACCTTAGAGTTTGTATGCTTTCTAAAAGACGTTAAAATTAGTAACAACACTTTTTATCAACAATCACCTTTAGCCTACAAAGGCATAAAACAAGAAAATACAGGTATATTTCTATTATGTTATTAATTATTAGTAAAATAAAATCCATGGTGCTAGGCACCTAAAAACATTGTTAATTAATATGCCGAACGTTTAGATCGGAATAAAGGCAATACAAACTACCTATTGACGAAAACAATTCAACGTTTAATTTTGGCCTTAATTAAGCCGGTAACGCGGTATGCACTATACAAATAATGTATTACAAGTATTTGAATAGATAGCCGAACAACAGATCAACTGCGCGCATAGCTGAAACAATTTGTATTGTTACAAGTAAAATAAAATTGGCTACTTTTTTATTCGAACGTTAAAGAATCATAGTCAAATTATCATACTGGCGACATCTAGCTGCATAGCATGCCAAATAGCCGCAAACTAACGTCAGTATTCAAACGAATTGGGTAGCTAAACATCAGCCGATTTTGGATTATTTGTTACAGGCGCGCGTGAGCATTCCACTCGCTATTTTTATTTTTTAAAATCAAAGTCCTGCGAAGAGTACGAATGAAGGAAAATTAGAAATGAAAATAGTGAAAATAAAAATAGATGGGTGCCACACTCGGCAAGCCTGATCTATACACTCATACCTGGTTTTATTAAAAATATTTTTAGTGTTTTTCGCACATCCATTTTTTATTTTCTGAAATTCCACAGTGTTCGCAATCACGGCCGACCTGTTGCCCATATTTTATCTACCCTCAACACGGGAGGGCGAAGCACCAAGGCAAAGTGGGCTCTCTACTTCCGCAGAAATTTCGCTTCCGCATAGGCCATCAGCTGGCCGCTCACGTGTAATTCAGATTTCAGGCGGTACAGCGGCGATTTCGATGAGGTTATCCACGCACAGAGGCGGATATTTTGATCGCAGGGGACCGACACCAAAAACCGAATATGTAGATCTGCTGTCACCGCGGTGATGTTGTGGTGAAACAAACAGTGGGTCATTGCTGCATCGAGCATCATGGAAATTATGCCTCCGTGGAGGATGCCTCGATAACCCTGAAGCGCTCGATGCGGTTTGATATCGCCCTCGACGCGACCATTGCCAATATTGCGAAACGTGAGCCCCAGCGATAAGGCATTGCTGGCACCACAGGCAATGCAGTGGCTGTGACCATTGTGGTGGCCGCCGAAAGTCTGCTGCGATGCGCGGATAACGGGTTCGGTAATGGCTGTCATAGCAATACCACCTTGTGCTTTGCCGCTCTAAAACTGCAATACCGAGCCAACGCCCACGGCCTCGTATTGCGCGGGAAAGGCCTTCGATAAAGAGGCCATCGCCTGAAACCCGGTACAGTGGCAGGGGCTCAAGCGTTGAATGGGCAAGCGATGCAATTCCGCTAATGTCGATTGCATGCGCTGCGAATCGGCGTTTAGAAGGTGCATGCCGCCCAGTACGGCACAAACAGGTTTGTTATTGGTGAGTTTCTGAATGTAGTGCAGGGTATTGATAACGCCGGAATGCGCACAGCCCAGCACAACCACCGTGCCAGTTTCGGTCTCGATAAATACAGCCTGGTCATCCAGAATTTCATCGGGCACGCGGCATTCCTTATCTTTAAAAAAAGGTCCGCCGGTATCTTCATATTCGTTTGTTCGCGGAATAGGGCCGGTACACCACGCCTTTTCCGTTAATTGCGTAGGCTGTTCCACCCGGTAGATCTGTGCTTCACACTGGACAATCCCGGCAACGGGCTTCGACATTCCCACCTCGCGAGCCGTGCCGTCTGGATTGCGCGTATAGCGTGTACTCAAGGCATCGGGATGTAGAAAAACCGGGCGCCCCATTGTTCCCGCTAAGGCATCGGGCAAGCCGCTCGTGTGATCGTAGTGGCCGTGGCTCAGCACGATCGCATCGGCCGACACCAGGTTGATTCCCAGGTGTTGGGCATTATGTTTAAGCGCCAACCCCTGACCGGTATCAAAGAGAATTTTCTTGTCTCCTTCTTCGATCCAGAACGACAGCCCATGCTCTGCCAGCAAGCCGCGACCCTTTGCGCTGTTTTCCGTCAATACCGTGATGTTTAGATTCGACAAAACTAACTTCTCCCCAGGTGCTAACCTTTTTGGCTAGTGTTGCAACAACTGTGATTCGATGGATGCCCAGACCTGGCGTATATCCTGCGCGCAGCCTTCAGAGGTGTAATCGACAATGCTACGCCCTTTAATTTGCGCCTCCGTCACCACACGGTCGTAGCGCACCCGCCCCACCACAGGGATCTTCCGGCGCTGCGCGGCGCTCTCGATTAGCGACGTTAGCTCGGTATTAATATCCCATTTATTAATACACACCAGTGTGGGAATGGCTAAATGTTTCGCCACATCGGCAACGCGCTCTAGATCGTGCAAGCCGCTAAGGCTCGCTTCGGTCACAATAACAACCAGATCAGCGCCGGTGAGGGAGGCGATGACGGGGCAGCCAATGCCGGGTGAGCCATCGGTCAGGATCAATTCCACCTCGTGTTTTTCGGCCTCTAGCCTGGCCTGCGCACGCACCACCCCCACCAGTTTGCCCAGGTTTTCCTCGGCGACACCCAGCTTGGCATGGACCATAGAGCCGTAGCGGGTGCTGGAAACAAACCACTGGCCGTTAATAGCCGGTTTGAAATCAATGGCTTCGGCGGGGCAAAACCAGGCGCACACGCCGCACCCTTCGCAGGCGATAGGATCGATATGATAGCTCTCGCTGCGATCACCGTTTACCGCTGCCTCAACCCTAATGGCATCGAAACGGCAAAGGTCAACGCAGTCACCACAGCCCAGGCAACGTTCAGCGTCGATAGCTGCGCGCTTGCCGCCAGAGAAGTTAGTCCGCTGCGTGACCATGTGATCAACGACAAAATGAAGGTTTGAAGCATCGGCATCGCAGTCCGCCAGAACCACGTTTTTGGCCAGCGAGGCAAAGGATGCAACCAGGGAGGTTTTTCCCGTTCCGCCCTTGCCGCTGATAACAACAATCTCCTGCATAACGCTACTACCTCGCAAACCACCATAAGAAGAAAACAACCGAGCCGCCTTGCTTCACCCGCTTAGCTGGTTGGCTCTGCAACACCGGCCAAGCTGTCCAACAGCTTCTTAAAAGCCGTTCCGTATTCGGGAATAGCGTCGCAGACCATCAAGCCCTGAGAATTCAGCTCTGCAATACGGCGGTCATCGGGAATAGAGGCGAGAATGCGAATATCGTGCGCGAAGCAGAAGTTCTCCGTTTCGCGGTCGTTGCTACCGGCGCGGTTAATGACCACGCCAAACGGCACCTGAATGGCGCAGAGCATATCAACGGCAAGTTTGAGATCGTGTAGCCCGAAGGGGGTTGGCTCGGTTACCAGCACAACATAGTCCACGTCGCGCACGCTCTCAACTACAGGGCAGGCCGTTCCCGGCGGAGCATCAATAATCAGCAAGTCTACCGGGGCGATGGCTTCCTTGGCCTGACGGATCACCGGAGGACTCAGCACTTCGCCGATATTGAGTTCGCCCTGAGCAAAATGTATCTGGCCGGATCTGCCCACGTCAATCCGACCAATTTGTCGCGAAGTTTCGGTCACCGCGCCGCTGGTGCATACACGCCAGCAACCTCCGCAGCCGTGGCAGAGATCTGGAAATGTCAGCACTTTTTCGTTGATTACGACGATCGCGCCGAACTGGCAAATCTGACCGCAAAGCCCGCAGGCGTTACATTTGCTCACATCCACTTTGGGCACTGCAACGCTGGCGGGTTTGGTATGGAGGATCTCGGGTTTTAAAAAGAGCGCTGCGTTGGGCTCCTCAACGTCGCAATCCACAAACCCGACCCGCAGCGCTCCCGTTGACGCCACATGCGCCAAGTTTGTCGCAACGGTGGTTTTGCCGGTACCGCCCTTTCCGCTGGCGACGGCAACTCGCATTGCTCCACGCGACAAGCTATTGCCAGCAACACTCGGAAAATAGGGCGTTTGCGGCTGCTCACATCCAAAGAACGCGCACTCACTGGCCGAAGCCAGTCCTTCTTTGTGCTGCACCGCACTGGCAGAGCAGTGTAAGCCGATATTAATGTTTGGGTTGTTCACTTCTAACCCTCGAAAACAGGAGTGGAAAAACAATATCGCTCGTACAGCAGGGCACCCACACGGCAAGGAAGAGGAATACTGCGATAACAATGGTCTCGGTTATCGCTATCCCGGCTCCCATAGCCATTACAATATGGAACAGCGAGGCCCAGGTACTGAGCAGCACATGTCCGGCGTGGGGGAGCCGAGTCGTCGGCTGAAAAAAGGCACTTGCAATACCAAGCAGGGCCACTGGCGTAACCAGTTTCCACTGCTCCACCACTCCCAGGTGGAGCCCCCGGTTGGGCAGATCCAGCAGTACCTCGCCGATAAAGGGAATAACGCTATCACTCAAGGTGGCGATGCCCACCGAACCAAAATAGCCAACTAACAAAGTCTGCCACACGCCCCGGTTGCCCTGCAGGCGATACAACCCAGCGGTCACAACAGCGCTGAGGAACACATGGGAAAGATGCAGGCCCCAGAAAAATGTCGTAGATAGCTCTCGCGACATACCAGTGGTGCTAATAAAAATAACCAGCAAAATGCCCGTTACCGCCCCGAACAGGGTAAACGGCGCGTGCAACCGCAACTCCACAACGATCGTTTTCAACATCAAATTTTTGTAATCCTGTTAATTCCAAATGATCTGCACCGGCTGGCCCTCGCTAATGCCGCGGCTTGTTCTGCTGTCGGCAGTGCCTGCGCCGTCTGTGCCCGCTACAACCCGGCATCAAGCAACTCTCATGCTGAAGCCGGTCTTTTAAAAAGGCGCCTAGGACTTGCTCAATCTCACCACAGGTCTGGGCAATCACCTCAATTCCCTCGCGAATTAGCGCATCTTCATAGGGTCTGGAAATCGCCCCGCAAATCAACACATCGACATCGGCAGCCGCCAGCGAGTGGGCGAGCGTGCGCGCATTACCGTTCTCAATTCTGATATTTTGACGATCAATAATGGAACCCTGATCCAGTCCGACCAGCACTAGGGTGTCTGCGACATCAAGAACCGGGGAAACCTGGTTTTGCCAATGGGGGATTGCCAATCTCATAACGAAAGCACTCTTAGCTACAAGCATGTCACAGCAGTTAACATGCCATCGACCCAAAAGCCCCTTAACCCCGGCAAGCTGCGCCTCCCGCCGCGAATACGCTGGCCGTAGTCGGGCATATTGCAATACAATGCCATTTATAGGTTGGCAAATTGCCAGTTTATAAATCCTTCTTGTGCGAGCTTACTTATGTCGAACCTCATACCTGCCAGCCAAAGGGAAAACGCCATTCTCGATTCCGTGAATGAGGGTGTATTTACAGTCGATCAGGATTGGCGCATCACCGCGTTTAACGCCGCCGCCGAGCGTATTACCCGCATCAGTCGTGAGGCCGCCATCGGCAAGCGCTGCTGTGATGTCTTCCGTGCGAATATCTGTGAAAAAGACTGCGTACTGCGACGAACAATCTCCAGCGGCAAGCCCGTGCTCAACGCTATGGCGTATATCGTTAACAGTGAAGGCGAGCAGATTCCCATCCGCATTTCTACCGCCTTGCTGAAAGATAACGCCGGCAATATCGTTGGCGGTGTCGAGACTTTTCAAGATCTGACGGTAGTTGAGCAATTGCGCAAGGAGCTGCATGCGCGCTTTACCTTTGAAGATATTATTGGCCGCAGCGCCCCCATGAAGCAGTTGTTCGAACTGGTTCCGCTGGTGGCCGAAAGCAACAGTACCGTGTTGATTGAAGGCCCCAGCGGCACGGGTAAAGAATTATTTGCACGCGCGATACACAACCTCTCCCCACGGCGAACAAAACCCTTTATTGCCGTTAACTGCGCGGCGCTGCCCGATACCCTGCTGGAAAGCGAACTGTTCGGCCACAAGGCCGGCGCCTTTACCGATGCCCGACGGGACAAACCGGGGCGCTTTGCCCTAGCGGAGGGTGGAACCATCTTCCTCGACGAGATTGGCGATATTTCTCCCGCCATGCAGGTGCGCCTGCTACGCGTTCTACAGGAGAGAGTTATTGAGCCCTTGGGCGGCGTAAAAGCGCTCGCCATCGATGTGCGTGTTATCGCGGCCACCAACAAAACCCTGCAAAAGGAAGTGCGCGCCGGGCGCTTTCGCGATGATTTGTACTACCGTATTCGCGTCGTCCACCTGCTGCTTCCCGGCCTCAAACAACGACGCGAAGACATCCCACTGCTTGTGGACTATTTGATTACAAAGTTCAATCGCCTGCAGGGCAAGGATATCGCCGGCGTTTCAAACGAAGTAATGGCGCGCCTGATGGAGCACGACTACCCGGGCAATGTGCGGGAGCTGGAGAATATTATCGAACAGGCCTTTGTGCTCTGCCGTGGCGGCATGCTTCACTTGAACCATCTGCCACCCGAGCTGCGACCCACTTCCGCACACAGCCCGGAAAGCAGCCAGCCCATGAGCCTGTCGGAAATAGAAAAAGTCTTTATCAGCGAAGCCCTGCAACGCAACCAGGGAAACCGCAAGCAGACAGCCCTGGATCTGGGCATAAACGTCAGCACCCTGTTCCGCAAGATACGTAATCTGTCGATTGAACTTCCGACAAAAGACGGGCGTAGCGAAAACAGTTAATCGTGCAAATTACGCGATTCCATCGACCAACCGGCAGTCGCTTTTCCCTGGGAGCCTAAGCGTAACCCCCGTCATAGCAGCGCTCTGCGCTACATTCTCCGGCGATCCATAAGCCTGGCGCCTTTCTTGCTCTATACACATTGTTTCGTGTAGTTGGGCAAAGAAAGGCGTGATTTATGAAAATTGCCATTACCTCTCAAGACCGTTCAGACCTAAACACCGCCATCGAACCGCGCTTCGGGCGCGCCCGCTGGATTGTTGTGTACGACACCGAGTCGAATGAGTTCTCGGCTGTCGACAACCAGCAAAATGTCGATGCCGCCCAAGGTGCAGGCGTGCGGGCAGCGCGTGATGTTGCAGAACTCGGCGTGCAGGCGGTTATCACCGGTCAGGTCGGCCCCAAAGCATTTACCACACTGCAGGCCGTCGGCGTATCCGTTTTTACCGGTGCCACCGGCACTGTGGCCGACGCCATTAACCAATTCAAAGCGGGCCAGCTTATACGCAAGGAAAGCCCAGGTTGAACAGCGAACGGAATCTTCTCGCTCCTCTTCGGCAGCTGGATGAAAACGGGCTTGCCCAGCCACCCTCAAGATTATGTATTCATTCAAAAAAAACGCTATCAAGGATAAACACAACATGATTATTGCCATCCCGACTATCGATCAAAAGATTTGTATGCACTTTGGTCATTGCGAGCAGTTTGCAATGGCGGAAGTTGATGAGGAGAAACAATCGATTATCCATATAGACTATCAAAAACCACCGGCGCATGAACCTGGTCTACTGCCGCGCTGGCTTAACGAAAAAGGCGCGAACCTTATTATTGCTGGTGGTATCGGCAAGCACGCACAAACCCTGCTTGCCGAGAACAATATAAAAGTCATTGTTGGCGCAAAGGACGGAACCCCAGAAGCCATTGTGGCGGCCTATTTTAATCAGACGCTAACAACCGACAAAAATCTTTGCGATGAACATTCACCCGCTAAGAAGTGCCAGTAAAGGCGCTAGAGACGCCGAATGTAGACCTATCAACCTAACCCATAACGGCTATATAGAGACACTAACATGAGCACAGATTCACATGGCAGCCTTCCGCTGCCCTCCATTCGATTTACCAATTTGTTTATCGTTGCAGCCTGTACCTTTGCCGTATTTACCGCCGTTTTATATTTTCAGAAAATGTTGCAACTCACCCCATGCCCTCTGTGCATAACGCAACGTGTCTTTATTATGATGATCGGTTTTACCGCCTTCGCCGCGTTTGCACATCACCCAAAATATTTAGGGCGCCGTGTTTATGCCAGCATGGGGTTTATCGTTGCCGTGATCGGCAGCGGTATTTCAGCACGACACATATGGTTACAAAATTTGCCCGAAGAATTGGTACCCGCCTGTGGCCCTGGCCTGACCTACATGTTTGAGACAATGCCGTTATTCGATGCACTTAAAGTACTTTTCCAGGGTGATGGTGATTGCGCAGAAACTGTCTGGTCGCTTTTCAGTATCAGTATTCCCGGCTGGACGCTAATAGCGTTTGCCGGTTTAGCCACCGTGAATATTTGGCAGTTTGTACGAAATGACAGAAGGGATTTAGTGCTCGCGGCTGTAGTCGACTAGCCGCTTTGTCAAAACGTAAGCGAGGCCGCTTTAAGTACTGAACCCGCACCACTTTCAGCGAACCTGCAGAAAGAGGCTGTTGGCGATCGGCTAAACAATCGCGGCACACCTAAGGATGAAAAATGAAATCTAAACGAAGCAGAAATTTAGGGCCAGAAGGCCGATGTGTTTGTCCAAAATGCAACCATATTTTAAACCACCGCGCAGGCGTTCCCTGCCAAGAAGAACAGTGCCCGAACTGTGGCAGCAAGCTACTACGCGAAGGCTCCTTTCACCACGACATGTTCTTAAGGAAAAAAGTGAAAGTTGAATCAGAAAAGGCCTAAAGAATGATTGCCCAACAATGCCGCTGAAAAATGCGGCTTAACAATGCAAAACATAATACCGACCTTTTTCCGCCCCTTTAACCAAAGAGGCAGGCCCCCAACGCGTGGCCCCGCTAGCAACCGAGACTAGATAGGGCCCTTGTCCCGAGAAGTACAGAACTCCTGCTGTTTGATGTAAACATCGCTAACAAGCATAGTATGGGCCCTATTAAACGCCTAAACTTACAGATGACGCTCAGCAACAGGATAAAAACGTAAACCATGAAAAAACATATTCTTTATTCCCTTATGATGCTGCTCTCTGGTTGCGCCAGCATGAACAAAGATGAATGCCAGCTAGCCGATTGGCAAGCGGTGGGCTACCAACATGGTGCACGAGGGCAAAATGCCACCGCGTTTGAACAATACCAAAAAGATTGTTCAAAACATAAAATCAAAGCGGATTTTAACGCTTTCAAACACGGCCACCAACTCGGCCTAAACGACTACTGCACCCTCGAGGGCGGCGTAGCAAACGGCAGAGTCGGCGCAAACTATAACAATCAGTGCCCCAGCAATCGCTACCCCAACTTCGCGAAAGGTTACCGGTCCGGCTTGGTTCAATACTGCACGTATGAGAGTGGCTATAATTTGGGCCAACAGGGTCAGTCTGCCAACAGCAATTGTCTTCAAGTGAAATCCGCTGATTTTGAGACGGGCCACGCAGATGGCTATGCCAAGTTTGAAGTTAGTCAGGCCATAAATGAGCTTGAAAATGAGCTGCTTGCACTAAACGAAAAAATTCAAATGGCCGCTGATCATATCGCCGATGCCGAAGCCGTTATTGTTAGCGAGACCAGTGTTCCAGAAACACGCAAGCAAGCGCTGGAGGACATCAAGTACTACAAAAATGAACAGCATCAGCTGGATTACGAGTACCATAAAATTGAAAAGAAACTCTCTCGGCTACAAACTCGTTTAAACAGAATGTAGCGGGAATATACGATTTTAAGCTTTGTATCACGGTAGAATTCTATATATCTCTAGCGTTTAGAAAGTCTAGCTGTCAACTCGGATTTAATTGAGGTCTGTCCTGAACGGCACTTGAATGATTTGAGCGGTAGAGGCATTGTGCTAAACGGCAAAGAGGTGACCTCTACCGAGGCGTAGTATTTCAAGCACCGAGCCTGTTCCCCTGGCTAACCGCACGCGAAAATGTGATGCTAGGAGTTGAGCACGTTTACCCCCACGATTCCAGGCGGGATAGAAAGGATATTGTTGAATACTACCTTTCAAAAATGGGCTTAGTAGAAGCCCTGTATAAAAAAGCGACCGAACTATCCAACGCTAAAGCGGGGAAAATTAAGCGTTTTGTATCGCTCCATAAATTATTCCGAATTAAGAGCTACTCTAAAAGAGGCTCATCCTTAACATTTCACACTCACCTATTCAAAGGCCTTTACCGCCCGACTTACCGTAGCGTAACTTACACCATAAATCTTGCCGACTTGGGCTAAAGTGTAATGACCACTTAGGTAAGCTCTGGCCATACCTTCATTACGAGTATAATTTGAAACAAAATACGCTAATGGCTTCAAGGGTGCGAGCTTTTGCGGTTTAGGGGTATCATTCAGTGACTGGTCTTCACCTATCTTGCATTGGGGTTCTTCAACAAAATCGTCCGAGCCCAAATATACCTGGTTTTTCCCGTCTTTTATAAACGTCCTATATCCTTCAACAGAACGCTTTCGTTGTTTGCCAAAACCGGCTAAAACCCAATCTGTTGTCAAAGCTTTACAGGCTCACCGTAGCCAGCTGTCGCTCTATAGCTGCTCCACGGCCACTCATTGGCACTTCGAACCATCCTGGCACGCACTGGATTCAATACGATATACCGGCTTAATTCCAATAAATAGGCGTCTTTCTCAACCAATATAGCGTTATAACGCCCCTGAAAAACATGCGCTACGCGCTTATGAAAACGATTAAACGGCTGGGTATAGGTGTCATTAATATACTTCATGCCTTTTGACAAGGTGGCTGCCGGGGTTTCGATAAGTAGGAGGTAATGATTGTCCATCAGGCAGTATGCGCAACAAAGCCATTCATATCGCTGGCAAGCGTTTGCCAACAGGGAAAGAAAGGCTTGCCTATGCTCATCACATAGGAAGATATCGCTTTGAGCATTACCCCGAGCTGTAACGTGGTACAGCGCGCCTGCATATTCTATTCGTAGTGGCCATCCCATAACTCCCCCCTATTTTTGGGGCGGGCAAAAGGCAAGACCTGACCCCATTTATTACTTTATTTCCCCCACTAGCAATTGGAATAAGGCAGCTATTCATCAGCTGTCAGCTGCTTTACCATTGATTCGTGATTATTTAAGAAGTACTTTGTTACGGTGTAATGTTCTGTTTCTTCATATTTGATTTCATTCATTTCACCATCATCAAGTGAAATAATCTTTGAATCTTGATACGCCATTAATATTGGTGAATGGGTTGCAATAATGAATTGTGAACCATCAGCTATAAGTTGGTGCATTCTTGCAAGCATTGCCATTTGGCGTGTAGGCGATAATGCAGCTTCAGGTTCGTCCAGTATGTATAAGCCTTGACCACCAAACCGATTCATCATTAGCGCAAAAAAAGATTCACCATGTGACTGTTCGTGCAATGAAACACCACCATATGAATTGATAATTGGTGGACCGCCCGGACCTTCATCTAATTTGTCTATTTCTGTCGCGACGTTATAAAAACTTTCTGCACGTAAAAAGAAACCATCTTTCGGTCGTTGGTAAGACCGGGATAATCGAAGGTATTTCCATAGTGCTGAATGTGAAGTTCTTGTTGAAAAAGAAAAGTTCTTTGTTCCGCCTTCTGCATTAAACCCCCATGCGATAGCTAGTGCTTCAAGAAAAGTAGATTTTCCTGTGCCGTTTTCTCCGACAAAAAAAGTGACTCGGGGATGAAATTCAATGTCGTCGAAACACTGCATCATTGGAAGTGTTAATGGAAACTCTTCAAAATCTTCTATTTTTTCTTTTACCAACTTCGCGGAATGAACAAATTGGGGGTTACTGGAAGATACCACTTTCAAAACATCCCTAATAAATACATAACCTTAAATCCCCTAGCTTAGATGACTAGCTGCCTTATTCCAATTGGTCAGGCTTCAGTTCTGGATGTTCATCGAATATTGGATTCATAATATCCAGCAACATATTCCCCATCAGCTTCCCAACTGAACGGCGATAAGCATCTAATTCATCTTTTGAACAATGGTCTTGCACCAGTGTAACCGATTGGTTGAGTCTGTCACCAAATTCAACCATCAGGTCAATAACTTCAGTAGCTACTTGTTTTTTCATGTCATTTGCATTCATCAGGTTCTTCCATACAGCGATTCACGCAGTTCCAGAAAGAAAACCCATTATCATTGGTTGGTAACGCTGAATCAGAACAGCATTCAATACAACGATCCTTCTTGGATTGCTGACTATCATCACTGCTGTCATCAGTCGTATCATCATTCAAAGCGTCATATAACAGTGAACCAAGGGTAGCACCAGTGACAGCTTGAATACCGTAATTTATTCCCGCACCAATTCGACCACCAACCCAAAATGCCCCACGTGCTGCATGAACTGCTGATTCACCGTTAGGGTCATAGTAATTTATAGGATTACCATGCACATAAGCGTAGGTATTCGGTCCATCATTTAACCCTGTAGGATCACTTTGTATATACCTACCCAAGCTCGGATCATAATCCCTAAAGTAGTTGTAGTGCAGCCCACTCTCCCCATCAAAATACTGTCCTGGAAATCGTAGATTGATTTTTGTGAGATTAGTATCGTTATCCGGGTCTTCATTCGCCAGTCCTACTCCAAAAACATCACTATTCCATTCCCACACTTTAGTTTGGCTTTGGCTCGTCGCCAATCGTGGCGTGTTTAAATGATCCGCGTGTATGAAAATGGTGTCTGTGGCTTGGAATGTGTTGTTGCTGTAGGTGTCTGTGACCTGTGCGATGGGCAATGAACCGATCCACACGTAGTGGGCAATTTTTGTGACATTGCCGCTGCTGTCCTTTTGCGTTTCAGCAATGAGTTGTCCGCTCAGATCGTAGTGGTAAATTGTAGTGTTTTGAATTTCCCCCGCATTGTAATAAAGGCCCCCTGAGCAAGCCCTTCTGCTACGCCGAACTCACTTCGTGAACGGGGTATTTTCAGAATAGTACCAACTGATGATATTCGTGCACTTTCGTATACGCTTTTCCTTGGCTTTTCACATAACTCGCCATCATATTTTCATCCCCATGCTTACCTACCGTACTTGCAAAATAGCCATCCGACCTGAACTCCCCCCCAAAGCAGCTTCTTAACATGCGGGCATTTCTTAAACACCTCTCTCGCACTAAGACTTTTTATAAGTCTTACGAATTTCGTAACGCTATATTTCGGAACTGATTGAACCAGATGCATATTTTTGCCCACCGTGAACACCCATTTTTCCCAATCGTGAACACCTAATTTTCTCAACTGTGAACACCGAATTTTGTCCAATCGTGAACACTTTTTCCGCTAGGCAAAATTTGGTGTTCAGCTTCGCAAAATTTTTCAGCGATAGAAATACCCACCCTAAATACCTCTTGCAGGCTGAGGCTTCGAACGTAAGCTCCGCTCCTTTTGTCTAGCGATTAGCCACGGGGAGCACTCATGACAACCAAGAGGGTCACTATGATCAAACTCAAAGAAATCCTGCGCCTGAAATTCGAAGCGCAGCTCTCCCTGCGGCAGATTGCGCTGTGCTTAAGCCTGTTTCGATTGGCTCTCTCAGGCGCTACACACGGCGCGTATTCTTTCTGCTGGAACCTTTAGTTGCTCGATTAAATAGACTTTAAAAGACTCTTTGTAGGGTTGTTGTTCTGCGGCCTTTTGCATGCATAAAATCCAGGCATCCCTTTCCGCGGTTCCAATAGGCAGATGCCTGTGGGCCGAGGGAATTATGATACTACCGAAATGTTCGGAGTATAATTTTGGCCCGCCCAACCAGCCCGATAAAAAGTACGTAAGCTTTTTTCTTGAGGCTGTAAGATCACTCGGGTGCATACTGAGAATGATTTTAGCTTCTGGAAGGGTTTCCATAAAACCATAGAACGAATCGACAAGCCTGGTGAGGCCGGGTAGCTCGCCCGCTGCTCTATATGAGGTTTGTCCTATGCCATATTCTACTGTGTTAGAGCTCATGTCAGGTCCTATGTTTGTACAATGAATAACGGCCGATTGACGCCGTTACAGGGTTAAATCTCTTAGGGTTATATTCCCCGCCGCTTGCGGCGTAAAGCAGAAGGGCTTGCCCCGGGGATCCTTATTATGACGGTTATGATCGCCAGAACCGCTGGTATTTTCCTTCGAAGATAAAAGGCCGTCTCGCGTATTCAACCATGGATTATGAGGAGTATGGTTACGACGATAACGACAATCGAGATTACTACCGGCGACGTAATGGTGATGTACTTACCTTTAAGTACGATGCACTTAACCGCATGGTCGAAAAGAGTGTTCCCGAAAACCCCGGTGTGGATGCCAGTCATACTCGCGACGTGTGTTATCGCTATAACAACGCAGGTCTAATGACTGCGACGTTGTTTGACTCATATCCTGGTAACGCGAGCCAGTGTGCCGGTGAAGGCATCACCCAGAACTACAATGTTTTGGGCCATATGAAATATTCGACCATCAACCTCGATAGCGTATCTCGCACATTAACGTATACCCATAATGACAATGGTTTTCGCGTCAACGTTACTCATCCTGATGGCCAGCCCTTCAGCTATGTGCCCGATAACCTTAGCCGCCTAACCCATAGCAGCGCTGGCCAGCTACGGTTATAAAGCGGAAGGGTATCTCGACAATCTCAGTGGAGGCGTTACTACCCGCTACGGTTACGACGGCATTGGACGAATAGATTCTTTGGCGCACGACCTGGGTGGCAGCAGTTACGACAACACCTATGGGTATAGCTACATCCCCTCGTCGCAAATCAGCCAGCTCACCACCTCCAACACGGCTTATGCACCGATAGCGTCACAACAAAACAAAACCTATGTGGCCAATGGTTTAAATCAGTACACCGACGTCTCGGGAGCAATTCATCGCTATGATGACAACGGCAACCTGATCGATGACGGGCAGACCGTATATACCTTTGATCAGGAAAACCGATTAGTCAAAGCCGCTGTTAAAAACGGCGGCGCACTCAAGGCCGAACTTTGGTACGATCCCCTGGGCAGGCTTTATAAAGTACAGGGCCCGTCAGCCACGACTCAGTTTTTATATGACGGCGATGAACTTGTCGCAGAATTTAATAACACCAGCACCACCGTACAACAGCGTTATGTACATGGCATCTCAATAGATGATCCAGTTGCCTGGTTTCAAGGTAACTTAGTCACCGAAAGCAACAAGCGCCATCTAAGGGCCAATCACCAGGGTAGCATCGTTGCGGTTACAGATAATAACGGTAACAAACTCCAAATTCCCAGATACGACAGTTGGGGCAACCCAGAATCGACACCACCCGTACGCTTTGGGTACACTGGCCAAGCTTGGATACCGGAGTTAGGTCTTTGGCATTATAAAGCCCGGATGTATTCGCCTAGCTTAGGCAGGTTCTTGCAAACCGATCCGATTGGGTATGAGGATCAGATGAATCTTTATGCTTATGTGGGGAATGATCCGATGAATATGGTCGATCCTACTGGAGAGACGTGTGAGTCGTCAGATGGAGCTACAACCTGTGCACCTGAAGAAAGCTCACAAGATGAGGATGACTCGTGTGAAGATGAAGATAAGCCGGAGGAAGAGGTTGTTGTTACAGGTCATAGGCCAGACAAGACTAAAGTTGATTTCTCGATTTCATTTTCTGGTGATGGGCAAAATTCATCGGGTGATAGCTCAAGCAACAAGAACTGTGTAGCAAACTGCTTGCAAAATAATTATGGCCAACTCTATACGGTTGCAAATTATTTTAACCCCATAGGGGCGCTTTCTATAAGCAGTCAAGTCGTATCTGAATCAGTCACATCTTATTCGAAGCCTCGTGTAACGAGGAATTTATATACCCATGGTAGTTCAACTTTTGCAACTGGTGTTCGTCAAGCGGCTAGCTTACGGACTTTGGGTCAGCTAAATGTTGCTGGGGCGGTGGCTGCGTCGTTCGCGCTGCCTTTTACAGGTACAGCTCAAATTGTTTGCAACATGAGATGTAGTAAATAATGAATATTAAACTACTTTTTATCAGGTTTTTGGCTGGTGTTCTTGGAACCTTTATGATTTTTTCTGGTTGTTATCTAGCGCTATCAGATGTGCCGAAAGGATTTTTCGAGTGGTCTGGTTATTTAGGTGGCTTGATGCTTGGTATTGTTTTTTTAGTGTATGCCTATAAAGGTAAAAATATGCTGGGAAAAGAAAAATAAGCCTCCTCAGTAAAATCTGTGGGCCAGCATAGGCTCGGGCAGCTTGCCAAGAGCGTGATATAAAATAAGGAAAGGGGGTCAGGTCTTGCCTTTTGCGTCAATCGTTTTTTACACTCCGTGGGACAGCCCGGACAGGCACAGCAGGAGGGGTCAGTATCGATTGAAAAGCCATTCTCCGGACAACCACATTAACGATTTGTTCGCCAAGCCCTGACCTTCTGGCCAGGGCTTTTTGCTGTTAGGGGTTGCGTTGGCGCTGTACCGTCAACACCAGACAGCCTTCCTATACGCCTGGGGTCAAGTCTTGCCTTTTGCCTTTCTTAATATCCTGCTGACCCGTGAATAATGCAAACCAAAGTGCTCACCTATTTCTTTCATGCTATAGCCGCCACTGGCGTACGCTTGGCTGATGGCGGTATTCCGGTCTGCTTCAATAGGGGCATGGGGTCAAGTCTTGCCTTTTGCCTACCGCTGGAGTAGGTTTCGATTTATCCAATAGTTGATAAAACAGGCAAAGATTATGGCCAGACCTCTACGCTTGGAGTTTGCTGGTGCGCTTTATCACATCACCTCGCGCGGAAATCGGCGTGAAGATATTTACTTAACGGATAAAGACCGTGAGCTGTTTCTCGCGGTTTTGACTGAAGCCTGTGACCGATACAACTGGGTGTGTCATGCCTACTGCCAGATGTCGAATCACTACCATCTTTTGATTGAAACGCCTGATGCCAACCTTTCCAAAGGTATGCGCCATCTTAATGGCGTGTATACACAGCGCTTTAACCACAACCACACCCGCTTCGGGCATGTCTTTCAAGGACGTTATAAAGCAATCCTGGTTGATAAAAATGGTTATTTATTGGAGGTGGCCCGTTATATTGTTCTTAACCCCGTGCGTGCGGGTATGGTGCGACACGCAAAAGATTGGCCCTGGAGTAGCTACCGCGCCACCATCGGCCAGGCCAAAGAGACCGGCGGGTTGCAGACCGAATGGCTGCTCGCGGCATTTGGGCATCAGAAAACACGCGCCATAACTGCCTATAAAGACTTTGTTCGCCAAGGTAAAGGCCAGCCCTCTCTGTGGGGAACGCTAAAAAACCAGGTATATCTGGGTGACGAAGAGTTTGTTGAACAGATGCAGCAGCTTATTGACGGCAGCAAAGAGCTGTCAGAAATACCATCAAGCCAGCGGCGTGCTGCACCAAAACCTCTCGCCTGGAACGAAGCTGCCGAAGCAGACCGGAATACCGCCATCAGCCAAGCGTACGCCAGTGGCGGCTATAGCATGAAAGAAATAGGTGAGCACTTTGGTTTGCATTATTCACGGGTCAGCAGGATATTAAGAAAGGCAAAAGGCAAGACTTGACCCCAGGCATACCCAATTATCCGAATTAGTCGCGCAACAGCAAGTGGGAAATCGAACGGGGCGAATAGAGCCAAGGCCTGACCCCAATGGTGGTTTATTTCTGCAATTATAATTAATGCAAAACAATAAAGATCAACCAAAATATAGTTGTCCACATGCCAGAAAAATTCCAAGCGTTTGTTCTCATCACCCATATTAAGCAATTAATTTTCGTGAGTTCATTGCTTAATATGGGTAAAAAATACTGGTGATCACTACTCTTTTACGCAATTATTATCATTTCTGTATTCAAGCGAATCGACATGTAGCCACTGTTGTGAGTTGAATTCACAATAAGTGTATCCCTGAGCATTTAAGTATGATTTAAAGCCGTAGTGAAGTGCCTGTGGAAGTATAAAAATTGAAAGCAAGCCAGCAATGATAATGTGTGTAAGTGTTCTTCGTAGCTTGTCTGGCAGATCCTTTTTTAAGATGCTTGTGTAAACACCGTCTACCATTAAAGCTGCAATGGCTATAGCTCCCCCCAATAGGTAATAGCTTCCTTTATCAATACCAACAACTGGGGCTGAATTGACTATTTGGCTCATTGTTAAGCTAATGCTGTATACGAACCAACCTAGACAGCACAAGCCAAAGATCAGGAAGAATAGTAAAGATAATATTTTATTCATTTAACGAGGAAAAGGAGATAAGAATCGATTAATTTGGTGTTTTGCGGTTGCAATCAGTATGGTTTTAGCTCGATCAATTGCGTAATCTACAAAAGACTCAGCCACTTTAGCCCCAGCTCTTATAGCATCATCTTTTTTCTGCTTAATATAGGTGTTCACGTCATCACCCATTTCGTCCAAAGCTTCAACAACTTTATAGGAAAGGCCATATTTTTGATCGATTTTCCCTAATAAGTATGACACTCCCACACCTACAATGATTGCAGCAGCAAGAGGCCCAATGGCAATAGAAAACGCTGCGGCTGCAGCAGCGATTGATGCTCCCGTTGCAATGCCCACCTTAACAATATCAGTTGCTAAATAGCCAACCGTATATGAAAGGGTTGTTTCGTCAGTCAACACAAACTCTGCAATACGGTATGCACTCAACAAAAAGATTGTTACAACTCCGCCGACCTTTGCTGATCGGACAGCAGCACGTTTACCAAGCCCCATCGATATGACTTTCGCATTTTGCACGCCATATTTAGTTCCTGTCAGAATTCTTCGAAGGCCGGGCGCTCCTTTCAGGATAATATGGGCTTTACCGCCGTAGTGTTTAACATAAGCTTGGGTGGAGATACCGCCAAGGTCGGCGATGAGTTTCGATAGTGTAACAATATCTTTTCCTGCAGCTCCATAGTTTACGCTAAATTCCAAGCCTCCTTTCAGCTTACCCCAGGTTTCTGCGATTATTCTCTTTTTAGGGGAATTGGTTCCGGCGACGATGTTGTCCATTTCTTCAAGAGAAATGACATAAACTTCATGCGAGTTAGCACTGATATGCGCGCGCAAAGCTTTCTTTTCGTTTTCATTCATTCGGCGTTCCCTTTTTTACTCTATGCATCGTAGCTTCCTTATGGTGAAACAGGATTCTATCTGTTTGAATGGATCATTACATTATGAGGATTAGTAAATGTAATCGGGTTATCATTATAAGAAGAGACAATGGGGTCAGACCCGAATGGCACTTACTTTAGGACCGCCAAAAACTAGATCATTCAGCATTTCCGGTTTTTCTATATTCTCGCTGCTTTGGAAGATGCCCGTTTTTTAATATTTCCGCTTGCGCTAACTTCCGGTGTTTTGTCAGTAAAGAAAAAGGTTTCGGCCTCCGTTTAACAGCCCTCGGTTCTATGCGACCAGGCCGATTACCTGCCTGCTGCTCCCCGACTAACTTGAACAGTTGCATCAATTTATTTTCATCACAATATCCCACTTGACGACTCCAGGCCAACCATAACTGCAGCGTGTGTTTAAAACTGAGAGCGCGAGGTTGTACGTTTGCCAGCGTTGCAGATTGAGCCATGATAATTCGAATAAGGTTCTATGCCAGAAAATATATCCACATTTCTTTCTCAGCCATATCTGGTGTACGACAAACCAAGGTTTCCATTCCTAATATTGTTTTGATATTTCGAATATCCAGTTCTACATGCCAGCGCTGATGGTAAAGCTCCTTCAAAGAGTTTCGCGGTGCATCGTTAGGCCGTAGTAACGAGGTAATCAATATTTTGTTTCCAATTCTGACTTCCCTTATCGTCAACTCTTCTGGTAACGCGTGATAATCGTCTTGCTTCATCCATTCTGGGCATTGCTTGGGCTTTGGTAAACGAATGAGGTGATCTCTGGCTTCCAGCTTAACGCCCTTACGAAAATCCGTTTTTCGCTTTCTCATTCCATTTTGCTCAAAAACGACATCTATGGATCGTGCCATACATTCGGCTAACGCAAAATAGCTTCCATAAATGGCGTCACCAAGCAGAATATCTCCGCTTTTAAAACTGGGCAATATTGACCGCAGCAAAGCATGTTCACTGCCCCCTTTTCCCCTATAGGGCCCCATCGCTGCGTTGACTATTGCTCCGCTAGACAAACACGTTGCACCAACTATTCGACATATTGGGACGCACAGCCCCGGTTTTTGAGCTTTTTGTTGCGGGTAAGCTTTTTGATTAGCTGGCGTATCCGCTAAAGTGACTGTTGTACCATCGATTATGCGAACAGAGCGCCCATGCCAACGCCATTCGCTGGGAATATGCCTGTCCAATAATTCACTGGTTTTACAAACCAGCGACGATACCATCGCGGTTGGTAATCGCTTGCGCGCCTTACAGTAACCACCCGTATGGGTGCTGCAGGGTACTAACCCATGGATAAGCCGTGAAACCGATGCTTCTTTAACCACCCGCTGACAAGATCGGTCATCACCCATAGCTTGCGCCAAAAACATGGATAACGTCTCTGTCGGTGGAAATAATCGTTCTCTATGCTCCGGTAATAACGCCTCAAGCGTATCGAATAATTCCGGTGCAGTTAATACGTTAAAAAAACTAATAGCATCTCGATGAAACGCTTCTCTTTCTGAATAATTTTTTGTTGATGCTGCCGACGGTTATGTCTAGCATTCATTGGAGCTGGCCCTTTGGTGGCAGTGGCATCTTTGGCGAGGTAAAGCTCCACCATTGGACCAGCTTTTCTGCTTTTAAATCAATTAGTTGTATCTAAGTAAGTGCCATTCAGACCTGACCCCGTTTATTATTTTCAGCTAGCAGATATTTTAGAGGTCAGCCTAGACCACTTACTACGAGGTACTGAAGGGCAAGAGCTGCTTTCTTTTGAGATTAAGAACAAAAAACTTAAAGAGCTTTGTAAGAAAGTGGACGAGTTAAAACCAGCAGACCAAGATGTGGTGTGCCATTTTTTAGATATGGCGGTAACACAAGACAAGCTTAAGCAGTTAATGGTTTCCCCATAAATAATGCTCCACACCATAAACTAAAAATCCCCAGTCAAGGACTGAGGTTCTAAAGAACCGGCTAAAGGAAAAGGAAGGAATTGATCAATTTAAAATCCCTCCGTCCCCTTTAATTGCTAAAGAAAAAAGATAGGACTTAACTATTTTTCAAGTGTCTCTGACCCCTTGATTCCGAATCTGGTACTGCACAGCCTACTCTGAAAGCTCTAATTAAATTAACCAAAGCTTTGCATGTAAGCTTAGATGACTTGGTCTTTGGTGCAGAATCACGAGGGCCAGACGAGCGGCTAAGGTTGCAATTTGAAGCGATTACACAATTTGATGAAGAGGATAAATTATTGACTCAAGGTGTATTAGAGGGGTTGATTTTAAAGCATCAATCTAAGCAATCAATACAGCGGCAAGCCACTGCCAAAGGGTTGTAACGATTCAAACAAAAAAGCCCCAGACAATGACTGAGGCTTACAACAAGCAACTAAAGTAAAAAAAGGGCTTAACTATTTTTCATAGTGTACCTGACCCCTTGGCTTGAAACCTTAACTTTGAACCAAGCCGCTTACACTCTGTTGAATTAGTTTGATAAGGGCCATAGCACACATAATCGTCTCCAACAGCTTCAATAAGAATAAAGTTTCCAGCCTTACCTTCAGAGAAAAACTTGAATGTCTGCGCATCACTGATTAAGATCTGAAAATTTACAGCCTCAACATCTTTGATATTAGTATACGCATTAAAGTAATAGGCCGGAGAGCCAAGAATAACCACCCCTCCGACCACAAGTGCAACCACCTTCCTTTTCAATAGTACTGAGACACAAATCATCGATATAAAATTAAGGATAATGATGTATGCCATAAACTCAAAGTGCACAACCCTGTTTGCAACAAGCAAGCCAAATAAACATAATGCAGTCACACAAAAATAAGCTACAAGCATTATGTTCCGTACAATTTTGTTCTCTATGTTTTCTTGAATAAGCATACCAATCAATATCCCACTCAAATTATTTGGATGTAGTAAATACATTCTTCCATGGATCAAGATAGACGGTAGGATCACTAGGGTTTTCAGATGTACCTTGCCCGCTCATGTGACCAAAGCTAGGTTTATCCGTAAAGTCCCAATTGTCATCAACCCCCCCACCCTTTTGAACATCATTAAGATCATCCCATACATGATCCCACTGCTCCCCACAAATCAAAGTATTTTTACCAGTTAAGTTGCGGAGAAAATCATAGCCGTTAGTTTTTGATACATTATTATTGGCCACACCACCCAAGAAACCACTTGTATCCAACCGATCACCACTATTAACCATATCCTGAACAGATTGATTGAAAATATCTTGGATTTTTTGAACATCCGCAGCACTCAACCCATACGGATCTATATACCTCAGCGGATTATTGTTTACATAAGAATAAGTATTGATACCACCCCGCAGTCCAATCGGATCGCTTTGTATATATCGTCCCAACGTCGGATCATAATCCCTAAAGTAGTTATAGTGCAGCCCACTCTCCCCATCAAAATACTGTCCTGGAAATCGTAGATTGATTTTTGTGAGATTAGTATCGTTATCCGGGTCTTCATTCGCCAGTCCTACTCCAAAAACATCACTATTCCATTCCCACACTTTAGTTTGGCTTTGGCTCGTCGCTAATCGTGGCGTGTTTAAATGATCCGCGTGTATGAAAATGGTGTCTGTGGCTTGGAATGTGTTGTTGCTGTAGGTGTCTGTGCGATGGATATCGGCATTCAATTCAATAACATCTAAGAACACCGTCCACTCAACCATAGAAAGCTAAAAGCTCCGATTTATCCAATTAGAGCTCGAAGCTCCGAGCTAATAGCTTGGCGTTTGCAGCTAAAAGCTCCGATTTACCCAATTAGAGCTCGGAGCTCCGAGCTAATAGCTTGGCGTTTGCAGCTAAAAGCTCCGATTTACCCAATTAAAGCTTGAAGCTCCGAGCTAATAGCTTGGCGTTTGCAGCTAAAAGCGCCGGTTTACTCAATTAAAGATGGGTTCCGCGGCCTAAGAGGTACCCTATCTGGAGCAAAACATACCCGGGAGGGCTTCACGCCATGCAAGAGGTACAACTGACGACTACTTATTGCAGAATTCGAACGGCCAGAGCTGTCCAAGGGGTGTCACAACTGGGGTCGAAAGAGGAGAGCGCACACTAATCGAGTTTGCCTTGTGTTATCAACACTGGGAGAGTGCGCGAACGGTAGAGAAGTTAAAAAGGTTTTATCTGTTGGTTTGGAGCCAAAATCAGTCCATATACAACTCATCCTGAAAATCCTTAGTGCTGTCGTAACGCTCACTATAAGCGCCATGATTTTCGGCTGACATCACAAGGTGGTTACTCCGCGAGGCCAAGCGGCATCCAAGCAGAGGCGGGCCCTTTTATCGGATCGATGCCTTCACCCGCAAGGCGACAAGCACAACAGGAAGCCAAACGCACCGGCGTCAACAATATCGATATACCCCTACCAATACCAAGATAGCCCTGCAGAAACCTGAACCGCATTGTGCTGTTCAAAACGGAGTCGAACATCCATGTCTCTGTGAATTTGGTAGCGGGTCTCAAAATGAATTTTTTCATCCGCTTGTTCTTTATCGACTATAAATTGGTAGTAGAATTCGTACTTAAATTTTGCTTTCGAAGACCCAATAAAGCCCATTTTTGGGGCTAACGCAAATATCCCACGGTCTTCAAAATGACTCTGCACCTTCGCTTCAAAGAGGCCATAAAAAACAATACCGTTATCCAGTTCTTTCGCTCGGCCATACCCGCCCGACGCACTCCATACGTCACACGTTGAGCAACCTAAGCTGTACTGGCCATAATTTACGCGCAGCCCCCACGAATACGGACGATCTCCCTCTAAACCGCTAATGCTTGGGTTTATGGAAAGAATATTGAGAAAATCAATATTCTTTATTCGAACTTCGTCAGGCGTAATTTCTACCGTTGTATCAAAAATATTTAGCTCTGCGTTTTTTGGCCTTCCATAGTCAAGGCTCAATAAATCATACTGAACAGGCCTATATTGAACCAAAACAGATGCCTCATGCTGATCGCTATAACCTCCCATTACTCTGATCAAAGAGGGTCGCGCACTTTCGTGAGGGGGTTTTTCGTTCCGGTAACGTGAACCGTCCATAGGCGGATTACCAGCAGATAATTTTAGCCTCTCTATGAGAACCTCTCGATTTCTTTCTGCCACATATTCTCGGTCGAAATCCCTTATTTTTAGAAGCTGAAAATAGTCCAATGCAACAGTAAGAACAAGCTTCTTTTCCTGCTCTGTTAGTGTTTCAAAAATATGGTAGTCGTAAGAAATGAAATCCGTAAATGCCTGCGCCTGCAGCAATGTTAGATTTTCAAAATTGTATTTGAACTTCGTTAGGCGAGAGGGATGATAATTAATATTTTTTACTATTTTATTAGTATCGCTAGCTTCATACAGTGACCGAAAAATTTCCGGCGGCAATACCCATAGAGCCCGACGGTTATATAGCTCTAACTCGGGAATGATAAGTTCAATTAAATCTGCGATTGCGGTACCACAGTTTTTATATGTAAAAAAATATGTGAATTTATTCGGCACCAACTCCCACAAGTGAGTTGTTAACAACCAAACTTGATCGTCTGTTAAATTTAATTCATATTCCCACAAATCACGTAATTGAATTTCGCCATAATTATAGTTTTGCCGGTAGAAATTACCGTCGGAGTACCCTGCTTCATATCCACCAAAGACTCCTTTAGTAATATAGATTAGAGCATTTTCGTTTTCGGGAATGATAGCTCCATAGTCCACTGTATTTGCCAGTAATCCACTCGTTACACTTTTATTGGTGCTCAACCGCAAAATTGCGTGCCCAAAAAATGATGCTGGGTTTTCCATAAAGCCGTTAGCGAAGAATAAACTCGCTTCCTTGATATCCCCTTCATGGCTCCACTTCCAAAATTCACTACAGGATTCAATCGGAATATCCACGCCTCGCCAGTCCAATGCGAGCATCAACCAATTATAGCGAGCAGGGTATCGGCATCTAGCATGCTCATTACGATTATCTGGTATAACCTCAAAAAACGCCTGTATTGTTGCCTTTAACTCGCTTTGAGCGTCTACGGATCCTTGCTCTGAAAGGAAAAAGTTTTTTGTTTTTATTTCACTTTTTCGAGTGTTCTTAGTATCCAGAGAATTGTAGTGGATAAGCTTGTGCCAAACCCGGTGCTCGTGAAGCTTTAGATCTTTGGCTTTTTTAAATAATGCATAGCCTGCTTCACTTTGCTTGCTATTTGGGTCGGATAGGCTTTGAGGGGAATAGAATGCCAATATGGCAATGAAGCTTAAAAACGTTAATCGCATAGGGAGTTGCTAAAGAGTAAAGACCAGGACATGCCTGGCCTTTTCCATTGTTATGCCTGGCAGGACGCTACAGAAGATTTTACAATGGTGAAATATGTTTGAGCTTTTTCTTGGTCGGTTGCTTTACCGTAACTACTTTCGTTTACAGCACCGGAAAATTGGCTACGAATAGTACTTAAGGCTTCAGCTTCTGCCGAACCATCGCAAGCATACAAATCCATCAGTGTTGCCAGATGAGCGCCTTCACCGGCGGCAGTTTCTTCCGTCAGGTTTACATAAGTTTGATGAATAAATTCAGCCGCTGCAACGTCAACACCTTCGCAGGTTTCTGGAGAAGAAACAAAAGACGTCGTTGCCGTCAGTCCGAAATCCCAAATAATATTGGACAAAACTCCACCCACGTCGTGCTTGAATATTGCTCCACCAATACCGCAATCAGCTAAGAAATTTGCAATATCTTCCTTCTTGGTAGATTCCGCTGCAGTTGCAGAAATCGCACTAGCGAAAATAAGACCGCCAATTAACACCTTACTAATACTCTTTATCATTTTATTTCCTAATTATTGTCAGGTTTCTAAGCGCCATATAAATATCTATATCCTAGAGTTTAATGTTTGGCACCCAGAATACTAGAGCAACGTCCATGACGACACAACAAAATTCATTAAAAAACACCTACTTATGACCAAAGTAAACGCCGAATTTCTGTTCTATTTCAAATTTATAACTATTCTCTAACACTTCCCTCCGGCCTCAACACAATCAAAGCCGGCTGTTTTACTCTCTCAGACGATCTTCAAACGCCTCCTAGAAACTATTCAACCGTTACAGATTTCGCCAGATTGCGAGGCTGATCAACATCTGTTCCTTTAATAATGGCAACGTAATAGGACAGTAACTGTAGTGGTATGGTGTAGAGGATTGGCGCTAGCCATTCGTGAATGTGCGGCACATTTATCACTCGCATGGTGTCATCACTTTTAAAGCGTGCGTTTTCATCTGCGAATACGTACAAAATGCCGCCGCGCGCGCGCACTTCTTCGACATTGGATTTTAGTTTTTCCAACAAGTCATTATTCGGTGCTACAACAATAATCGGCATTTCTGCATCGATTAGTGCGAGAGGACCGTGCTTTAACTCTCCAGCAGCGTAGGCCTCAGCGTGAATATAGGAAATTTCTTTCAGTTTCAGCGCGCCTTCCATTGCGATGGGGTATTGATCACCACGGCCCAAAAATAATGCGTGATTTTTATCGGCAAACTCTTCTGCCAATCCTTCAATACTTTCCGCCAGCGCTAAAGATTCTTCCAGCTTCGCTGGTAGGCTCTTCATAGCTTCGGTCAGCTCTTTTTGCTGTTCTACGCTTAGGCCATTGTATTTGCCCAGAGCCATAACCAACATCGCCAAACCAACCAGCTGTGTTGTAAACGCTTTTGTAGAAGCAACGCCAATTTCTGCTCCGGCTCGTGTCATAAAGGCAAGATCGGATTCGCGCACCAGGGATGAGCCCGCAACATTACAAATGGTTAATGATCCGAGATAACCCAATTCTTTTGCCAGGCGCAGCGCGGCTAGGGTATCGGCCGTTTCACCGGACTGGGAAATGGTAATTAATAGGCTGTTGGGCTGCACAAAGGATTTTCGATAGCGAAATTCCGATGCGATTTCGACATTACAACTCACACCGGCGAGCTGCTCCAGCCAGTAGCGCGCGACCATGCCGGAATGGTAGCTGGTGCCGCAGGCAACGATTTGCACATGCTGCACTTTTTTGAACAGCTCCGCCGCACCATTACCAAATGTTTCGTCTAGTACGGTTGTTTCACTTAAACGGCCATCTAAGGTATTGATAACGCAATTAGGCTGCTCGTGAATTTCTTTAAGCATGTAGTGCCGGTACTGGCCTTTATCGCCCGCATCGTAACTGACATTGGATTCGTGAATCTCCCGCTCTACCGGATTACCCTCTTTATCGATAATATCAATGGTTTTACGGGTAATTTCGGCAACATCGCCTTCTTCCAAAAAGATAAAACGACGGGTAACCGGCAGCAGGGCCAACTGGTCCGAGGCAATAAAGTTTTCACCAATACCCAGGCCAATAACCAGAGGGCTGCCCGAGCGTGCAACAACAACGCGAGAGGCATCTTCCCTGTCCATAATCACGGTACCATAAGCTCCCTCCAACTGGGGAACGGCATTTTTCACCGCCTCAAGTAAACTACCTGCCGCTTTTAATTCTTTTTCAACCAGGTGGGCGATCACTTCGGTATCAGTATCGGATTCAAAGCGGTAACCATCGGCCTGCAGCTTCTCGCGCAAGAGCGCATGATTTTCGATAATACCGTTGTGAACAACGGCAATTTTTTCACTGGAAACATGCGGGTGTGCATTGCGCTCACTAGGCTCGCCGTGCGTTGCCCAGCGCGTGTGAGCAATACCGGTTCCACCGGCGGCAGGGTTTAACTCTACGGCATCTGCCAGTTCTTTTACTTTACCCAGGCGCCGCAAACGCTGCAGTTCACCATCTTTACCAATAATGGCAACACCCGCTGAATCATAACCGCGATACTCGAGGCGTCGCAGACCTTCAATCAGTATTTCAACAACGTCTCGTTGGGCTACCGCCCCGACAATTCCACACATAGTCTTTTCCTTTTTTTGCAATCGCTGGGGTCACTTCGTTAACCCAACTGACAATAGTTGTTTAAACTTTTGCGCACACGACTTTTACGCCCTGTGCCTGAATTTCTTTTTTAATCGCGCTGGATAATTTATCGTCCGTTACCAGTAGATCGATATCTGTCCAGGCCAACTCCAGATTATGAATTTTTCGACCGACTTTTTCAGACTCTACAACCACAACGACCTCGCGGGAGACTTCTGCCATTACGCGGCTTAGGCTGTATAGCTCGTTATACGTTGTGGTGCCGCGCTCGGGGTCTATACCGTCGGCACCAATAAACAGCTGATCAAAATCGTAGGAGCGCAAAACTTCTTCCGCCAACTGCCCCTGAAAGGCTTCCGACTGTGTATCCCATGTGCCACCGGTCATCAGCAGGGTGGGCTCATTTTCAAGCTCACGAAGGGCATTGGCAACGTTGAGGGAATTGGTCATAACCACAAGGCCTAGCTTGTTTGCCAGCTCGGGCAAAAGTGCCGCTGTGGTTTGGCCTGCATCGATAATTATGCGGTTATGATCGCGGATAAGCTTTGCGGCCGCCTTTGCGATGGCTTGCTTTTGCTTCGATACTTTTTCTATCGCTTCTGCAGTGGAAACCAATTCCATCTCCTTCGGAACAGGTACCGCGCCGCCGTATTTTCGCAGCAATAAACCACTGGCTTCCAACGCCGCTAGATCTTTGCGGATGGTCACCTCAGATGTACCGTGTTCCTGCGCAAGCACTTCAACGCTTAATTCGCCCTCGGCATTGAGCTTGTCGATAATAGCGCGCCGACGCTGCTGTGTATTTCGTTTGTGCATTGCTTACGCCATAAGTTTCGAAACGAAAGATATTCTATCGCTTCGAAACAAAATAACAAGAAATTTTCTGTGTAGCACACCAATTTAATCATAAAAAAACTCGACAGCAACTGTCGACAATTTTACCATTTGGCGCATATTTTATTCTGAAGGCGCGCATAACCCCTTGTTTTCCTTGTTGTTATTTTATTGGCACGCTTAATGCTAAATAATAACAGTGAAATTTTCAAACAGGCGTGCAGGGCATTAAAAGGAAAGGAAGCGAAACAAGTTTCGCCCTCTAATTCTGTCGACTGCACAAGGCCTATCGTTCACAAACACGTTCATAATTAATTTTAAGGGAGAAGTATGATGGTAATTAGAAAGCTAATTGCAGCTGCCGCGCTCGTTCTGGCATCTGTAACAGCCTTTGCCACCCCGCAATTTTCTGGAGAAACCCGTTCTTCCGATATCACCAGTTTTTCTAACGCTGGTTACTATCTTTGGCAAGACGACGCAGCCCCCTCCAGCTGGCATTTGCGTTGGACCGGAGTAGGCGCTGAGGTCAACCCAGTTTCCTGGACCGGATCAATCATTTTTACAAATGACGAGCTGGGTGTAGTTCTAGGCTATTCTTTCGAGAATACCGAAGACACTGTTACCGCGATTACCAGCCTTATTCCTGGTTCCGATTTAGTGGTCTTCACCTCTATTACTGACAATTCTGGCGGTGTCGATGGACTCGACTTCACCCTTACCGGTGGAACTGAGCTGTTAGAATTTAATCTTGGTTCCAGCATTTTTACGGATAGAGGTGTAAACCTCGCCGATCCCGGTATCAGCAGTGAAGGCATCTTTATCGGTGCGGGCCTTTCTGGAACTCAAGTCCTCACCTCGATCAGTGATGGCATGGTATACCAGCAATTCGAAGTTGCTGTTCTAGAACCCAACTCTATTGCCTTGCTGGGGTTAGGTATTTTCTGCCTAGCTCTCGCTCGTCGCCGTCAGGCAACAAGCGCGTAATGCCACCGACATAGTGAGAACTTCAAACCCCAACAGGCACCGCCCGTTGGGGTTTTTCTTTATGTGCCTCCAACATATCTGTCGTCAGGCTCTACGCACTAATATTTTAGTTTCTGCTAACATTCAAATAGACCTCAGGCCCATTAGCCGTATCGAAGACCTCTGGTAAAACTTACCATTCAATATAGAAAGAGGAGTGCTGGATATGGCAACTATCGTAATTGTCGGTGGCGGCTTAGGCGGTATGCCTATGGCGTACGAAATGAAAGATCTCGCCCGCGCTGAAGACAACGTTATTTTAGTAAGCGATAAAGACTACTACCATTTTGTTCCGTCAAACCCCTGGGTAGCTGTAGATTGGCGGAAGCGGGAAGACATTACAGTTCCCCTTTGTAACCCGTTGAAAAAACGCAGCATAGAGCTTGTCATTGGCAAGGTCACCCGCGTTAACCCCGAAAGTAGCGAGCTTTCACTCGAAAACGGCGACACCCTTACATACGACCACTTGATAATCGCAACAGGCCCTAAACTCGCGTTTAACGAGATAGAGGGGCTTGGCCCGGAAGGCTTTACCCAATCCGTTTGCCATGTTGACCATGCCGAAAAAACACGAGATAGCTGGTTCAGCTTTTGCGAAAACCCGTCCCCCATCGTGGTAGGCGCAGTGCAGGGGGCTTCGTGCTTTGGCCCCGCCTATGAATTTGCATTTATTATGGATGCGGATTTACGTAAGCGAAAAATTCGCGACCAGGTTCCTATGACCTTTGTTACTCCAGAACCCTATATCGGTCATCTCGGCTTGGATGGTGTGGGTGACAGTAAAGCCATGCTGGAATCCGAGCTGCGCAAACATCATATCCAGTGGATCTGTAACGCCAAAGTCGAAAAAGTCGAAGCTGGCCTGATGCATGTTATTGAGTGCGACGAAAATGGCGAAGACAAAAAACGCCACGAATTGCCATTTGGCCACGCGATGATGCTGCCCGCGTTCACCGGCATTGATGCCGTCAGAGATCTAGACGGATTGGTAAACCCCCGCGGATTTATTATTGTGGATAAGCATCAGTGCAACCCCACCTATCGCAATATTTGGGGAATCGGCGTTGCTGTAGCCATTGCCCCGAATAAGCCAACCCCCGTCCCCACTGGCGTTCCAAAAACCGGCTTTATGATTGAAAGTATGGTTACCGCCACAGCACACAATATTCGCGCAAGATTAGATGGCTCAGAAGAAACGGCTGAAGCCACCTGGAATGCGGTGTGTCTTGCCGACATGGGTGACAACGGTATCGCTTTCGTTGCCATGCCACAAATTCCACCACGCAATGTCAACTGGATGAAATCTGGCAAATGGGTTCACTTGGCAAAAATTGCCTTCGAAAAGTATTTTTTGCGCAAGATTCGCACGGGGGTTAGCGAACCGGTGTTTGAGCGTTGGGTGATGAAATCATTGGGGATTACAAAACTAAAATAGCGTTAAACAGAAAGAGTGCGTATTACGCGCACTCTTTCTTAGAAAATTTTTCCTGCCATAACATATATCTAAAAATTGATGGTTATATAGTGTTTAATTTCTGCTCTTTTCGGGTGTTTATCTAACCACAGTTTAAATTCATTCACTTTTTCAAAATCTTTTTCACCCAATACCTGGCTGTAATGATCGCGGAGTGAACTGGCTTCTCGCTGCTTTAAAATATTTCGCTGCCACGCATCGGTAAATACCGAAGAGAGCTTTTCGTGTAGATCGAGCTTCTTTACCAAATCCCATTCACCCGTATCCAACCACACTTCATCACAATGCCCGCACAACTCCAAGCGATTTTTGTGGCTACGCCCAATTTGAATTTCGACATTAAGCGCTGGCATTTTGGACACTGCTTGGCACCGCTTGTTTCTTCGGCCAATTCCGTAGAAATATTGCTGACCTCATGACTGCGTTCAGACCAATACCGGTAGTTCATCAATGGCAGAAGCGATGAGTGGCAACTGGGGCAAACCGCAGCAAGCAAGCCATGCTCTAGTTCTTTTGGCTCCAAATCTACATGCTTGCAATTACAACATTTCATTAACGTATCTCCTTATAGGTATTCCAAAGTTGTTCGAATTTTTGCTGGTAATCCTGAACCGCTTTGGGGTGATAGCTCAGCATCAGGTTTTCTTGATTTTTTTCGCTGGCACTGCGCGTCCAGTTAAAACTGCCATTTAATAATTTATGTTGATCGAAAATAGCGAACTTATGGTGCATATGATGCGGACTGTTATCCAGTTTCACGGGGACTCCCTGCTCTGCAAGGTAGTGAATGTCTGAGCCTTTATCGAACGATTTATCATCGTCAGTAATAATTCGAACGTTTACACCTCGGTTATGAGCACGAACGATAGCGTTGGTTAAATGATTATCTGAAATGGTGAACACACAAATCGCCATCTGTTTTTTAGTTTCATGGCAAGTATCGATAATAGCTTTCCGACAGGCTTCGCCGGGGCTAAAGTAGCTGTTCGGCGACGGATAGCTGTCGGTAGAACCTATCGCTTTTAACGTTCGCTCCAACCATTTCGCAGCGACGGGCAGCTCTTCTAGGGCTGCGCGTTGAATAGCATGTGCAAGATGCTCTCGGTATAGATCGAAGCACTTATTATGCATAAATCGTTTTTGCTCTTCGTTCAGGGCCTGCATTGTTGATTTCAGTACAGACTTTTCACTGCCCGAAAGCCGTAGATCTTCGAATGTGAAGCGTAGCTCTTGCTCAAGTTCACCTAGGGTTAGTGTCATTTTCGTCCTCTGCGTCGTACCAAAAAGTAAGCACAAACAATACCCGAAACCGCACCGAATAGATGTGATTCAAATGAAATACGCGGATCATTGGGTAAAACACCCAAGATCATACTACCCCAAAAGAATAGGACGAAGAGCGCAATCGCAATGTTATAGAATTTTCGATCGAACCACGCCGTGGCTATCGAAAGGCTCCACAAACCAAATACCCAACCACTGGCGCCGATATGCATCGCATGTCGGCCAAGGATCCACACTAGGCTGCCCGTAACCGTAATGATGAAAAGACTGCTCAACACATAGAAGCGGATTCCCCGCAGTAGACATAAGGCGCTGAACACGATTAATCCAATTAAGTTGTTGGCTAGATGCGCCCAGCTCCCATGTAAAAATGGTGCCGTAAATATGTAAGGCAGGGTGCTAGTATTTCCGGGTAAAATGCCAAATTGTAATAACTTCCCGTCTACAACACTATTGGCAAGATGCACTCCAACCAGAACAATAACCAGCCACAAAATTACCTTTATTCTTACTTGCATCACTTACAGCTGCTTTTTGGTTGCCATTTTTTCTAGCTCTCTTAATTGTACTGAAACCTCACCCATTTTTTCATGCGTACGCAAATCGATTTCCAGTTTTTTTTCCATACTTCGCACTAAAGGAAAGATACTGTTTTCGATGGTATCCGCCAATACTCGTAGCAACTGATCGATCCCTGGAACGGGCTGATTAACAACACTCACCTGGGGCGGCTCAATTTTGCTATGGGATTCGGCAAAAGCCTGTAAACTCTGGCTAAATTTTCCCAGGGCATTGCTCAGTAATTTACTATCTCGGCTTTGCTGTGAAGGCTCGGCCTCCCTTGCTGATCGACTTTCTGTATTTTCTGCGATACCTTTCACACCAGCAACTAGATCCACCAGTTGTGCTACAACCTTCGTCCCAGTATCTGAATCATCACCACCCATCGCTTTGTTACGCAAAAAATCTGCTTGAATTTGTGTCCAGCGAGCCGCTTGGTCTGCGGTCATATTACCGCGTAACTCTGCCAGTTTTAGTAAATTTTCCTCTGCACCCGCCGTGAGCAATTGCGCTTCACCAAGATAGTGGTCCTGAATAAGCTGCATGAGCTCTTCGCTATTCATAACCGCAGATAGCTTTTCACCCATTTTATTCATATTGCGATAGCTACCTTGCAACTTAAATGGCGGCTGGGTACGATATTTATCAGCCTGTGCGGCGGAGATAATATATTGTTGATTGATTTTTAAAACTACATCACGAATAACGAAAAGCTTTTTCAACACATCGACAATTTCGTTAATCTCCGCACCGCTGTACTGATGACTTAGATTAGTCGTCGCTACTTCCTTACCCTGAGCAAGCTCGATAAGCAGATAGACATCTTTAATGTCACGCGTTGCCAGCGGAGCTAATACAGGGTTGGATGTTAAACTGTTTTCAATATAGCTAAGCGCAAACTGTTCATCCATACCACCAAGAATGTCACCGAGGTTATAGATGTCGGCTCGGTTGGCCAGCATATCGGGTATTTTGAAGAGGTCGCCAGATTCCGTATAGGGGTTTCCCGCCATGACCACGCAGAATTTCTTACCTCGCATATCGTAGGTTTTGGTTTTCCCTTTCCAAATCCCCTCAATACGGCGTGTTCCATCACACAAAGAAATAAATTTCTGCAAAAATTCCGGGTGAGTGTGTTGAATATCGTCCAGGTACAACATCACGTTGTTACCCATTTCCAAACCCAGATTCAACTTGTGTAGCTCCTGCCGTGCGGTTGCGTTAGGCGCTTGCTCTGGGTCCAGCGATAAAACATCGTGGCCTAGGGAAGGGCAATTGACTTTCATAAAAATTAAACCCAGTCGATTGGCGACATATTCCATCAACGTGGTTTTACCGTAACCGGGAGGGGATATCATCATCAACAGACCCATTAGGTCCGTACGTTTATTCTCGCCAACCGTTCCCATTTGCTTGGCCAAATTGTCCCCAATCATGGGAAGATAGGCTTCATTGATAAGCCGGTTGCGCACAAAGGAACTTAGGGGACGAGGTTTGAACTCCTCTAACCTAAGCGCAGCTCGCTCTTTTGCAATAATGGCTTGGCGGGTTGTTAAATATTGATTGTAGCCGGTAACAAAGACTGTACGGTGATGATCCAGACGCGTAAAAAATTCGTCTACCGCTATCGCCAGTCTACGGTTCTGAATACGCTTATGCTCTCCCATCAAACCGTCGACAGTTAATTCAAGATCCACCTCAGTAAATCTGCGATCCAACCGCTCATCGGCATTTATCAGCGCAGCAGCTTCCGGAATATAGCGTTGGAAGTCGTTCAGCTGCTTATCCCTCACCAACGCGCTTAACCAAGCGCAAGAGAGATTCCATCGCTCGCCAGGCCAGCCCATCATTTTTTCCAGCGCTATCTGGAATCGTCGCCAACTATCGTCATCCAAGGTTCGCTTAAGTTCATCCGCAAGCTCACGAGCATATTTTGAGCCGATAAAGGCCACGCGTTCGCGTCCCAACTCACTGACGAGGTAGTCTGCTGCGCGCCGTAGCTCCAGCGGGGCGACATCAATCGGATGTTGAACTAGAAATTGCTGCATTGCCTTATGAACTTCTTCTACCAGTAATTCGTGCGCATCTGCACTGGTGAATTGCTCGCGCATGCGCACAGCAGACTGAGCTCGCTCCATCCAGGTTTCGAACGTTAAGCGCTTATTTTTTTGCTGTCGGGAGATGTGTTGAATATTGGCCCAAAAAACCTGGGCGATACCCCGAGACTTAGGATCGAAAATTAGTAGATCAGCCGCATCCATTGCTGGCAGCAATCGCTGTAGTATTTTTACCGCATCGTGGTCGTGAATACCTTTTTCATAGCCCTCTTTATAACGCGGTGTTGCGAACTCTCTCACCAATGTTAGCAGCGATTTTTCATCTAATAGGGCGGTGTACAATTGTTTCAAGCTTAGTCCGTCTTCCCGCTGCTGGGCACTACGGAGAATTGACGCCGCCAAGTATTCCGCTCGACAGACTTCATCGCTTTCAGATTCCAGGGTCACTTGCCAGTAGGGCTGCAAGGCCTTCAATTGCTGATTATCGATCGGTTCGAAAAAATCCGTACCCGTTAGGTGGATATTGAGCTCATCCGCCCTTGGTAAAATCGTAAGATCGAGTTCCTGGGTGTTAACACTGAACTTGTGCCGCGGCCCCAGCTTAATAACGGTACCACCACCTTCGTAGATATCCGTTTTATCGCGTAAAACCCGCAAAGCCTGTTCTTTTGCTGCCTTAAATTTTGCTTCTATATCATCTGCTTTCACAGCAGCATTTAGTTCGCGAAGCTGTTTAACGAAATCTCTGATTTTTTGTACCAAGGGATCACTGGCAAAATATGTATTCAATTTGTCCGCTTCTGTAAATTTCGTTGAACGCTTTTCAATACTCCCCAATATGCGGTTCGCCGCATCCGCAATAGACTGCGAACGTCTTTCTCGCTCGTCCAGTAATTGCTGCTTACGGCTTTCAAATGTTTCGTAAATCTCCTCCCGCTTGGCCATGATATCGGCAAGAAATTGATCGAATTCACTGAACTGACTTTCCAGATCTTCTAGCTGCACTAAAAGGCGAGACATTTGTTCGTCGCAGCTTTCCGGTGAATTGGTCATGCCCAAGGCATTGGTAATACTTTGGGTAAAGAGCTTAAATTGTGCAGAAAACTCTGCTATAGCTTCGGCAGAGCCTAGATTTTTCTGTTTATGTCGGGCGTCGGCCTTGCTCTGATTCAGCCTAGAATACACTTCAGAAATCGCGTCGATAATCCGAGTACGAAGTGTCGCATCGTTTACTTTTAATGTTGATAGCAACTCTGAGAGCAAATCCAGACCAGCTGCTGTTTTTTCAATTGTCTCAATAATAGGATGTAGCTCTGCAATGGTACTAACAGCGCTAACGTCCTGATTGAGAGTCTCAATTTTTTGGTAGTAGGGTTGCAGAGCATTTTCGTTCGCCAGAAATTCAACCGTACGCTCACTGAGCTGGTCTTGCACTTCCGTTAGCAGCTCTTCCATGTTATCGATAGCGCCCGTATCAATATACCGGTAGGATTTAATGGTGGCCAAATGTCCGGAATGTTGGCGTAGCTCATCTAAGGCATCGACATATTCTTCGGCTGTTTCCCAGGAGGCTGAGCGAATTCTTTCTACCAATACTTTGTGTTTTTCCTTCGCATTATTGAGCGCACTGCCAGACTGATTGCGTATACTCTCAACTTTCGCAAATTCATCAATGGCCAATTCAGCAGTATCAGCCACATCGCGCAGGGTTTCCCCAATTACGCTTAGTTCAGCAATTTCTGTTTCAACATCGCTTAGCCAATAGTGATTATCAAAAACCTTCAGTGAAGCCTTTGCCAACTCTTCATACAGGCGAACCGATACTGATTGGTTACCAATCGTTTTGCAAACGCTGAGTAAATCAGAGATACCCCGCACCAAGGGGGCATTACCAATTCGCCCGAGGAATGTTTGGCTGGTGGGCGCTTTACTGGCAAATTCATCGCTTACATAAGGCGTATGCCAAATTTGCATTGGATGTATACGGGTGGGCTCTTTTTCGGCAGAAAATATAACGAGCTGACCGGAACTGGAAAGCGCATAACCATGGCCGAAAATTGGGTTCGCCAGCTTTTTATCGATCATGTTGTACGACATTAGACCCACGACCCCCTCAACGGGTTCGTAAAAAACATAGAGAACATCTTCGCCATTCGGCGAGCGAATCATTCGCTTGAAGCGCAGGCCGTCGGTTTGTTCGTCGAATGTTTTATGTTCGCCTCCCTGCAAATAGTAACCGCCGGGAAACACAATACCGTGGTCTTCCGGTAGCTGAACACAGGACGCACCAATTGCATCGATACGACTAACCACTGAGGTAATTGTGTTAAATACGAAGTAGCGCCAGATCTCCTCGCGGTAGGGCAGTATTTTGATTAGTATCAGATCGCCAAGGGGCGCATAAAAATAGTCTGCATCATCAATCGACTGGGTTTTGTCTTCAACATTTTCACGATAAATACCCAAACCGTCTTCGGTATTGTTTTCTATCTTAACGGTAAGATCACCACCAACAGTTTCGACAAATACCGTATCCAAAATATTCACATGGGGATGTTTGCCATGTACCGTATCGTCACGCGTTGCTTCTATCCATTCAAAATCATACGCCGCCGGAAGCTGAATATCCCGCTCCCCTCGGTTATCGATATAGTCCACTTTATTGCCATCAGGCGAAACCGACCAGCGAAAAACGCGAATATCTTCAAGGCGTTCGCCAATCTGAAAGCCCATTAACAGTTTCCCGTTTTTTTGGGTAACCTCTAAAAGCTTTGTATTTTTGTAGTAACGATAAAGTTCGGAAAAATCTTGATTAAAACGACTGTCGGCCAAAAACGAGCGAGCGATAGGCCTCTCAGCCAGCTCCAAATTCTTACTGCTTCCCTCTATGGAAAAAAGCGCAAAAACATCTTCTACATGAGTTTCTTTTTTTAACCCAATAAAGACATTATATCCAAACAGGAGATAATCACCCACCTGAACAATATCTCGAGCAATACAATTATTTTCTGTGCGAACACGTACGCGTGCCGCGACTGTCATATCTGTGCTGCCAAACTCACTTAAGCGAGCGTCGTTTAAAGAGCGTGCTTTTTGCTCAAGGGTTGCCCCCTGATCGAGCAAACGTTTTTTAATAACCTCGTACGCACCGCCTTCTGCAACAGCTTTATCGACGAGTATCTCGTTGTTGTCCTGTAGTTGACGATCATCCGCCATGATTTTTCCCTAGTTTTATTCTTTCTCTGCTTGTACCGGTAGGCGTTCTTCGGTTTCTTTTGTCGTGTTTAAGCTTTTGCCCAATAAGCCAACCAACGCACCAATACCGGCGCCTAGCAAAACGCTTCCTACGACATTATTATTTTTGCTTCCGTGCAGAGCACCAAGCCCTGCACCTATGGCGGAAGCAACGCCAACATCTTTATTTAAAAAGTGCTTGTGTTTGTCCACCCAGTTAGCCCTCTTCTTATTTTTATCGGAATTATCCGTAAACGAGCAACTTTGTCGCTCATTTACGGGCAGCGGTTATCTACTGCGGCGTTACATCGCGACTACCCGCCGCCTGTGCTCCAGCAGACATCGCCATGACTTTTTCTAGTAGAGTAGCAATGGTGGCGCTTTTACCTGCGAGTCCATCTACGGCTTTACCAATAGACAGAGATTTCGCAAAGTTATCAAAGAAGTGCTCTTCACCACCAACAATGTCGATATGCGCTTTACCCAGTGCAGTTGCCAGTACTTCTGCATTTTCCTTCGCAATTTCTTTACCGGCTTCAATAGCTGCCACAGCCTCGTTGAAGGCGGTTTCTAGCGTCATTCGGAACTCTTCGTGATCGCGCGCCTTATCGCTCATACTGCCCATCGCTTCGAATTTGTCCACCAAACCATCGGCCTCGGCCTTAAATTGCTGGCGGGTAACATCTGCTTTGGCAATCCCGGTTTCACGTACCGCTTTCGCTTTAGATTCACCAGTAAGGGCAATTACCAACGCTTCTGCCTCACCTTTAGAGCCAATAACTCGCGCCTCTGCTAAGCCTTCTTTTTCCAGAGCATCGGCCTTGGCCTCCTGAACTTTGGCTTCAGCAAGCCCAGAAGCCGCTTGCTCTGCCTGAGCACCTTCGGCCAATTTTTTCTTTGCATCCGCTGTTTTAGCTGCCGCTTCCAAATCAGCTTGGGCGAGTGTGGTAATTTCCATAGCTTTATGCTTAGCCGCTAATTCTTCCGCTTCCGCTTCTTTGACAATTTTAACCTTTTCTTCTTCGGCTGTAGCTTCAGCGGCTAGTACCTGTACCTGCTTAACCCTGTCAGCTTCTGAAACTTCTCGAACTTCCTTAATTTTCTCTTCTTCGATTGCCACCGTTTTGTCTACTGAAATTCGCTCGCGAATAACATTAGCAATTTCCTTTTTCTCAACCTCTATTGCCTTTTCTGCTTCAATTCGCTGTAGCTCTACTTCTCGCTCCCGAGATACGACCTCTAGATCCCTTGCACGGGTTACTTTCTCAACTTCAATCACCACCGCACGCTGACGGTTTTGTTCAGCCACTTCAATTTCACGCTGCTGATTTTCGGACTGAACTTTCAAATCCTGATCAACAAGAAGTGTCGCCATTTCAGCTTTCTTACGCTCTTCTTCCTGAACGCGTTTTGTTTCAGCGGTTTCTCGCGCTTGAATTGTCAAAATTTCACGTTGCTGACGAGCTTCTGCATCTTTTTGCTGTCGCTCAAGTTCCAGCATAGCTTCCACGGTGCTCACGTTTTTCTTTTTAATGGCCAACTCTTCATCGCGCTCAAAGATATTGGTTTTAATATTTTGAGTCGCGGTTAGCTCGGTAATTTTACGAATACCTTCAGCGTCCAGAATATTGGCAGGATCAAGCGCTAACTTTGGCGTTTGCTCTAAATAGTCAATCGCTACGTCTTCTAACGCATAGCCATTGAGATCATTACCTATCACCTCAATTATTTTGTCGCGAAACTGCTGTCGATCTTCAAATAATTTTACGAATTCTATTTGTTTACCTACTGTTTTTAGTGCTTCAGAGAACTTCGCATTAAACAACTCATGAACAGCATTTTTGTCAGACGCTCGGTCGGCACCAAGTGATTTTGCTACCTTTAGCACATCCTCAGGTGTCTCATTTACTCGCAAGTAGAACGCAACGGTAATATCTGCTCGCATATTGTCGGCACAGATCAAACCTTCTTTTCCTCGTCTGTCTACTTCCAGAGTGATCAGAGAAATTCTCATCAACTCTTTTTTATGGATAACAGGTAATATCCAAGATCCCGTAAAAAACACCTTTGGCTTTTCACTAAGATCATTTTTTATCAGCGCAACGCCTTGCTCTACCTTTATGTAGAAGGCTTTGAACAGGGCCATAATACCCAGTACTAAGATAAAAAATATACCTACACCAATAACAATCATGGTGAACAGTGGTAAATGGTCTGGCATGGTAAATCTCCTTATTGCTCTATTGTTTTATTCGCCTATAAAGTCATTTTCGGAAATGACTTTATAGATATTTTCTGTAGCAAGATATTCTAGTAGTACAACATGGTCACCACGGCTGAACGTTTCATCTTTATAAGATCGAATCTTAACAATTAGGCCCGCGCCACCATCTTCTACGGTTGCCTCACCAAAGCTTTGGTCTACGCGACCGGTACGTACAATGGCAATTTGTCCAACAATGGATTTTTCCACCTGCTGGTTGGCCGACTTAAAAATTGGGCGAAGTGGTTTAATCATCGCGGCAGTTAACATTGCCGCCAGATAGGTGCTACCTACGAGTACCGGAATACCCACAAGGAACTCGAGTATTACACCAGGGACCCATGGATATAAGAAATAGACCACGAAAAAGCTGATCATCCATCCCAATAACGCAATCATTGTCATTACGATGGTAAACGGCACACCATTGAGGCCCAATTTCAGTAACAATCCCGACATTACGTTGAGATTATTTAGCTCATCACCTAGATCGATATCATCGGATATATCAAAGTCCAAAAAATCTATATCGACTAGGCCCAAAACGGCGAGAACCCAGTAAAGCACGCAAAAGATCAGAAGAACTGTAAAAATCACTGTTGGAAAGGAAGAACAGATTGCATAGAAAGGATCCATCGCTTCAGTAAAAAATATTGCAAACATTACTTTCTCCGGATGTATAGATGACTAACCGTTATTATTATCAATAGTGGCTGCTCGCGGGACCAAGCTGATTAAAGACTATAGTCGCGCTAAGATATAGATACACCTACTACCAAACTTTAGCCAACAGAACATAAAATGCGGTACCCAATCCAACTTCCCATGGTGCTACGAAAATAGATCGCTGCTCTAGGCCACAGGGTACGACGCTCAATAAATTTCGCGTCCTCGCCATATATGTGGGGAAGTTTAAAGGCAACTTATTTCATTATATTGATCCTTGTGCTGTCTAATCGAATAAATGGTATTCTTGACAAACGTTTGCCGTCCCTGGTTAAAATAACAGCTATTTATTTTGAGATGCCTTGCTACCGGAGCATCTTTACCTTCTACTTTTTTTCTTCAACCTCTCCAGCACATCGGCTGCGCGGCTAACTGAAGGCGCAATCCCAGCTTTTTCCAGCTTTTTCTGCAGAGTATCTTCCTGTATTTCATCTGCTAGTTCCGATGCAGCTTCCATCTGGGCGGACTTTAGCGCCTGCTTCTCTTTTATACGCGCCAGCGAATCCATTGCTGTTCGCAGTTTTGAATTAGAACCGTTATCTCGCTCGGCAACAGCGGCCTGCGCACGCTGAACACTCTCCGTCGCTTTAACTGTATCGATCTGTTGTTTCAAGCGTTTTATATCCTGCTCTGCCTGTTTAATGGCTCTTTTTAAATCGTTTGCACTTTTGGTAAAGTCTGTTGCCACTTCATTTTCTGATAGATACTCGTTTTCATATCCGACTATTTTTTCGGCGATCTCAATCGCCAAAGCCTCATCGCTCTTCTCTAGCGCTTTTACAGCGTAGCCTTCGTACTCTTTAATACTGTGTTGCAACTGCCCAATTCTTTCCTCGGCCAGCTTTTGTCTGGCCATAATCGCAGTCAACCCTTCTCGTGATTGATTTATCTCGTCAGTTGCATCTCGTACTTCCTGATCGAGAATGCGCAATGCCTGGTTGTCGACAACCGCTTCACCCGCTTCGTAAATCCCACCGCGTAAGGCTGTAATCATTTTTGCCCAGATGTTCATTGTGCTTCTCCTTTACCCTTTGACTTCCAAAGGGGTCGCTAAATAGTTGCTATAGGCTTCTGTTGCGTTAATCACGTTTGAAGCCAAAGTTTCAATTTCGAAAATAACGTTCGGCATAATCGAGGTCGCGCTCAAAGCACCGAACATTTGATAGTAGTCTTTGCCGTCACTTAGTGTATCGAGGCTAATGGTCGAGAGTGGAAAGTATTTATGGGTACGCAATATAGTGTCATTAAAGCTAGATAAGCCAGACACATCCTCTGTTGACCACAGTACGGCCTCAATAATTATTTGCTCACCGGCAACGGTTAGAAACAGCGGTAGATCTCCATACTCGTGCATAACCAAGTGTAAGGCGGGCTCTACGCCACCAATCAACTCCAAACTCGCCGCACCACTGGCAAATAAATCCTCCTTCTCCAATGCTTCATTTAGAGCTTCGGTTGACCAGATTTTAAGGCGGGTTGTCATAACATCGTCTCCTGTTTCCATAATCGGCTTTCTATTTTTCTGCCGAAGTAGCTTCTCAGCCGCAGCTAGCTGCTTCGCGTTCTCCGGGAGTATCCAAACCTCCTTTTTGACCAACCCCATACCCCTAAGGCGTTGACGATACTCTCGTTGATAATAGGCGGAAGATTTTGCTTTCATATGACCCACTATATTTCGTTACATGTGAGAAGTAAATATATTACATGTAACGCAAGAAAATATTACATGTAATAAAATAAGTGCCGGTTATTTTGGCTCTATGTGACTGATATTAAAAAGATTATTTTTGGCCTCTCGCACCTAAATTAAGTTTAAATGTCTAGTAATGTAGCGTATAAGGCGCTTGTTCGCTCCAGCATTTATGCAGAGTAGGGCGTGTATTCGTTATAACAAAAAAAAAATTTAACTGGCAAGCTGATGCCATTTATCGCGTCTTTTTGGACCACAAGCCCCCCGGTGGAGCTAATCAGCTACATTTGATCCCAATAAAATTACCCTATGGCGCGAAAATCCTGTAAAAATACAAACCTTTAGGCGCTTTGTTTCGATCTGCCACCAATAACCACTAAAATGAAATGGCTATTAGCTCTTTACTGGGAAGCGACCGGAAGAAAGACCAGTGACCAATAGCTAAAACAATAAATTTACCGCGAATAGGAATAAAACCATTCACTATTAACCACGGAAACCCCTTTGCAAGACCTCTATCTACGCTTAGCCAAGCAATATACAACGCGAAACTGTCTGGCGGTTCTACTGATTCTCATTTGGCCAGTCACTCTGCATTCCGTTGCGGAGGATGACCAAACAACCCCCATGACATACCGCTATTGGGACTGGGGCCAAACGCCGGAACGCGATGATTATCAATTTGAGCTGCTAAACCTAGCGCTGGACAAAACGCTCGATACTTACGGCCCTTATCACGCTCATCGAATCAAACGTCACCTCAGTGCCGCGCGAGCAATGCGAGAGGTTAACACCGGAACGTTAATTAACGTCCGAGTCGCGCCTTGGGTAGATGAAAACGCGACGTTTTTCACTGATGCCGACCTTAACGAGGCCGTACGCTTTCCACTTCTTCAAAATTTATTAGGCTACCGCCAATTGATTATCCGCCAAAATGAAAGTGCGTTTTTTGATCAGCTTTACACGGTAGATGCGCTTAAAATGCGAGTCGCGGGGCAGGGTAGTATGTGGGTGGATACTCATATCTACCGCCATAACGGCTTTGCCATTAACGATTCAGGCACCACGCCCTTTTTGCTGGCGATGCTTGCAAACAAGCGTATTGATTATGTACCGATGAGTGTTATTGAAATCGATTCGCTGTTGAAACCTGAATCCGTAGCCAGATACAAGGTCACCGCAGCGAAAGACATCTTGATATTCTACCCTTTCCCCATTGTGTTTATGACCAATCGCAACCAACCAGAGTTGGCTGCAAGGCTCGAAGAGGGTTTGGCGAAGGCCAAACTGGATGGTTCTTTTGAGGCTCTTTTTGATCGCTACTACGCAGACCTGGCAGCCCGACTACCACAGCAACAAAACCGAATTTTTACGTTGGAAAACCCTTTTATCGCTCCGGAATCGGCACCTAAGACTGCGCAGGTAAAGCCCGACTAGCAGGCTGCAGGACCATTATCAGCGTTACCACCACGTTGAAAAATGGGATCAAAATGCTCATCTATTTGCTATAAATTTCGCTTTTCGCCCTATTTTTCTCGCGCTGACGGCTTCGCCCACGCTCTTCATCAAGCTGCTAGGATTTTTTTGTGGGCCGCTTCCATCCGGGTAGGTTTTGCTGGCGGCTGCGCGCGACAACCAGCTCATTCTCTTTGCTATTGCGCGTTACAATCGAACCGGCGGCGATAGTTGTGCCTTTTGCCATCGATACCGGCGCAACCAGAGCAGTGTTGGAGCCCACAAAGACACCGTCGCCGATGGATGTTTTGTGTTTATTTACACCATCGTAATTACAGGTGATGGTGCCAGCACCAACGTTAACCCCTTCACCCAGCTCGGCATCGCCCACGTAGCTTAAGTGGTTAACCTTGCTACCTTTACCAATCACTGCTTTTTTGGTTTCGACGAAGTTTCCTATCTTGGCACCTTCGGCCAATTTCGAACCAGGCCGCAAGCGAGCGTAGGGGCCTATATTACAGCTAGCTTCCAGTTCGGAATCTTCCAGTACGCTATTGGCATGAATTTGAGTGTTATCACCAACCGTGGTGTCTTTGAGCATACAGTTGGGACCGATATGAACGTTGTTGCCAAGCGTGACCTTACCCTCAAATACGCAGTTCACGTCGACAACACAATCACTCCCCACCGTTAAGCTACCGCGACAATCAAAGCGGGCAGGGTCGAGCAACGTGACACCTTCAACCATTAACTGCTCGGCAATCTCTCGCTGGTAGATACGTTCCAGCTCGGCCTGTTGCATACGGTTGTTGACCCCCATCACCTCGCCCTCGCTTTCGGGCTGCGTAGTTTGGACGCTAATTCCGCTGTTGCGCGCCATAGCGATAATATCGGTAAGGTAGTACTCACCCTGGGCATTGTCGTTGCTAAGTGCGGGCAGCCATTCCAACAAATGCTGGCCTTTCACGGCCATAACACCGGTATTAATTTCAGCAATGTTCAATTGCTCATCCGTGGCATCCTTTTGCTCCACAATCGCAACCACCTCACCGTTTTCTCGTACGATTCGGCCATAGCCCATGGGGTCCTCCAGCTCGATAGTGAGCAGACCCATACTGCTATCGCTAACCTTCGCGACAAGCTCTTCCAGCGTTTTGGTTTTGATCAGAGGTACATCACCATAGAGAATTAAAATGGTGGCCTGCGCATGTAACAGCGGTAAAACCTGTTGTACGGCGTGTCCGGTGCCCAACTGCTCAGTTTGCTCGACAAACTCTATACCGGGCGCCGCCAACTGCTGCTCGACCTGTTCCGCGCCGTGTCCAATCACAACCTTGATAGCATCGGCTTTCATCTCATGCGAACGGTCGATAACGTGGGATACAAACGGCTTGCCAGCCAGTGTGTGTAGCACTTTAGGCTTGGAAGAGCGCATACGGGTGCCTTTGCCGGCGGCGAGAATCACGATATCGAGCATGGGAAATCCTTAATCTAACGAAAATGTTATGACCGCTATTTTGCCACTGATTTATGTCCTTTTCGAATCACATGTTAAATGCGTTAAAACCCCAAGGCCCATGCTCGGTTGAAACAGGCGCCGGAAGCTCTCGCCAGCACATTATTGTCTAGACAGGGTCAACCATCGCTATTAACCTCGATCGACAAAATCATAAGGAGGTGAGTATGTCTGATGTATTTATAAGCTATTCCCGTCGCGACGAAGACGCGGTACAACGTATAAAGAAATCTCTCACCCGTCGCGGTATTGATGTCTGGATAGACAAGGATGATATTGGCACCGGCTCCCGCTGGGATATGCAGATCCAGGAAGGTATTCAAAAAAGCGATAAAATCCTGATTATGCTTTCCAAAGCTTCCATCGTTTCCCAAAACGTTAGTGATGAATGGGGTTACGCTCTGGAAAAGGGTAAGCATATTATTCCAGTGCTGCTCGAAGACTGCGATGTTCCCATGCGTATTGCCAGCCTGCAGCGTATAGAGTTCGTTGAAGATTACGATAAAGCCATGGAGAAGCTGGTTACAGAAATCCGCGCCGTATCGGTCTCCAGCAAAAGCGGTCGCAGAGCAAAAAAAGCGCGCAAATTCCAAGCCCCGACACCAGTTCTCAATATTTTGAAATTCGCGCTACCCGCGCTGCTGCTAGTTGGTGGCTTTTTTTTCGGCTACCAGCATTTCCTTTCGTCCGTCTCCGTTCCCGATGTTCATGGATTATCGTCTGAAGCCGCTGCGTCCAGGCTAAGCTCTGGTTTCCTAAACGTCGGCAATATTTACCAGGAATATAGTGAGGCTAATAGCGCTATTCCTGGAACGGTGTTACGCACAGATCCTTCAATCGATACGCCCGCTGAACGTTTTTTCGGAAAAATCGATCTCTACCTTGTAAAAGCGAAAATTCAGGTTCCCGATCTTGTTGGGCTCAGCCATTCGCAAGCGACGGAAAAGCTTGTTTTCGACGGTTTAACCGTTGGCAAACACATTATTGAGTACGCCGATGGAGAAGAAACTACCGTTTTTAAAACACTGCCTGCTTTTGATACCTATGTAAAGGATTCAGATCCGATCGATATTTATATCGTAAAGGACAAAATTGAAATTCCCAACGTTATTGGCTTGGATGGTGACGCCGCTAGACAACGACTGGAAGAGCTAAATTTAAATGTATCTGTCGTTCACTCTGTCAGAAGTTGGAATGAGAATTACGGGAAAATATTTGAGATGGTACCGTCAGCCGGTACGAAAGTTAATCCAAATACCGTAATTCAGCTCACACTTGCCGATAAAGGTGGTTGGGTTTATTTGAAACAGGGGAAAAAGGGCGATATCGTTGCGGCTCCCAAAAGCTTTAACTTGCGCAACGATACCGATGCCTCCACGAGTAAAACTATTGTCGGTAAATTACAAAAAGGCGCTTTAATTAAAATTCTTCGCGCCAAATCTAATGGCTGGCGACTTGTGCGCCTGTATAAAACTCAAGACGTAGAAGAATCTGTCGGACAACTTTGATGAGCAAACGTACCCAGTATAAAAAGCGCCCCAACTTTCATGTGACCGCTGTACAAATCGATTTGGATTGCAGCGGCTTCGCTTACAAGAAATGGGATGGTGATCAACATTGCAATGCTGGTGACTGGCTGGTCAACAATAGTGGCGATACCTATACCGTAGAAAAAAACTATTTTCGGGAATGCTATCAAGAGATAAGCCCCGGCCAGTATGAAAAAACCGCAGCCGTTTGGGCAGAAGAAGCCGTAGGTGATGGCGAAATATCAACCATTGAAGGTTCCACCGTTTATGCGGCAGGCGACTATCTCGTTTTTGACCGCCCCGCAGGCGGCGAATCCTATGCCATTAAACGGCAAAACTTTAACCGTATGTACGAGGCGGTGGAAGATCCTGAAGAATTGTCACGTGCACAGCACGACTATATTACCAATCGCCTGCAATTTCATATTACCTGGTACGATAAAAAGGCCGGCAATAATCGCATTCAGTATCACTGCTGGCAAACGCTGACAATTGTAACCGCCGCGCTGGTACCGGTCGTTAGCGCAATCGATTACGATACGGGCCCACTTATTGCCATACTCGGTGGAGCGTCTGCTGTTTCTGGAGGGATATTGAGTTTATTTAAAATGCAGGAAAATTGGGTGAAATTTCGCGCCGCCTGTGAAGATCTAAAATCCCACTTAGCGCAATACAAAATTTGTGCGGGTATTTACGAGCACCACGACAACGCCTTTAATACACTAGCAGAAAATTGCGAGTCCATTATAAGTGCTGAACGAGGCCAGTGGGTGCAACAAAACAGCCCCAAGGCTAAAAAGGACAACTAATTCACAACGCAAAAGCAAAAGCTTATTACGCAGTGAAGCAGGCTCGATTTACTTCTGGAAAATCTGGTCTGCCGCTAACACCAAAAACATATAATTAGTCGCGCCACCACCCATCACATATTCTGTCTGCTGCCAAAAAAACGGCCAGGTTTTAAGCTCTGGTAGATCGGGCCGTATCAGCGCCGTACCCGAAATAACACCACCGGGGATATAGGACCAATCTGCACGGTTAACACCATACGCCACGGTCGCAGAGTTTGCGCCCACACCGGAGGCAAAAGAAATTGTGTTTTCACCGGGATGTACGCCCAATATAAAATTCAGCGCGTTAAGAAAGTCTTCACTTCCGGTGTACTGCGGCCATGATTTGTTGAAAAAATATTGTTTTACAGCAAAGCTCTGAATACCCCAACCGGCACCCCAAATATGGGGCTTATACGGTACGCCATAGGGTGTTTCTTTGGCTTGTAGCTGAACGCTTTGCTGGTAGGTTTTTACCGCAAGACTAATATCCTCTACAAAGGTTTTATCTGAAAACTTCGGCAGTACCTTACCAAGCATCCAACCCGTTTCTTTAACATCGTCAATTATGGGTTGTTTGAGTGCGAGCAGGGCTTGAATATAACTTGCCTTACCGGTGGTTAGAGTTAACTCCGTTAATGCGAAAACTTTATTCTTTGTTTCAACATCTTTATCTGCCGCAGCGCTATAAATTGCCTCTGCAGCCTGGAGTGCTTTTTCGGCAAGCTCTGGGTTGTAATTTTTTATCGCTCGGGATGCAGCCGCAAGACCTGCTGCCGCAGCCAATTCCCGGTTTGGGTTTTCTTCCGTAAAAACCCAGCGGTCATCTGCGGGCAGTCCACTTTCTTTTGTTGCTGTTTTGTTATCGGTCTGAGTAGCCGCATCCCCCAAGTGAACATATTGACGAACAGTCGGTACGATTATCCCACGATATAGGCGGCCTAAAGATTCATAAGCACCCAAAACGCTTAGCAAGCCGTGCTCTATTTGTTGTTGGGCGTCATTTTTCCCGTCGGGCTGATGAATTTCTACAACTTTGCTTGCTTGATCAATACTGGTTGCGTCGTAATTCAGGTTAAATTCTTCGACCATCATCGACAGCAACCATACGGTTGTCATTTGCGATTCCACGCGGAGATCGTAATCTCCCGCGTCGTGCCATCCGCCCTTATTTAAACCGGGAACCGGTTCCATGGGGTGATAATGTGTAAGCGTGGAGGCACCGGATTTGTATCCGTCGAAATGCTGTGTGTTGACCGGTGACATTAGCGCATCATCTTCATGGCAGAGGCCATGCCAAACACGGTATTTTTCGGCTACGCGCATATGACACATTTGCACGGGCAAATAGTATTCCAGCGTTGGCTGCCAGGCATGTCGGGAATAAACATCGTTCCCAATCTTAAATGAATGGCTCTGCTGACCGCGATATTCCACCACATACATTCCCGGCGTTTGAATTTGGGTAAAATCAAAGCTGAAATAGTTGTAGCGTAAAAATTGCCCCCAATAATTTACTTTTTCGCGGCTAATTTTTTCTTTGCCGTTTTCCGTCAGTTTATAGAGTGTAATATTGCTCGCTTTGGTATCTCTCTTGTCCTGCTCAATAATAATTTTTTTGGATTGCTTTTCAGCGTAACCTAGCTGGGAAACCTGAATCACCGGCTTATATTTCCAGCCCTTCACCGTGTTCGGAGTAATCACCCACTCGACAGCATTCTTCGTTGCGCCTGCAGCAACGAGAGTGCGTACAATATACCAGCCATTATTATGGTTACTACGTCCATCCAAGAGTTCCAGATCGCCCCGAATGGCTTCGATAACAATGCGCTGTTTATCCTCTGCTGGCGCAACCGTCAACTTTTTACCGACAGCCAGGGACGTATTGATAAATTCGCCTTTGTGACGGTGAATTGGGCCGTTCGGCTGCTGAGGAAACAAACCCGCTTTGGCATCCATAATCCAGCTTTTACCAAACAGATGCTGCGGGAACAATTCAAAATTAAAGCCAATCTTGCCAACCCATTCATTGGGAATGGGTTTATCAAAATCTACACTTACCTTAAAACTATTACCGTTCAGCGCACTAACATTCACGTTATAGCGAATATTTAAATCCGGGTATTCAATAGGGTTAAAGCCTTTACGGTTTTTACTTTCGTCTGGGTAAGACAGGGTTTGGCTGATCGTTTGGGCTTTTCTATCAATTTTAAGGTCGCCACCTTTTGGCACCGGTGACCATTGCCCAGGGGAGGCTTCCAATCGAATATCGCCATTCGCAGCCACTCGCAGGCCATGCTGAATGATAGATACGCCAGTTTGGTGGCCATCGGGGTAGATATCGCTAAAAACCGTTACGTTTAAACCCGGATTTTCGAAGTAGCCAGATGAATTGATCGCCAAGTTTTCGGCATAACAGGGCAGGGCTAACACTAGGCAGATAAATAGAGCGGCTTTCATAGGAATCTCGGGTCGATTTCAAACGCCCGAGGATAGCTGATGTTGGGACAGTACACCGTAAAAATGCGCGCGCGAGAATACCTATTCAGAAAACAACCGTTCAACAGCATAGCGAAACGAGGGATCTGCAATTTCTTCGTGCACCACATCGTAACCCATACGATCAATGGTCAGGCCGGTGTAATCTCGGCTTTCAAGCAGGGTTTGAAACTGCTGAACAGATGCTCTATTACCGTAAATATCTGCGGTGGTTAGTAGCAATCGGGCGTTCATTTCCTGACTGGCATTGTACCTCTGCTGTTCCAGGTTTTGCGTGGAAACCCAATGAGAGAAAAACGAACCATCAAAGGAAAGGTAGTTTTTAAAGGTCGGGCTGACAACATCATCCATCAGCAATGCTAGCCCCACAAAGAGCCCACCGTAGGAGGTTCCCGAGAGTGTGCGTTGTGCTCCATCGACACGGTACGTCGATTCAATAGTCGGAATTAATTCACTGAAGATAAACTGTAAATAGTCTTCCGCACCGGGAAGACGATAATCCGTTGCCCTGCGATCATTCGGCCCCTGTTCGATGGCCACCAGTATGGTATTTACCGAGTAGGAATCGAGAATAGCCGCAAAACCATCAAACACCCATTGCCCGTCCGTCGCGTAAATAACGGGGTATTGTTGGTTCGCTTCTGCAGGTAATTCATAGTTTACGGGCAGTTGGATATGGACCGGGTATTCAATTCCCGTAATAGCGGAGGTAATGCTCGTATGAATTTTTCTGGGGTTATCGATTGGTGTTGACGTAGGCTCAGCCGTCGGCACCGTAACGGACGGCACGGGCGATGAACGTTTTTCCCCCGAGCAATTAACAAGAGAGAAAACAACCGCAAGCAACAATAGTAGGTAAGTTGGTCTTTTCATAGCATTCGCTCTGCCAGCCCTCAAATTCAGATACGGTGAGAGATTCTGCTCAGTACCCTCCGAGGGCAACTAAGCAAACAATGCTGTTGATCGGTAGTTCGGCGTTAATACGCTGTAGGACGACACAGCCAACACGCGTGGCCTAGATTTTTATCAATGGTAGTAAGAGCCGACAACTGTCCTTCCTTGTATTTAAGCCTATAGGATCCATTAGGCCATATCCATCTGTTTTCCGACACTACCCGATTCGTACGCTCGCTGCTCGAAAAATAAAAGTCGAACGGAGGACGGAGTAAGGCACAAAAAAAGGCAGCCTAAAGCTGCCTTTTTTAATATTAAAACCTTGTTGGTTGCTAACCCGCGCGTTTGCGAATTGCCTTCAAGGTGCGTAACTGCGCAGCGGCTTCTGCTAGTTGAGCGGTAGCTTTGGAGTAGTCCATGCCTTCACCCTGGTGTTGCAGCGCGGCTTCTGCCGCCTTTTTGGACTCTAGAGAAGCAGCTTCGTCCATGTCGCTGGCTCGCAGTACTGTATCCGCAAGAACGGTTACGGCATCTGGCTGAACTTCGAGGAAGCCGCCGGAAACATAGTAAACTTCTTCTTCTCCGTTTTGCTTTTTCATACGAACCGGGCCAGCCGTTAGGCGTGTAAGTAGCGGCGCGTGGCCGTAACCAACACCCACATCACCTTCACTGCCCGAGGCCACCAACAGCTCAACAAGACCGGAAAATATTTCTTCTTCGGCGCTTACAATGTCGCAATGTATGGTTAATGCCATTATCTTTGCCTTTTCTTAGGTCCCCGCTTGCGCGGGGATGACCGTATTGCTTATGCAGCTTTTTCGGCGATTTTCGCCGCTTTTTCTACCGCTTCATCGATGCTGCCGACCATGTAGAAGGCCTGTTCTGGCAGGCTGTCGTAGTCGCCAGCAAGCAGCCCTTTAAAGCCCGCAATGGTGTCTTTCAAGCTTACGTACTTACCCGGTGAGCCGGTAAACACTTCCGCAACGTGGAATGGCTGGGACAAAAAGCGTTCGATCTTACGAGCGCGGGAAACTGTCTGTTTGTCGTCTTCAGATAGTTCGTCCATACCCAGAATGGCAATAATGTCTTTCAGCTCTTTATAACGCTGCAGTACTGTTTGCACGCCGCGAGCGGTTTCGTAATGCTCCTGGCCAATAACCAACGGGTCCAGCTGACGGGAGGTGGAGTCCAGTGGATCGATCGCAGGGTAGATACCTTTCGCCGCAATATCCCGGCTTAGTACTACGGTAGAATCCAAGTGCGCAAAGGTGGTCGCAGGGGAGGGGTCCGTCAAGTCATCCGCTGGTACATATACCGCTTGTACGGAGGTGATAGAACCCGTTTTTGTCGATGTAATACGCTCTTGGAGAACGCCCATCTCTTCAGCCAGAGTAGGCTGGTAACCCACTGCAGAAGGCATACGACCCAGCAGTGCCGATACTTCGGTACCCGCAAGGGTGTAACGGTAGATGTTGTCGATAAACAAGAGTACGTCGCGGCCTTCGTCACGGAATTTTTCCGCCATGGTCAGACCGGTTAGTGCAACACGCAGACGGTTGCCGGGTGGCTCGTTCATCTGGCCGTAAACCATGGCCACTTTAGATTCTGCAGGGTTTTCGATGTTTACAACACCGGATTCCTGCATTTCGTGGTAGAAATCGTTACCTTCACGAGTTCGCTCACCCACACCGGCAAATACGGACAAACCGGCGTGCTCCAGTGCGATGTTGTTGATCAGTTCCATCATGTTCACGGTTTTGCCCACACCGGCACCACCGAACAGACCGACTTTACCACCCTTGGCGAACGGACAAACCAGGTCGATTACCTTAACGCCGGTTTCCAGCAGCTCGCTGGCAGCAGATAGTTCATCGTAAGCGGGTGCTTTACGGTGAATTGGCATACGCTCTTTTTCACCGATATCACCGCGCTCGTCGATGGGCTTGCCCAACACATCCATAATGCGACCCAGAGTTTCGGAACCCACAGGAACGGAAACCGGCGCACCAGTATTGGAGACTTCCAGACCGCGGCTAATGCCCTCGGATCCACCCATGGCGATGCAGCGAACAACGCCATCACCTAGTTGCTGTTGCACTTCCAAGGTGAGGCCCTTGCCTTCAACCAAAAGTGCGTCGTAAACCCCTGGTACGGAATCGCGTGGGAATTCCACATCAATAACCGCTCCGATGATTTGTACGATACGTCCGCTACTCATTTTCGCTTCCTCGTATATTCAATTTTCAAGTTCGTTTGCCTTTCGACAGCGCTCCCATGCACCGCACGGGAACGAGGCAGTTATTCATTAAACGGCTGCAGCACCGCTGACAATTTCCGACAGTTCCTGAGTAATCGCCGCCTGCCGTGCCTTGTTATAGACCAACTGCAGGTCACTGATTAACTCGCCAGCGTTATCGGTTGCACTCTTCATGGCCACCATACGCGCCGCCTGCTCACAGGCACCGTTTTCAACAACGGCCTGATAAACCTGGGACTCCATATAGCGGACCATCAAACCATCGAGCAGTACATGCGCTTCTGGCTCATAAATATAATCCCAGGAATGCTTTCTGCCACCCGTGTCTTCCGGCTTCAATGGCAACAAACGCTGCACATTGGGGCTCTGAGTCATGGTGTTTACGAATTCGTTTCCGACCAGATACAGGCGATCGATTTTGCCTTCTGCAAAGGCGTCGAGCATTACCTTTACGCTACCAATCAGATTGGTAACGGAGGGCTTTTCACCGATATCACGCACACTGGCTAAAATATTGGCGCCAACACTGTTAAAGAAGGACGCGCCTTTGGCACCGATGAGGCACAGATCTACACCCACGCCTTTATCTGCCCACTCTTTGCTGTGTTTTACTACCGCCTTGAACAAGTTGATGTTCAAACCACCACAAAGGCCACGGTCAGTTGACACTACGATATAACCCACACGCTGTACTTCACGTTCGCTCAGGTACAGATGCTTGTACTCGGGATTACCGTTGGCAATATGGCCCACAACATTACGAATACGCATGGCGTAGGGTTTGCCGGTTTCCATGCGCTCTTGCGCGCGACGCATTTTGGACGCCGCAACCATTTCCATTGCGCTGGTAATCTTCTGGGTGTTTTTGATACTACCAATTTTGGTGCGTATCTCTTTTCCGCTCGCCATGTTCTATCTCACTTAACCTGAGGTTTACCAGGTTTGGGTGGCTTTAAAGTCGTCCAGAGCTGCTTTCAGTTTGTCAGCGATCTCGTCACTGTACGCACCAGTGTTCATCTCATCCATTAAAGCGGAGTGAGTGCCGTTCATATAGGACAACAGGGAAGATTCGAAGGAACCAATCTTGGCCACTTCTACGTCTTTCAGGAAACCTTCGTTCGCGGCGTAAACCACAACACCCATATCAGCCACACTTAGTGGCGAGTACTGCTTCTGCTTCATCAGTTCGGTTACGCGCTCACCATGATCCAGCTGGGCTTTGGTAGCTTCGTCCAGATCGGAAGCAAACTGGGAAAAAGCCGCCAATTCACGATACTGCGCCAGTGCGGTACGAATACCACCGGACAATTTTTTGATCACTTTGGTCTGCGCTGAACCACCCACGCGGGATACCGAGATACCAGCGTTCATCGCCGGACGAATACCGGCGTTAAACAGGTCGGTTTCAAGGAATATCTGACCATCGGTGATGGAGATAACGTTGGTCGGTACGAAGGCCGAAACGTCACCAGCCTGGGTTTCAATAATAGGCAGGGCGGTCAAAGAGCCGGTTTTACCTTTCACTTCACCGTTGGTGATCTTCTCAACATAGTCGGCGTTAACGCGGGAAGCGCGTTCCAGCAAACGTGAGTGCAAATAGAAAACATCACCAGGATAGGCTTCACGGCCCGGCGGACGACGCAACAACAGGGAGATCTGGCGGTAGGCCCAGGCCTGCTTGGTCAAATCATCATAAATAATCAGGCAGTCTTCACCGCGATCACGGTAGTACTCACCCATGGAACAACCGGCGAAGGGAGCCAAAAACTGCATGGAGGCTGGATCGGATGCCGTCGCTGCAACCACGATGGTGTGGTCCATTGCGCCGTGCTCTTCCAGTTTGCGAACCACGGTTGCTACCGAAGACGCCTTCTGTCCGATTGCCACATAGATACACTTAATGCCTGTACCTTTCTGGTTGATGATTGCATCAACAGCAACAGCGGTTTTACCGGTCTGACGGTCGCCAATAATCAATTCTCGCTGGCCGCGTCCAATAGGTACCATTGTATCGACCGCTTTTAAGCCGATCTGAACAGGCTGAGATACGGATTGACGGGCAATTACACCCGGTGCAATTTTTTCAATGGCATCGGTTCGCTTGGCGTTGATAGGGCCTTTACCGTCAATGGGGTTACCCAGTGCGTCGACCACGCGCCCCTGGAGCTCCGGACCAACCGGCACTTCCAGAATACGACCGGTACATTTACAGGTCTGGCCTTCGGCCACGCCCTGGTAATCGCCCAAAACCACGGCGCCGACAGAGTCTCGCTCGAGGTTCAGCGCCATACCAAAAACGCTACCTTCAAATTCGATCATCTCACCGTACATAACGTCGGCAAGCCCGTGGATACGAATAATACCGTCGGTTACGGAAACTACGGTGCCTTCGTTTTGCGCTTCTGTCGCAACCGACAGATTGTCGATTCGCGCTTTAATAATTTCACTGATTTCAGAAGGATTCAGCTGTTGCATACTGTTCTTCCCTTTAAGGGTTAAATTCGGTTTTACTTTAGCCGTGCATGGCCTCGGCCAGTTTGACCAATTTTCCGCGTACAGAGCCGTCGATAACCGTGTCGCCAGCGCGAATGACAGCGCCGCCCAACAAGCTTTCGTCAACAGACGTCTGCAGGCTTACCTTACGGTCCAGTTTTTCGGTGAGAGCCTTGGCAAGTTTGCTCTCCATATCGCCATCTATCTTGTAGGCAGACTGGATAGTCACATCTACCGACTTTTCTTGATTGGCTTTATAGAGTTCAAATAACTGCTGCACCTGCGGGAGCAGGGGCAGACGACCATTTTCAGCCAGGATGCTGATAAAGTTCTGCTGCTTGTCGTTAAAGGTATCGCCACAGGTTTCTACCAGTGCACGAGTCTTTTCCTCTGACGTTAGACCAGGAGATGACAACAGGGTCGCGACCTTATCTTGCGCGGTCACGGTTGCCGCCAACGTCAGCGCTTCCGACCAGCCTTGCAGATCCTTGTTATCGCGAGCACAGCCAAAGGCCGCCTTAGCGTAGGGTCGAGCAAGTGTTATTAATTCAGCCATAATGCGCTCCGCTTACAGCTCTGCTGCCAGTTTGTCGAGCATGGCGTTGTGCTTGCCTGCATCGATAGAATCGCCCAGTACTTTTTCAGCACCCACCAACGCCAAAGCAGCAACCTTGCCACGTAACTCTTCACGAGCCTGGCTGACTTCGCGCTCAATTTCAGCTTGGGCGGCAGCTTTAATATTCTCGCCTTCAGCTCGCGCCTGTTCTTTGGATTCTTCAATAATCTGGCTGGCACGCTTGTTAGCCGAATCGATAATACCGGCGGCTTGCTCTTTGGCTTCATGGAGCTGTTTAGTGGCTTTTTTCTGAGCCAATTCCAGATCCTTGTCCGCACGGGTAGCAGCTTCTAGTCCATCGGCGATGCGCTTCTCACGCTCGGCCATAATGCCGAGCAGCGCTGGCCACACGTACTTCATGCAAAACAAAACGAATGCAATAAAAGTAAGCGATTGACCTATGAGAGTCAGGTTGATATTCACACCTACACCTCTATTAGTTGCGGGTTAAATGGGAGGAGGCTTTTTAGCCAACCATGCCTGGAGCAACGGCAAAAATCAGGTACATGCCGATACCCACACCGATCATTGGAACCGCATCCAAGAGGCCTGCCATCAGGAACATTTTGCCCTGCAGAGCTGGACCCTGTTCTGGCTGACGCGCAGATCCTTCCAGTAACTTACCCCCAAGGGTACCAAAACCAATTGCCGTACCGAGTGCACCCAGACCGATTAAAAGGGCTGCTGCGATATAAACCAATGCTTGTGCTTCCATTGTTATCTCCTGTTATAAAAGATGTCTTAAGTAAAAATAAATTGATGAATTTTTGTATTGAAGAGCTTTAGTGCTCTTCATCAACATCGTGGGCCATAGCCATGTACACAGTGGTCAGGACCATAAAAATAAAGGCTTGCAGCGTGATGACCAGAATGTGGAATACCGCCCAGGCCCACTGTAATACGCCACCGATCAACCCCAGAACCAGGCCAGTGCTGAACAACAACGCAATAAGGATAAAGATCATTTCACCTGCGTACATGTTGCCGAATAGTCGCAGGCCCAGGGAAATGGGTTTAGCGATTAGTGCAACGGTTTCCAGCAGGAAGTTAATGGGTACCAGAATAATGTTCAGGTACCAGAGTTTTCGCGGCGCAAAGAAGGGGTGGCAAGTGAGTTCTTTAATAAAACCCCAAACGCCTTTTTCACGGATGCTGAAGCCGATCATCAGGATAAAGACCGTAATGGACATACCCAGAGTCACGTTGGGATCGGTGGTAGGTACAACCTTAAAGAATAGATGACTATCGCCACTGATAGTCTGGGCAATGAAGGGTAGCCAGTCAACCGGCACCAGATCCATGAGGTTCATCATAAAGACCCAGGTAAAAATGGTCAGCGCCATTGGGGCGACCATGCGGTTTTTATGATGGAAGATGTCAGAAACGGTGTAGTTAATAAAATCAACAATCATCTCTACAAAACTCTGTAGACCGCGAGGGGTGTCTGTTGTAGCTGATGTGGCAACCTTGCGGAAAACAAAACCCAACAATAACGCCAGCGCAATACCCCAACCAAGGGAGTCCAGGTGAACCGCGTTAAAGCCCATATCCTTGGCTTCCTGACCGCTGTGCGCCATGGTCCAGGTATCAGCTTCCAGAACAGTGTGTGAACCATCGGCGCTGTGCCGCTCATAACCCGCAGGCAATTTGCCGTAAGCCATGTTTTGCAGGTGGTGTTGAATATAATCTGTCGCGGTCACTGTTTCAGCCGCTTCATGTGTAGCTTCGCTTTTAGCCATGAGATGCTATTCCACCTTTACATACAAAAATTTTCTGTTTCACGGAATGTGCTTATGACAGCACATTCCAGTACGGTTTATGGTTGTATTTGGTCAAGCCAACGCTGTTGCAGATAGTTTGCTATCCACCACTGCAATACAACCATCCCACAAAAACCCGCGAACAGTAGCTGCACATTTAATGTATCCACAAAACGGAACACCAGTGCAAAACCAACCGCTACTAAAGCGAATTTTCCAGATTCTCCCCAATTGAAGGATTTGGCGATCCACTGCGAGGAGCGGGCGCCACGATAACGAAAGGCATACAGGGTAAAGTAGGTATTGGGCACTATAAATATCAAAGCACCTAAACCCAGTGAGTAAGCTTGTTCGTAGCTCCACCAAAACAGAGTTAAGCAACAGAGCAATGAAACGCCTAGCTGTACAACAAGGCCTGACAGAACCGGAGATTTCATGTTGCTACCTTCGTTTTGGAGCCGATATCCGTTTAGCCGCAGTTCTTTTGACCACTTGGGCAACGGTACTCTGAAATCCCATCCGGTAAATACACTTAAAGCGCCGCAATACACAACCTTGGTAGGTTCTGTTCCGGTCCGGTTTGAATGAGGAATCTATCTAAACAGTAATATCCAGAGATGACGGCAAATTGGGCACCCGAAAGGGGATACTCCACACTTTACACCAGTTACGCCCCGTTTCGCGCAATTTGGACGAAATGGATTATAGGGAGTATAAAACGCTTGATCAACCTCAAGAACCACTAAAACAAGCGATTTTTTAACGAATCACCATTTCTTTCTGTGATCCGGCCACTCCTCAGAACTTCGTTTAGCTTACCAACGTTAACGTATGCATAAAAACACACCGTCAGTTTAGACCACATTTAAGAAACTGCCAAAAGAAGGCACAGAGGAAAGCGCTATGGCCGAAGACGCATTTTTCACTTACGTGCCCATCGGTTTAAAATTAGGTTGGCCCTTGATGCGCTTTAGCCAGGCCTCAATCGAAGGGTAATCAGCAAGATCAAAACCACCTTCATTCGCAACATGGGTATAAGCAAATAAGGCGATATCAGCCACAGATATTTTTTCTCCCACGAGAAACGCTGTTTTTTGAAGCTGTTGATCCATTATCCATAGCGCTTTTTCGCCACCCGCTTTTTTCGCTTCGTATTCCACTAGGCGATTCTCAGGTAAGCCTTGGTAGATTTGTATAAATCGTCTTACCGCAATATAGGGCTCATGGCTGTATTGCTCAAAAAACTGCCACTGCTGAGCCTTGGCCAGCTGAAAAGCGTTTTCTGGTAGCAAATGAGAACCCACTGAGAGGTAATTGATTATGGCGTTGGATTCAGCCAAAGTCTCACCAGAATCTAATTCCAGTAAAGGAATTTTCCCGTTGGGACTTTTACGTAAAAAAGTGGGGGTTTGTGTTTCACCAGCAAGAACATCAATTGGTATCCAATCGTAATCGATACCAAGAAGAGAGCATGTTAACTGTATTTTGTAGCAGTTTCCTGAGACTGGATCTCCATATATCTTCATTCGCCTTACTCCCTATGCTTTTATATAAATTCCGTTGTGATATCGATTTACAGACCGGAAAAAATACAAAACGTTTTATTGCAGCTATGAGTGCTAACGATAATAACTATAGCCGCTTCAGTTGCCACTATAGACACCTCCATCTTTTGTTTCGGTCTCCAAAGTAAAGCTCTTATCGCTGAAAAATATTAGCCTACCGCTAACTTAACTTGTCTCTCAACCAACGCGGTATAAGTAACTCTTGTTACCCTTTCAATTCAATAGAAAGTAACGAGTAAAAAAGAGCGGTTTACTCACTGTTGCCGCTGACGCTTTCGTGTTAAAAATGATTTCTAGAAAATTAATGCCTATTCGCGCAATAAGTTATTAACTTCTGCAATAATTTTAGGCAGCATACCCTCACCATAGCCAATATGTACATTCTTGATATAGCCCTTTCGATCAATCATGACCATATGCGGAATCCCGTCTACTCCCCACTGCTTGGCAACCTTGCTACCCGAATCATGGGCTAGCAATAATTCTATTCCGTCTTCTTTGAAAGCTTTGCTAATTTTTTTAACAAGCCGTTTTTTTTCGCCCTTATTAACGGCGATTACCTGCAAATTTTCTTTACCGACTTGTTTTTGTATACCTTCAAGTATTGGCATTTCTTTTAAACAGTAAGTGCACCAGGTTGCCCAAAAACTAACGATGACGACCTTGCCGGCGTAATCTGAAACATGCAACTTGTTACCCTGTAGATCTTTACCAATATAGTTGACAGGCTTTTCACCTTCACTGGGGGCAGCAATCACTAAGCAGGAAAATACATAAAACGGAAGTAAACAATAATGTGTGAGCTTTTTCATTTTTTTTCTAATTATTAATGTTCGTATCCAAGGTGCGCCAGAATACCATCTAGTTCATCCAGGCTGTTGTACTTTAATACCAGCTTGCCTTTACCTTTGGCTGAATGTTGCACCATAACCGGTACACCAACTTTTTCACCAAGGCGTTCTTCTAGCTTTTTAATATCGTGGTCAGTATTTTCTTTTTTCTCTTCTGGTTGGCTTTCTTCTTGGAGCGTTTTGCGAGCCAAAGCTTCGGCTTGGCGAACAGTCATGCCTTTAGCGACTATCTGACGGGCAACACGCTTTTGAGTTCCACTTTCCAGGGTCAGCAAGCAGCGGGCATGCCCCATTTCGAGATCCCCATGCTCCAGCAAGGTCCTCACTTCGTCACTCAGGTTGAGCAAACGCATAAGATTGGTGATAGCGGAGCGGGATTTACCCACGGCATCGGCCACTTCCTGCTGGGTAAGCTCAAATTCATCCTGAAAACGCTTGAGGGCCATAGCTTCTTCTACCGGGTTGAGATCTTCCCGTTGAATGTTTTCGATCAAAGCCAGTGCAATAGCGGTTTCGTCAGGCACTTCACGTATTACACACGGAATAGTGTGGAGTCCGGCCTGCTGTGTGGCTCGCCAGCGACGTTCACCGGCAATAATTTCGAATCTCCCCTCGCCGATTGGACGAACAACGATAGGTTGCATTACACCTTGGGCTTTTATGGATTCGGCCAATTCTTCCAAAGCTTCCGGGTGCATATCACGGCGAGGCTGGTATTTACCTCGCTGCAGGAGTTCGACCGGTATCTCTTTCAACGTTCCATCTTTGATGGTACTCGGTGAGGTGATCTCCGCCGCTACCTCGGTGGCAGCTTTAATTGCATCTGCAGGGCTAGCACCAGTGCTGGATGAGCCAGACAGCAAGGCGTCCAGGCCGCGGCCCAGTCCTTTACGTTTTACCATTTTCGTGTGTACCTCGGGTATCGGGGTGTCTTGTCTTTGTTGCCTGCCATTATATCGGCTACGGCAAAAGAAAGGCCAAGAGAACTTATGGGATAGAGAGCGTGCTAGTTAACCGTTGCCGTTTCTGCTGCTTCTGACTCAGCGCGGCGAAGAATCTCACCGGCAAGGGCAATATAAGCCATGGCCCCTTTTGACTGTCTATCGTAAGCAATTACCGGCATCCCAAAACTTGGGGCCTCGGCAAGGCGAACATTACGGGGAACACAGGTGCGATAGACCTTATCACCAAAATGGTGGTGTAGCTGCTGGGATACGTCGCCAGTAAGGCTGTTGCGAGGGTCGTACATAGTGCGCAGAATACCTTCGATTTTCAAGTTCGGGTTGAGGCGCGCCTGAATCATATTGATGGTATTTACCAATGCTGATAAGCCCTCCAGTGCGTAGTACTCACATTGCATGGGTATCAATACGCCATCGCAGGAGGTAAGCCCGTTGACGGTAAGCATGTTCAGTGAAGGAGGGCAGTCGATCAACACATAATCGTACTGACTTTTCACTTCAGCAAGGGCGTTTTTCAGCCGATACTCCCGGTTATCCAAGCTCAACATCTCGACCTCCGCAGCGGTGAGATCACCATTGGCCGGCAGAACCGAAAACTTTCCCTCTACTGAAGTGTGTAGAGCGCTCTCCAACTGAGTTAAGCCCATCAGAACATCGTAAATAGAAAATTCCACGCTATTTTTATCCACACCACTGCCCATGGTGGCATTGCCCTGTGGATCTAAATCAACCAAAAGCACTTTCTTCTTTGTTGCCGCCAGAGATGCGGCCAGATTGACGCACGTTGTGGTTTTGCCAACACCGCCTTTCTGGTTGGCTATCGCGTAGATTTTTCCCACTTAAAGACCTTTAACATTTTGATTTTACTGGTTATTTTCTTTATGCAGCACTACCAGGCAACGCTGCTCTTCCAACCCCGGTACCTGCAGTGGGTAGGAGGCAAAGACCTTATAGTGTTTTTCCATTTCGCTCAACTCATGATCAGGAAAAACACCTTTCATCGCCCAGAATTTTCCGTCCTCATGAATCAGGTGTTGGCAGTAGTCGGTCATATCCCGAAGCGACGCAAAGGCGCGGCTAATAACCCCGTCATAGAGTTTTTCCGGTTGATAGCTTTCCACACGACAATTCTCGACCTGTACGTTATCCAGTTTCAACGTTTGTTTTACCTGAAACAGGAATCGCGTTTTCTTACCCGCAGAATCCAGCAGGGTAAAATGTCGATGGGGGAAACAGATGGCCAACGGGATGCCGGGCAAACCACCACCAGTGCCCACATCAATAAATCGCTCACCGTCTATCAGGTGGGCAACACTCAAGCTATCTAGAAGATGTTTTACAACCATTTCGTTGGGATCACGAATGGCCGACAAGTTATAGGCATTATTCCACTTAATGAACAATTCCAGATAGACATTTAGAGCATCCAACTGCCCCCGACTGGGCTTGAATGTGAGTTGTTGACACGCGGTAGTGAGTAAGGTTTGATAATCCACAGGTTTTGACGCACTTGGTTACTAGGGCTGGGTATTTTAATCGCTTGGGCTAAATGAAGCGAACCAAAATAGAAAAAAGGCTATAACACCTGTATCAACCGACTGTAACCGTTGCGACTAATCGCAAACTGGCTGCCATTTTTTAGCAGAACAAAGCGGGAATCTTTACCCTCACTTTCAATCCCACTCAGATAATCCAAATTAATGATAGTTGACCTATGTATTCGGCAAAACTGTCTCGCATCCAACAAACTCTCCATATTTCCCAACCGTTCCTGCTTAATGTGATTTTGTTTCTCGGTGTGAATCACTACATAATCATCGGCAGCTTCTATCGCAACAACATCTGCTGTAGCGATAACATACACGTCTCCCTTATCGCGAACCAATATACGATTAACCGGCGCTTGCTTTTGTAGGTGTGCATGCAACAGGTTATCTGCCAGCATGGGCGAGTCGATCCCATTCTGAAGGCGTTGCTCCAGCCGCTCAACCGTTAACGCAAGACGTTCTCGACTGATAGGTTTAAGTAAATAATCCAGCGCATTATTTTCAAAGGCTTGAATCGCGTACTCATCATGAGCGGTGACAAATACGGTTAGCGGCGCGGAATCCCCCAGTAGATCAAGCACATCAAAGCCATCCAACTTTGGCATTTGAATATCCAGAAACATCACTTGGGGCTTAACTTCGTGAACGGACTTAACCGCAGCCAATCCATTTTCGCACTCTGCAAGAATATCGATTTCTGAATGAGCTTGCAGAAGGTGTCTAAGGGCCTGACGTGCGTGCGATTCGTCATCTACGATAATCGCTTTAATATCCATTGTTGTTCCCCAAAGTCGTTCGAATATGTTACTTTAATGTTGCCACCAGCCAAAGATTCTGACGCATCGATTTTATTGCTGTCATAATCTAATACCGTTGAAATATGGGCTTCGCCATTTTTCGGTGAGAAGCAACTTAAATACAATTTAAGATATTAAACAGGTAACACAAGGCTAACCGTAAAACGTCTATCCTTCCTATCTGTTCGCAATACTGCTTTATCACCATAATGTGCCCATAGCCTTTTTTCGAGCGCAGACAGACCTAAACCAGTACCGGATCTTTTTAAACCTTCCGGGTCATATGAGTTGGTAATGGTTATCCAAAGGTTCTTATTATTCACTACTATTTTTATTTCAATAAAACCAGGCTCTACACTCGAATCAAGTCCATGTTTTATACTATTCTCGATTAGGGGAAATAGCAGTAGAGGAATTGTCGATATTTTTTCACTCTCTGGCGATATTTCAAATCGGATATCTAAACGAGTTCCAAATCGCTCTTTTTCAATACTCAAGTAATTCTGAATATGCCTTACTTCATCTTTAACCGTAATTTTTTCTTTTTTTGAATAGTTAATGCTGTAGCGAAGAAAATCCGATATTTGAACACATAAATCGTGAATTTTATTTGGTGCAACAAGTGATAAATTCGCCAGCATATTTAAACTGTTATACATAAAATGAGGATGAACAGTTTCCTTAACCGCTCTTAGTTCAATTTCACTAATCAGTAATTTCTGCCTGAGTATATCGCTACGTTCATTTTCGTTTCCCGAGGCCATTAAATAGACATAGTGCACCAGTATCCATATCGCATATAGTATTGCACCTAACAAACTGTTCGTTTCCAGTGAATGTAAATAGATATTGCTTACTTCTCTCATTCCAAAGTGAGAAAGTTCCCTAGACCACCAGTACCCAAGTAACATCCAGAAACCAACTGTCACTACTGTCGCAGCCACCTGTGAACCAATCAGAATATGGACGGACGTTTTTTCAATTGGTAGACGTAAACATAAATGGATATTGGAAAAACAAAGAAATAGATATGAAAAATACCATGGCACAACCAATGCCATGCTCTCGATAAGTGCTTGCTCATGAAAGCGAGCTTGCATAAGCTCTGCAATAAGAAAGACAACTAAAAGTGTAATCAACATCCAAAATAGAAGTACCGCTCGAAAGCTGAGACTAGAACTAAATATTGGATGCATTATTTTGCTCTTTTAGTTAGTAATTTCGATACCACCCATCAAGGCAATTCCGGAAATAACCAAATGTTTTTTTGGTAGGCCCAGTTTTTCGGCCAGGCATGTAGTTTTATTAGATATACCACCTAATAATGGTATCGCTTTAACGGTTACTTGCCAGTGGGGAGGAACCTTGAACCTTGCCCCCCCTATAATGGCAACAACCTCAATTTCAATAAGAGCGTTTTTACTGTCTGCTTCGCTAATATCTATATCAGCCCCACCCAAAATACAAACGGCACTACCAGTGGCAATATTCTGTGAACGCGTACTATAATTTCCACCTGCTAGAATAGTGGCTATTTCAATTTTTGTTTCCTCTCCAGGCAATAACCTTTCATTGTTATGGCTTCCAGAGCTATCGGTGATATTCAAGAATCTTTGATAATCACCATTGTTATTTGTTGGCCGTAAGATATAGAAGCCTACAATCAATAATATGATAGGCGCTATTAACGCACCAATACTAAAACTGAAAAAATTGTATTTACTCAGTGTAAATACAATTCCAATACCCATAAGAAAATAGGGCAGTGCTATGGTTTTAGGTTGTTTTACATTACGGGAACCATAGAGCAGTATTGCGCCAACAAAGATTAACACAATGGTCCAGTAATTTAGCAGCAGGGCAAGAAACTTAAAACCCATATTATTGAAGAGTAATAAAACAGCAAAAACTATTAAGCCCATTCCAACTAGTGAACGCGGTTTAAAGCTGCCCATATTTTTTTTCATTTCTAAACCCTAATTAAGTAATTTTTGTGTAACCAAAATAACGAATAGATTTTTCCTCGAAATTAAAAATATTGGCGCATTAAAGTTAATAGTTGATACTTGATACTTGATACTGTGTAAAATCTACTAATCACTTAATTCGTCTACGATTTTCTATCGCCATTATTTTGGTTTAAAATATTATTAATCGTCCTTATCGCTTACAGTTGCCTCCACAATTACAGCTTCGGTTATTTCTTCTTTAGCTGTTTCTGGTGCAGGCCAACTATTAAAGGGGAAGGGCTTTTCTTCAGTGTTGTAGCTAACAAAATTTAACCCCTGATGTATAAAAGCTGAAAGAGAGCTACCCAAAGAACGTAGGTTACTGTTATCGCGGCCCGTACCCAATACAAATAGAAACTGCAGTGCGCAGATTATCCACATTATCGCCCCAGCCACATGTAGTAACATGGCAAATAACAGCATAAATATTAGTCTGAGCCAGTGACTGTGGTTTTTAACATTGTGACGGAATTGGTCGTGATCGATGGTTTGCGTAGTCATTGAAAATCTCCCTGGTTGAGTTGCAACCAGAATACACTCCACTACGCACTATTTTTTTGTAAATTCGGTGAACGACGTTTAGTTATCGGTAAACGGTGGATTAAAAAATAACTTACTCTGTGCTATTCGATAGACCATCACTTTTTGTCGTTTTTTCCAGCTGTTTAAGTTTTTTCTTAAACGCATTAACAACTATTCCAAGAACTTCTAACCGCGCTTTATCTTTAAAATCGGTGCTAATTACCGACCAAGGTGCATGTTCAGTACTGGTACGCTCGATCATATCTTCCACTGCCACCACATAATCATCCCAACGTTCTCGATTACGGTAGTCTTCTTCAGTAATCTTGAACTTCTTGTAATCTGTTTGTTCGCGATCTTCAAAGCGACTCAACTGTTCTTCCTTGCTGATATTAATCCAGAATTTTAGAACGATAGTGTTGTGGATCGTGAGTTGTTCCTCAAAATCGTTGATTTCCTTGTAGGCCCGTTGCCACTCATTATCTTTGGCAAAGCCTTCTACCCTCTCAACTAGAACACGGCCGTACCAGCTTCGATCATAAATGGTCATCTGCCCGTTTCGAGGAATATCACGCCAGAAGCGCCACATATAGTTGTGGGCATATTCATCTTCGGTGGGCTTAGCGATTGGTTTTATCCTATAGAAACCCGCATCAAGAGAAGATACCAAACGACGAATGGCGCCCCCTTTACCCGCTGCATCCCAACCTTCAAAGGCCATAACCACTGGAATTTCATGTTTACGTATTTCAAACATCAGTTTGCGTAGCTTGGTTTGCAGTTTTTTGAGTTTGACCTTGCTCTCACCGCGATCGGGCCGCGCATCTTCTGGCTCTGGGGGGACATCAATCACTACCCGTTCACCACGGTAACCGTTTTGAACGTCCGGCTCGGCTGCCTTTTGCTCGGTCTGATCCAACCAGTTCTGTAATTTTCGCTTAATAATTTCACCAACTTCCAGGTTGCGCAACTGCGCATCGGAACCGTCGATCACATACCAGTGATTGGTGGGCGTACTGGTGGCGTCCAGGGTTTTTTGAATTGCCTCCATGGCTTCCGGGTAGTTTTTAAGCGCCAATTCATCTTTTACGTCGAAGTAGGGGGTATCGCGAATTTCTGCCACGCGCTTACGTAGAACGGGCTCGGTAATATGCAGCCAGCACTTAATCATTAAAGCGCCATCGTCAGTGTGTTTTTTCTCGAAGTTCTGAATATACGTTTCGCGTTTGCGCAGCTTTTTTTCGCTTATTTCGCCGTTAAGGTATTGAACAATCGAGGTACTGGTCCAATCCCGCAGGTAAACGGCTACTTCACCGGCGCCAGGCAGGTCTCGCCAAAAGCGCCAAAAAAAAGGACGAATATCCTCATCATACTGAGTGGGGCCATAGGCGTTAACGCTGAGAAAACGCGGGTCCATCCACTTGGATAGCGCATTGATGGTTTCATGTCGACCAGAACGATCATCCCCCGCAATTACAATAATCACAGGTTTATCTCGCTCTCGAATTCGGTGCTGCAGTTGCAACAATTCAGCGCGCAACAAGCGCACACGCTCTTTGTAGTCTTCCTTAGAAATAACTGGGGCGGGCTGGCTTAACTCAGTCATAGCTTTTACTTTGCTTGGAGGTTTAATTTGAGCATAGCAAAGCCGCTGTGATGACTAAAGACTAATTAAGCGGAAAATAATTCGCTCTTACTTTACATCAGCTTGTCACCGCGGCCTGTTTTTTGAGTAAACCACGCTTTTTCAGGTATATCAGCAATAGCGATACGGCCGCGGGCGTAACCCCCGGGATACGAGAAGCTCTGGCGATCGTATCCGGTTTTGCCTCGCTAAGCTTTTGTTTCAACTCGTTGGATAGACCTTCAACGGTGGTGTAATCGAAATCAACCGGAACCGGAGTATTTTCGTGTTGGCGTAAACGGGTAATTTCATCCTGTTGTCTATCGATATAGCCAGCATATTTGGCACTTATTTCTACCTGCTCAGCCACTGCAGTGACCGAAACACCTTCGCCCTTTAGATTACCGAGATCCTGATAACTTAATTCTGGGCGCTTAAGTAAATCCATCAGCGAATATTCACGGTTAAGTGGAGCGGTTAACTTATCCGCTAATCGATTCGCTTCGTCGCTACCCGCCTGAATCCAGGTGCTTTTAAAGCGCTGGGTTTCCAGTTCTACGGCTTCGCGCTTTTCACAAAACGCCTGCCAACGTTGATCATCAACCAAACCAAGCTCGCGGCCTTTTTCGGTAAGACGACTATCAGCATTATCTTCACGTAGCAACAGGCGATATTCCGCTCGGCTGGTAAACATCCGGTAGGGTTCGCGCGTCCCCATGGTAATAAGATCGTCGGCCAAAACACCGATATAGGCCTGATCCCGCTCTGGGCACCAGGGCTCTCGGCCCAGAACCTTGAGTGCGGCATTCGCACCAGCTAGCAATCCCTGGGCGCCAGCTTCCTCGTAGCCTGTTGTACCGTTAATCTGACCAGCGAAGAATAAACCGGCTATCGCTTTGGTCTCGAAGCTGTACTGTAAATCTTGCGGATTGAAAAAATCATACTCAATGGCATAGCCGGGACGGCAGATATGGGCGTTTTCAAAACCCTTAATCGAGCGCACCAGAGCCAACTGAATATCAAAGGGTAAACTGGTGGAAATGCCGTTGGGGTAGAGTTCGTGGGTCGTTAGCCCTTCCGGCTCTATAAAAATCTGATGGCTGTCTTTGTCGGCAAAGCGATTAACCTTGTCTTCAATGGATGGACAGTAGCGTGGGCCAACCCCTTCAATTACACCGGTAAACATAGGGGAACGATCGAACCCACCGCGAATGATCTCGTGCGTCTGCAGATTAGTATGGGTAATCCAACAACAGGTCTGCTGAGGATGGTCGTCTGACGAGCCCAAGTAGGACATAGCCGTAACGGGGCTGTCTCCCCACTGTTCTTCCAAGCCATCAAAATTAACCGAACGAGCATCAATACGCGGCGGTGTGCCGGTCTTTAGTCGTTCAACCCGCAAAGGAAGCTCACGCAGCCGACCTGCGAGAGAAATAGACGGAGGATCCCCCGCGCGACCACCCGAGTGGTTTTCCATGCCTATATGGATGCGACCACCGAGAAACGTTCCCGCTGTAAGCACAACAGCAGGTGCTCTGAATTTTAAACCCATCTGCGTAATAACCCCCGTAACCCTTTCTCCTTCAACGATAAGGTCATCCACCGCTTGTTGGAAAATAGAGAGGTTCGGCTGATTTTCGAGGGTTTCACGAATGGCGGCTTTGTACAGAATACGGTCGGCCTGCGCACGTGTAGCTCTAACAGCTGGGCCCTTGCGGTTATTTAGCACGCGAAACTGAATCCCTCCCTTATCCGTCGCTTTCGCCATTACTCCGCCAAGGGCATCAATTTCTTTTACCAAGTGACTCTTACCAATACCGCCTATAGCCGGGTTACAGCTCATCTGGCCCAGTGTTTCAATATTGTGAGTTAACAGTAGGGTCTTACATCCCATGCGGGCAGCGGCTAGACAGGCTTCAGTTCCTGCATGTCCTCCACCAATCACAATAACGTCAAAATCCGTTGGATAAATCATATTTCAGCCTGAGCTCATTTTAAGAGGCAAAAAGGGCGAGCATTATAAGGATTGCTGTTCAAAAAAAGAACTTTGTTTTTTCGGAAAAGAGTCGTTATTACTTATATATAAGTTAATAGAAAAATAGATTAGTTATTTAGATAGATTAGTTATAGTTATTAATATTAGCCAAGCTAATTTCTGTGAATAACCAATTATTTTCTAATTAAATCAAATAGATACGGGAATGATAATGCACTTATAAAAGTGGTATTAGCTGCGTAACTGCTGGTAGCAAACTGTAGTGAAAAAGGGCACTTATTCATGCGGTTATTTTTTGTACTAAATTTGTGTGGATAAATTCCAATGTTTTTCCCAGCTTGTTACAGTGGTTACTCATAAGTTATTCACAACTGGTTGATTGGTATACGGTTTTAAGTTTTTTGTTGTGATTTTTTTGTGGATAAACTCTGGTTAAGTTTTGATAGTGATTGTTTACTGTTCTTTCTCTGTTAATAAAGTGTTAGTTAGTGTGAATAAGTTTTACGCGAAGATATGTCTTTGTTGCTTGCCGGAGCTAAGTCGGCAATAAATAGCCACAACTCAGAGCGCATCAGACACGAATATTTGAACTAGTGAACGGAGGAGTGAAACCTTGGGGGAGAGGAATAGTCTTGAGTGTTTGCTTACTTACCGATACAAAAGCTGGAAAAAATCTTTCCCAGTAAGTCGTCCGGTGTGAATTTACCGGTAATTTCACTCAAGTGCTCTTGAGCGAGGCGTAGATCGTCTGCCAGAAGTTCGCCGGCAGCGTGATGCCGCAGTTGGTATTGGCCGGTCAGTAGGTATTCCTGGGCCTTGTTTATGGCTTCGATATGGCGTCGCCGAGCGCTGAAGCCGCCTTCTGCGACGGAGTGGAAGCCCATGATCTGCTTTAGGTGCTCCCGAATATTATCTAGGCCAGAACCGGTTTTTGCTGAAATGGCAATTTCGTGGATATTCGATTTCTGTTCTTGAATTTGGTAACCGCTTTCGTCGATCTTATTGGTGATGATAGTAAGCTTTGAAAATGCTTCAGGGTGCTTACCCAGCTGCTCCCAGTAGTCTTCTTGTTCAAGGTTAACGGGGGGGTTTGTACTATCGACCATCAATAGAATGCGGTCGGCCTGCTCAATTTCCTTCCAGGCCCTTTCTATACCGATCTGCTCTACTTTGTCTGAACTTTTACGTAAACCGGCGGTGTCGATTACATGGAGCGGCATTCCATCGATATGAATATGTTCACGCAGCACATCACGGGTGGTGCCTTCAATGTCGGTTACGATCGCCACTTCGCGCTGTGCGAGGGCATTTAGAAGACTCGATTTTCCCGCGTTGGGGCGTCCTGCAATAACCACTTTCATTCCTTCCCGCATGAGTACGCCCTGCTGGGCGCTATCCAAGATTGAGGCGGTTTCTTCTATTAGGGTTTGCAGGTCACCTTGTACTTTACCGTCACTCAAAAAGTCAATTTCCTCTTCCGGGAAATCAATCGCGGATTCGACATACATTCGTAAATGTATTAATCCGTCGACTAATGAATTGATCTTCTTTGAAAAATCTCCCTTTAAGGAGTTTAACGCTTGTTTGGCTGCTTGTTGAGAGCTGGCGTCGATCAGGTCGGCAATAGCTTCAGCTTGGGCAAGGTCGAGTTTATCGTTGAGAAATGCTCTTTCAGAAAACTCACCGGGGAGGGCCATGCGTGCGCCCGATTTGAGAATGGCAGAGAGCAGCATATCCAAAATAACCGGACCGCCGTGTCCCTGAAATTCCAGTACATCTTCGCCGGTAAAGGAGTTTGGGTTTGGAAAGAAAAGGGCTAAACCCTGGTCGAGAGCTTTGTGCTCGTCGTCAAGGAATGTGGTGTAGGTTGCTTCTCGGGGTTTGGGCGTAAAACCCAGAATGGATTTTGCAATTTTTTTGCTGTTCGGGCCGGAAACCCTAACGATGCCGACACCACCGCGTCCGGGTGCGGTGGCAATTGCTGCGATGGTGTCGGTTGTCATTGGAGTATTAGCTATTTTCTATCTGTTTGGTGATCACGTATTGCTGGGTAATCGACAGGGTGTTGTTCACTACCCAGTAGAGTACCAAGCCTGCGGGAAACATCATAAACAGTGCGGTAAAGAAGATAGGCATCATTTGCATAATCTTCGCCTGCATTGGATCTGGAGGGGTCGGATTCAGTTTTTGTTGGATCCACATGGTGGCGCCCATAATTAGCGGCAGCACAAAAAACGGGTCGCGAACACTTAAATCGTGAATCCATAGAAAGAAAGGAGAGTGTCGTAACTCAACACTTTCCATCAGCGTCCAGTAGAGTGCTAGGAAAACTGGCATTTGCAGCAGTACCGGTAAACAGCCGCCCAATGGATTTACTTTTTCTTTCTTATATAGCTTCATCAACTCGCCAGACATTTTCTGGCGGTCATCCCCAAAGCGCTCCTTTAACTCAGCCATTAACGGCTGAACTTTGCGCATTTTCGCCATAGAACGGTAGCTCATGGCGGAGGGGTAGAAGAATAATAACTTGATCGCGCAAGTCAGAAGAATAATTGCGATACCCCAGTTGCCTACCCAGCCCTGGATATACGTTAGAGAGAAATATAGGGGTTTGGCAATCATCCACAACCAACCAAAGTCGATGGTGAGGTCGAGATAGGGCGAAATCTTTTCTAGGTTGCCGATATTTTTCGGGCCGGAGTAGAAAGATGCTTTTAAGCTACCAGTGGAGTTAGGCGCAATTGTCGTACGTTCGCTGGTAAATCCAAGCAGATATATATCTGTTGAGCGACTTTTACGCAAGTTGTAGTGATTGGTCTTTTCGGCATCAGGAATCCAGGCACTGATAAAGTAGTGCTGGATCATAGCAACCCAGCCACCCGCGTTTTCGGATTTTACCGGGTTATCATCCAACTCACTAAACTTGATTTTTTTGTAGTTGGTATCGGGTGTGGTGATGGCTGCTCCCAGGTACGGCTTCATACTCATGCCTGAGCTCGTATCCGGGTTGTAGCTATCGCGTTTGATTTGCCCAAACAGGTTAGCCTGCCAATCTGTTGTGCTGTTGTTCGTTACCAGATATTCAATTGCGATCAGATGGCTAGCACGAGTAAAGGTAAATCGCTTAATGATATCGGCATCAGCTTGCTTTAAGGTCAGATCGATAGACAGCGTGTCTTGATCTTCGCCTAATTTATATTCGTTCGCTTCAACGGAATATATTGGGCGGCCTTTATTACCGTCAGTACCATTTGGGCCAATCAATCCCGACTGAGCAACATAAGTGTGGGATTCTGTTCTGTTTAACAGAACAAAGGGATTGTCATTTTCGTTAAGTTTTGCGTTGTAGTCGAGCAGCGCAACTTTAACGATGTCGCCACCCTGGGTATCGATTAGTATCTCGGCGTTATCAGTAGTAACCGTGATCAACTGTGAATAGCTGTCAGCGGGTTGCGATATATCGTTGCTTTCAGCAGAACCGTTTTTGACGGTCGGTGCATCGGGAATATCACCGATGGCATTTTCCCGAGCGCTTTCAGGTAAAGAAGGCGTGGGCACCTCTTGGCGAGGGGCGGGAGATGCGACTAGTGTTGTTTGGTCGTTGGACGCTACTGAATTTTCCAGTTGCTCTTCCTTGAACTCATTCCAGCGAATAAACAACAGGAACAAAACAATCAGAATGCCCCCAATGAGCGAGTTTCGAAGCCAATTCATGGTGGATAACTACCGTTTTTAGTGATGATGGTGTGAATGTGAAGACTGGCCTGGCACAGGATCGTAACCGCCGGGATGCCAGGGATGGCATTTGCCGAGTCGTTTTAGGGAGAGCCAGGATCCTCGGGAAATACCGTGTAGTTGGATTGCGTCTATTGCATAACTAGAGCAGGTTGGCTCAAAGCGGCACCTGGGGCCTAATAAAGGGCTGATCAGGTAACGGTATAAATAAACAGGTAGGAGAACGAGGCGTTTTGTCAGCGTTAATTGACTGCGGTGTTTCCCGTTTTTTTCACCCGTTTGGCAAGACGTTTCCATAGATTTTCTAGGATTTCGAGTAATTCTTGGTTGGCAATTTGGTCGCCACCCCGTCGGGCCAGAACTATAGCATCTATTGCTGGCAGATTGTGCTGTTTCAGGCGGAATGTCTCGCGAATTAAGCGCTTCACGCGGTTTCGGTTTACGGCTAAACGAATATTTTTTTTAGCGATAATTAAACCGAGTCGGGGATAACCCAGATTATTAGCTTTGGCGAGTATAAGGAAGTTTGAATGGGGGGCTTTGAATTGGGCGTTATCAAAGACAGCAGTGAAATCGCCGGAGTTTAGTAACCTATCAGTTTTTCGGAAAGAGAGATCTTTCAACCGATCAGAGTCATCCACCCCGGCGACCTGCAAAATGTAAAATTAAGCTGCTAACAGCTGTCGGCCTTTGGCACGACGACGAGCGAGTACTTTGCGGCCATTCTTAGTAGACATACGAGCACGAAAACCGTGTGTACGCTTGCGCTTCAAATTGCTTGGTTGAAACGTTCTTTTCATTCCAGTTCACCTGTAAATTCTGAGGAGAAAAGAACTCCCCGTAATACGTTTATTCAGAATCTGACACCAGACCCCAGAAGGACGCGCGATTTTATAGAAGGGGCCGGGAAAAATCAATCGATTTAGTGATTGCTGGGTATTAATAGCGAGTCTCGATTTATTTAGGTGTTGTTGATAGTGGTCGTTTTTCAAGGAATAGCGCACCAATTGACAGCTTATCCAAAACATATAAACAGACATATCCACAGGTATCGTCTTTTTGATTATATTTTAAAAAGATATAAACAGATTGAATAACTGGACATATCCTATTTTTAACTGATTGAATACAAACAGAAAAATGGCGTATCAGCTGTTTTTTGGGTGAACGCGCTGTGGATAAAACACCATGACTGGAGTAAACTGACCGCCGCTTGTTGATAAATACTTAAGTGATATGGCGCTTAAAGTAACAACTGGTCGAACTTCGTAGAATAGTGTGTTCAAGCGCTATTTAGCGCTAGCGAACAACTCGAATTTTTTCTCTGGCTGTAAAGCCAGCCCGTTATTGTTGTGGGGTTGGCTAGGCGTTGTTTTTCTGAGTGAATTGCAACTCATTTTCTTTTTATATAGTCGATACAACAATCCGGTTTTGGCATTGTTCGGATCGTTATTTACGCGGTTATGGAGTACTGAATTGTCCGAAACAAGTTGGGAGCAGTGTGTTTCCTTTTTGCAGACTGAGCTACCCGCTCAACAGTTTAATACTTGGATAAGACCACTAAGGGTGGCAGATTGTTCGGGTAACCGATTGAGCTTGCTCGCACCTAACCGTTTTGTACTCGATTGGGTAAACGATAAATTTAAAAATCGTATTGAAGAAATACTGGCGGAGCAATCTGATCAATTTCGAACGATTGAAATTGCCGTTGCCCCACGTAGTAATACAGGATTTGAGGTACAAATTAAGCGCGAACCTGTTGTTGTGCCCGAGCCCGCTGCGGTTACTGAAGATCCACATATCGACCTAGGGCTAAGACCAGTATTACCTCAGTCCCCACGGGAGCCCGTTATTTCAGATGAGTTTAGAGGGGCTGCAACACTTCTTAGCGATACCGGGCATTCTCAGAGGATAGTCGAAAATTTTGGAGAGTTCTCTGCAGATCGGGTAAAAAGGAAGGACGTAGAGGGCGGTATTCAGCACAAGCATAACCTTAACACCAATTTTATTTTTGAGAATTTCGTTGTAGGTAAATCCAATCAATTGGGCTTGGCTGCAGCTAGCCAGGTTGCCGAAAACCCCGGTGGTTCTTACAACCCTCTCTTTATATACGGTGGCGTTGGGTTGGGGAAAACGCACTTGATGCATGCTGTGGGTAATGCCTTGATGGAGCGAAAGCCTGGCGCTAGAGTCGTATACTTGCATTCTGAGCGCTTTGTTGCTGATATGGTTAAGGCCCTGCAGTTAAACGCTATTAACGAATTCAAGCGTTACTATCGGTCTGTCGATGCTCTACTTATTGACGATATTCAGTTCTTTGCTGGGAAAGAGCGCTCCCAGGAAGAGTTCTTCCATACATTCAACGCATTGTTGGAAGGTGGGCAGCAAATTATTCTGACTTGCGATAAATATCCGAAAGAAATTAATGGCCTAGAGGAGCGTTTAAAATCCCGTTTCGGTTGGGGTTTAACCGTCGCTATTGAACCGCCGGAACTGGAAACGCGCGTTGCTATTTTAAAGCGCAAGGCCGAGTCGGTTTCAGTCCCCTTACCCAATGATGCGGCGTTCTTTATTGCTCAGCGAATTCGCTCAAACGTACGTGAGCTTGAAGGTGCTTTGAAGAGAGTGATTGCGAATTCACATTTTACGGGGCGTGAAATATCTGTAGATTTGGTCCGAGAGTCGTTAAAAGATCTATTGGCACTTCAGGATCGACTGGTTAGTATCGATAATATACAGCGTGTAGTCGCAGAGTATTATAAAATCAAGGTTTCCGACTTACTTTCTAAGCGTCGCAGCCGTTCAGTTGCTCGGCCGCGGCAGGTAGCGATGTATTTGGCAAAAGATTTGACTCATCACAGTCTGCCGGAAATTGGTGACGCCTTTGGGGGGCGAGATCACACGACTGTTTTACATGCGTGTCGAAAAATAAGAGAGCTGCAGGAATCTGATAGCGATATTCGTGAAGATGTTAAAAACCTGCTGCGAACCCTCACCAGTTAGGGAGCAGTAAGCGAAAGTTTTTTGCCTGAATAGTACAATCTGCCATCGTTGCTAAAATTCAAACTTATAAAGAGAAGCAGTATGAAATTTGCCGTTTCGCGTGAAGCTTTAATTAAACCTTTGCAGCTGGTTGCCGGTGTTGTTGAACGCCGCCAGACGCTGCCTGTACTGGCAAATGTTTTGTTGGTTATCGAAGACAGTCAGTTGTCGTTAACGGGTACAGATTTGGAAGTTGAGATCGTTGGTCGCGTGCAGTTGGATTCAGCTCCAGGTGACGGGGAGATTACCGTTCCAGCGAAGAAGTTTTTGGATATCTGTCGGGCACTTCCCGAAGGTTCAATAATAGAATTTTCTCTTAAAGATCAAAAGGTTACGGTTAAAAGTGGGAGAACGCGCTTTACCTTGTCCACGCTGCCGGCCAATGAGTTTCCTGCGGTAGAGCAGGGTGCAAACGATATACAGTTTGTTTGTGAGCAAAAAGAGATAAAGCGTTTGATTGATCGTACCAGTTTTGCAATGGCACAGCAGGATGTTCGTTACTACTTAAATGGCATGTTGTGGGAAGTTCGTCCTAACGAGTTGCGCGTTGTCGCAACCGATGGCCATCGCCTCGCGATGTGTACGCGCCCGGTTAATATTAACTCTGAAAATAGCAAGCAGGCGATTTTGCCGCGCAAAGGTGTGATCGAGCTTTCGCGCTTGCTAAACGATAGTGGAGAATCCGTCGAAATTTCGCTGGGCTCCAGTCATATTAGAGCCGCGACAACCGACTACACCTTCACATCTAAACTGGTCGACGGAAAATTCCCCGATTACGAGCGTGTATTGCCAAAAGGTGGTGATAAGGTGGTATTGGGTAATAGAGCAGACCTTAAACAGGCATTTGCGCGCACATCAATTCTATCTAACGAAAAGTATCGTGGGGTACGTCTTGAGTTGGAGTCGGGATTATTGACCATTATTGCCAACAACCCCGAGCAAGAAGAAGCTCAGGATCAGGTCGCTGTAGACTATAATGGCGACGCTCTGGAAGTAGGTTTTAACGTGAGTTATTTACAGGACGTAACCAACGTATTGGACTCCGAAAATATAAAACTAACACTGGCCGACTCTAACAGCTCTGCATTACTCGAAGAACCAGAGAATTCAGATTCCGCCTATGTTGTGATGCCGATGCGGCTATAACACAACATAATGTGTTTCCTGCTCGACTAGTAGCAGTATATGCCCTCACTTAAAAAGTTATCTATAGAATCCTTTCGCAATCTTCGCACGGCTCTAATCGAGCCGGGCGAGGCTATTAACCTTATTGTAGGCGTGAACGGTTCCGGTAAAACCTCTCTTCTTGAATCCATTAGCGTCTTGGCCCACGGTCGTTCTTTTCGAACGCACAAATACCGACGGTTGATCAATCACGATGGATCTCAGTTTACGATCTTTGGTTTGGTTCAGGATGAGGACGAGCAGCCGTTCGAGCACAGAATGGGAGTGGTTAGGTCGTCCAACGGAAAGTTTGCTATTAAAATAGATGGCCTGCCGGTTCATACCTCAGCAGAGCTTGCACAACGCCTACCTTTACTGGTTTTGAATGCGAACTCCTTCCAGTTGCTAGAAGGCGCCTCCCGTTATAGGCGGCAATTTTTTGATTGGTTAGTGTTTCACGTGAAACATGACTACAAGAATTGTTGGAAGGCATACTCGAAGTGCATCAAACATCGGAATAGTTTGCTGCGTTCTGGTAAAATTGCGTCCAGTGAAATTGCTCCATGGAATAGAGAGATCGCTCAAGTAGCCGAAGGCCTAGAGCAGATGCGGTCGGAGGTCTTCACGCCGTTTAAACAGGCGTTTCATAGCGCATTAGCAGACTTTGTGTTTTCTGATGGTGGCCAGTCTGTAGATATACAGTACGTGTCCGGGTGGAAGGAAGGTGCGAATTATTTGGAACAGTTGGAGCAGTCAGAAGAGAAAGACTTGCGACTGGGTTATACCAGTATTGGATCTCATCGCTCCGATCTAAAAATTAACGCGGGTAAGTCACCCGCTGTAGAGTTACTCTCTCGGGGGCAACAGAAATCAGTAATAGTCTCCATGTTTTTAGCAGAAGCTTCAGTCTTTCACCAATTGACCGAGAAAAGGCCGGTTTTCCTGTTGGATGATTTACCTTCTGAGCTTGATCTGAGCAACTTAAAAGTGATCGGTAACGCGATTCAGGCATTGGAATCCCAGGTGTTTGTAACGGCTATCGACTCGCGCGCTATCACAGAGTGCTGGAATGGCCCTGTTTTGGATGATTTAAAAATGTTTCACGTGAAACATGGCGAAATTCATGATTTCACATAAAAGACTACTAAGAGACCGATTCGAATTATGAGCGAACAAAACAATTACGACTCGTCGAGCATTAAAGTATTGAAAGGCTTGGATGCTGTACGCAAGCGTCCTGGAATGTATATCGGCGATACAGATGACGGTACTGGCTTGCATCATATGGTGTTCGAATTGGTCGATAATTCAATAGATGAGGCATTAGCTGGGCACTGCAGCGAAATTAAGGTGGTCATTCACCCAGATGAGACTGTATCTGTATCGGATAATGGCCGTGGTATACCAACTGAAATGCACGAAGAAGGGGTGTCGGCAGCTGAAGTTATTATGACGGTACTGCACGCGGGCGGTAAATTTGACGATAATAGTTATAAAGTTTCTGGTGGTTTGCACGGCGTGGGTGTTTCGGTTGTAAATGCGCTTTCTGAAAAGCTTAAACTAACCATTCGTCGTGGAGGGCAGGTGTTTGAGCAAGTCTACAAACATGGTGTTCCCCAGGCACCCCTGGCCGTAATTGGTGAAACAGATGCTAGTGGTACAGAGGTTCATTTCTTCCCCTCAGGAGAAACTTTTACCAGCATCAAGTTTCATTTTGAGCAACTGGCGAAGCGTTTGCGGGAGTTATCCTTCCTGAATTCCGGCGTTCGAATCGTTCTACAGGACGAACGTTCCGGAAAAGAAGAGGTTTATGAATATGAAGGCGGCCTACATGCCTTTGTTGCTTACCTTAATCAAAACAAAACGGCTGTTAACAAAGTCATCCACTTCTCCACCCAGCGAGAAGACGGCGTGGGCGTAGAAGTGGCGCTGCAGTGGAACGATAGTTTCCAGGAAAATATCTTTTGCTATACCAACAATATCCCCCAAAGGGATGGCGGTACACACCTAGCCGGTTTTCGTGCGGCCTTAACTCGTGGACTGAACAGCTATATTGAACGTGAAGGGCTAGGCAAAAAAGAAAAGGTAAATACTACCGGAGATGATGCCCGGGAGGGATTGACCGCTATTGTGTCTGTGAAAGTGCCGGACCCTAAATTTTCTTCGCAAACGAAAGACAAACTGGTTTCTTCTGAAGTGAAGACGGCGGTAGAGCAGGAAATGGGCATTTCCTTTAACGAGTATTTATTGGAAAACCCACAGGAAGCCAAAGCCATAGTGGGTAAAATGATAGAGGCGGCTAGAGCCCGCGAAGCAGCCAGAAAGGCTCGAGAGATGACGCGCAGAAAAGGGGTACTGGATATTGCTGGTTTGCCGGGTAAGTTGGCAGACTGCCAGGAGAAAGACCCAGCGCTATCTGAAATTTACCTGGTGGAGGGTGATTCGGCTGGTGGTTCTGCAAAACAGGGGCGTGATCGTCGTACCCAGGCGATTTTGCCGTTAAAAGGTAAAATCCTTAATGTTGAGAAAGCCCGTTTTGACAAAATGCTATCTAGTGTCGAAGTGGGAACACTAATTACCGCATTTGGTTGCGGCATTGGTGCGCAAGAGTTTAATGCGGACAAATTGCGTTATCACAGTATTATTATCATGACGGATGCCGATGTGGATGGTTCACACATTCGCACCTTGTTATTGACGTTCTTCTTTCGTCAAATGCGTGAACTCATTGAACGCGGGCATATTTATATTGCCCAGCCACCGCTGTACAAGATCAGCAAAGGTAAGCAAGAGCAGTACATTAAAGATGATGAGGCTCTAACCGACACCCTCACCAGCGCGGCCTTGGATAGCTCTCAACTTCACGTTTCTGCCGATGCGCCTGCGTTGGCCGGCGCTAGGCTAGAGGCTCTGGTTCGCGATTACCGCTTCACCATGGCCATTATCAGTAAGCTTTCGCGCCTTTACCCGGAAGAAGTACTGCAAGAGCTTGTTCATATGCCAACACTAGCGGCGGAGACCATGTCATCGCTGGAAACGGTAGAGGCATGGATTACAGAATTACAACTGCGTATGGATGTACTTAATAGTAACTCCAAAACCCATGCTTTTAGCGTTACGGCGATTGAAAATAAGGAGCGTGGCGAATACCTTCCACTGATAACCGTTACAGCACACGGCGTAGCCCACGAGGTACGATTGAATACCGAGCTATTTGCCTCGGGTGATTACGCACATATTCGTTCGTTAGGCGAGCAACTGGACGGATTAATTGAAGAGGGCGCCTACGTCGCCAAAGGTGACCGCAAGCGCGAGGTATCCAGCTTTGCAGAAGCACTCGATTGGATTATGAATGAATCGAAGAAGGGATATAACATCCAGCGCTATAAAGGGTTGGGTGAAATGAACCCCGAGCAGTTGTGGGAAACTACAATGGATCCCGAAACGCGCCGAATGCTACAGGTAACCGTAGAAGACGCTATAGCCGCCGACCAGATATTTACCTGCTTGATGGGCGATCAGGTTGAACCGCGTAGAGAGTTTATCGAAACCAATGCCTTGGCCGTTGCGAACTTGGATGTGTAAAACAGAATAGTACCCATTTACTTTTGTAATTGAGAATCTATACAATCTAAAAACGAGTTTAATAGCTCGTTTTTTTGTATTTATTAAGCGTTCGTTGTGTGAGTATTTCTACTTCTAACGAAATTTTTTGTGATCTTAATGAAAAGGTTTGGATGCGAGCAAGTGTAGAGCGGATTATTCAGATTAAAAATCTGACATAACATATAACTGCAACTAGACCTTTCAATGGATGTTTGTGATAAATGAAAAAAATAATAACGATGATAGGTATCAGTTTAATCAGTGGTTTGTGTTGGAGCCATGGTGTTTCTGTTGAAGATCAATTGCGCATGCAGCAGGCGGGATTTTTTGATTACATCCTGTTGGGTGGTGAGCATATGCTTACCGGCTATGATCACCTGCTTTTTCTTTTTGGCGTTATCTTTTTTCTGGATAATGTTAAAGACATTTTAAAGTTTATTACCGCGTTTACTTTCGGACATTCGATTACCTTAATTGGTGCTACGCTGGCTGGCTGGCAAGCGAATTATTTTTTAATTGATGCGGTCATTGCGCTAACGGTCTGCTATAAAGCATTTGAAAACCTGGATGGATTTAAGCGCTATTTTCGATCAGCATCGCCAAACTTATTAATGATGGTCTTTGGCTTTGGACTAATTCACGGTTTTGGTTTATCTACCCGTCTGCAGCAACTACCGCTGGGGCAAGAAAATATTATCGTGAAGGCAATTGCATTTAATATCGGCGTTGAATTGGGGCAAATTGTTGCCCTTGTTATTATGATGCTGATATTGGCCGGTTGGAGAAAAAGGCAGAGCTTTGATGTGTTCAGTCGAGTAACTAATACTGTCTTATTGTTTGCCGGCGGCGCCTTGTTTTTAATGCAGTTGCACAGCTATCAGCACAGTAGCTTTCCCGATGAGTTTCCTCTAAATACAGATGATCACCATCATGCCCACGAAGAAACGGCTAAAGCGAGCGTTTTACAATCGTACCCAAAACGTATATTTCTAAATGAAAAATCAAAAGGCGAGCAAAATAATGAATAAAATAATAATGATTTTTGGTTTTTTGATTGGCACTTTTTGCTCTCAAGTATTTGCACATCAGAATCATGTTCACGATCCGATTGATGAAATAAAAGCCAGGGAAATTGCACTGGTGGTTGTGGTTGAATTTTCGACAAGAGATGTTGGCCTGGAGTTTGGGCAATTGGCTCCCAGTTGGAAGTTACTGCAAATGTCTGCTGCGAGTATTCAGGAAAATCGTCCTCAATACTATATTGTTGCCGTGGAAAATAACGCAGAAAAACGCAGCCTGTTCGTTTTAATGAGTGCAAGTGGTGAAGTCTATGACGCAAACTTTACGGGAAAATTTCCATTATTGGAAAAGTTGAGTGGAGGCCATTAGGCGCAATTAAAAAAGGCCTGATATACATCAGGCCTCGTATTTTAGAACCAATTTTTCTGTTTTAGCCAAACAACTAATTCATCGGCCATGATCTTATGGTTTTTGACTCGTGGGTGTAGGTTGTGCCAGTGCTTGAACACATAGTGGTAAATGTTCTCGTCCGTTGCTTCCAGGGCGGTAACTACTTTTTCCCAGGGTTTAATTAGCCTTTCGCTTTTTGCACCACCGTACATCCCTCCACGCAAAATAACGATTTTGCTGTTGGGGTAGGTAGTACGCAGGCGTTTTACTTGTTCGATATAGCGGCTGGCGTAATCCGCGGGAAACTCCATATTGTTATTTTTGGAGAATGAGTCGTCGTTCTCTCCGTAATTAACGAAAACGACATCGGGTTTAAAGTAGCTGGGTTTTGCGATTTCTGATGTCGGATCGGGGTAGTAACGGTTCCAAACTTTGTCAACGGTGTAGGGCTGGTAGCCGACAGAAATGCCGATGCCACTAATTGCTATATTACGGAAATCTGCGTCGAATGCATTGGCAACCAGAGTCGCGTAGCTTTTTGCATTGTTGTGTGTGGAATAATCACTCCACTGGTCTGCTGTGGGCTCATCTTCGTTACAGGCGCCGACGGTAATGGAATCGCCATAGAATATAAAGCGGGTTGTATAATCTTTGGTCTGTGGCCGCTTTGTTTTTTCTCGGTTATCTATTTTAATACCTTTAAAAGCGATATGGCCGGTGCTTGCTTCGTTTCGCTTAAATAAGGTGATGCTGTGCCAGCCGTCATCCAGCTTAACCGGACTTTCAATCCAGCCATTCTGCCCTTTCAGCAGGTACGTTACGCCATCTATCTCTGCATCAAAATACGCCTGTCCTTCAAGCCCACTAAAACCCAGCTGCAGCTTCGGCCCACTGAATTCTATGGCGACAATTGATGCCTGCCATACGACAACTGGCGCAGATGAATTGCTGAAATCAATACGTCCCTGATAATGGAACGTCGTATCGTTTGCGGGAATGACACGTGCAAGAACGGAAACACTAAGCAGTAAAGCAAAGGCCAAGAAACCTAAGCTTAGAAACGTTTTATGATTTTTTAACATAGCAAGTTAAAAGCACGATACGGGTACCGTTGACTTTCCCTTCGATGTGTTCAGGATTACTGGTAAGAGAAATATTTCTTACCGCTGTGCCGCGCTTGGCGGTGAAGTTAGCGCCTTTTACATCCAGATCTTTGATTATCGTGATGTTATCACCAGCTTTTAATTTTGCGCCATTGCAGTCCTTTGTGGTAATTATCTCCTCAAAAAAAGCGGGATCGCTTTGCGCCCAGGCAAGCGTGTCTTCATCAATATAGAACAGTTCAAGTAAGTCGGCTGCCCAGCTGGATGAATTAAACTTTTTCATTACGCGCCAAGCCATTACCTGAACGCCTGGTAAAGGGCTCCACATGGAATCCTTGATGCAGTGCCAGTGGCTCTCAACCATTGAGGAGGGGTTGGAAACCTGTTCGAGACAGGTATTGCACAACAACAGGTCTTTATCGCTAATGTTGTCGCCGGGGATTTCAAAGGGGGAGAGATTGGTGTCGGACGCGCAAAGCTCACACTGTGATGAGCTGCGCTCCTTTAATTCGTTAATAGATGCCATGAAAACAACCTGTAGTAAAAAGGAAAGCGCGGTCAAAACTGGCATTCAGGTAAACCAGTCGGGATAATGGAAAAGAATTGTTCAAAACTGAAACTGTATATGTCCTATCCATCGCCCACGCATACTATCAATCCGATACTGGTTTTCCAAATATTGCCCGCATTAACGGTACTGTTTTTTTTAGGTGCACTAGGTGAGTGGCTTAATCCTTGGTTGCTGTATGAGCGCACTGGTCTGGAGAGTGGAGAAGTTTGGCGCCTATTTAGCGCTCACATCGTGCACCTGGGGATGACGCACTGTATTTTAAATGCTGTGGGCTTGTGCCTCATCCTACAACTATTCAAAGGCTTGTTTCGCAGCGGGTTTTGGTGGTTCGCTGTTACGAGCCTGAGTATGGGGATCAGCGCGCTGTTTTACTGGCTCAATCCGGGTTTAGCTTACTACGCGGGCCTATCCGGGGTTTTGCACGGCTTGTTGGCACTCGCTCTGGTGACAGCGATTTTTGACGATAAGCTATTTCGCCGACCGATGGTGGTATTGGCCGTCGTAGCCCTTATAGGCAAGCTGATCTATGAGCAAACGTCGGCTTACAGTGCGGGTTATATAGAAGATGCCATGGGAGCGCCAGTGGTGGTGGATTCCCATCTCTATGGCGCAATACTGGGTGCCATTCTGGCGCTTGTAAAACGCGGTATAGCGGTTCTGCGAAAGAATGATCAAATTTAAGTCAATAGATATGCTGTAACGCAGCATATAATCGGCTATCATTACTGCATTATCCGCCTCACCAGCACAGCTGATGTCCGGTTCTGTGAAGTTCTGCTAACAGGAGCTTTACCATGCTTTGGCAAGCCAGCGAAACTCGCTCAAACAACTCGCAAATGCAGCGCTTTATCGACTATATCCACAGCCGATATAGGTTGTCGCATGCGGATTACGCTTCCCTTTATCAATTCTCCATTGACCAGCCAGGCAACTTCTGGCGTGAGTTAGTCGACTATTTCCAGGTGTCATTCGAGGGCGATCTGTACCCAGAAGTGACGGATATTTCGTTTGAGCGTTACGGCTGGTTTCCGAATGTTCAGCTCAACTTTGCCGAAAATTTGTTAGAGCGGGGCGGTGAGAATACGTTGGCGCTTAAATCACTATTGGAAAACGGTAGTAAGCGCGAGTATACCTATGGGCTTTTAAAACGATTGGTGGCGGGTTTTCAGGCTCAAATTGCGGGCTGTTTACGGCAGGATGATGTGCTGGCCTGCTACATGCCGAATATAGCTGAAACGGTTATTGCTATGCTGGCTACAACCGCTAGTGGTGGCGTGTTTACGTCAACTAGCGCAGATTTTGGAATAGATGGTGTTGTCGATCGCTTTGGGCAATCGTTGCCCAAAGTCTTGGTGGCGTGCGCTGGCTACGAGTATAACGGCAGGTATTTTGATTGCTTGGAAAAAGTCCAACAGATCGTTAAGAAAATTGATTCCATTGAAAAAGTGGTGATTATCGACCGCTACGATAAGCAGCCGGATATTAGCAAGGTGCCGCTCGCCGAAATGTGGCAAGCAGAAACCTTCGGGGAAACGAATACCGAAATCCAATACCAGCCTCGCGCTTTTTCAGCGCCGCTCTACATTATGTATTCTTCCGGGACCACAGGGAAACCCAAGTGTATTGTTCACGCCACAGGCGGCGTATTGTTACAGCATATTAAAGAGTTGGGGTTACACAGCGATCACCAAAAGGGGAAAAACATTTTTTTCTTTACCACCTGTGGCTGGATGATGTGGAACTGGCTGGTAAGTTCGCTATTTTTTGGCGGGACAACTACTCTCTACGAGGGCAGCCCGGCCTATCCTAGCTACGAAGGTTTTATTAGTTTGATTGGCCAGGAAAATATTAATATTTTTGGTACGTCACCTAAATATTTAAAGGCATTGGAAAACAGTAAAACGGACCTTAAGGTACTTGATTTTACGCCGTTGGAAACGATTTTATGTACCGGCGCACCGCTGCTGCCGGAGCAATATGATTTTGTTTACAACCGCTTAAAACGTGATGTTTTGTTGGCAAGTATTTCCGGTGGTACTGACATAATCGGTTGTTTCTTCCTGGGCAATCCGGTGCTACCTGTATACAGGGGAGAGCTTCAATGTGCGGGGCTTGGAATGGATGTGGCCTGCCTGGGGGAAGGCGGAAAAACAGTTATTGAGGTTCAGGGTGAGCTGGTGTGTCGGAAAAGTTTTCCCTCCAGGCCTATTCATTTTCTAAATGATCCAGATAATCAAAAATTGAAGGAAGCGTATTTCAATACTTACCCGGGTATCTGGTATCACGGAGATTTTATTAAGATTACCGGCAGGGGTGGCGCTATATTTTTTGGGCGGAGTGACGCGACTTTAAATCCTGGTGGTGTTCGCATTGGCACTAGCGAGGTCTATCGGCAGACGGAAACGCTGGACTATATTGAAGATACGGTTTGTGTTGGCAAACAGGTGGATGGTGATATCGATGTGGTTCTGTTTGTGAAAATGAAAGCGGGCGAAACGCTTAGCGAAGCAAGGATTGCAGAGATTAAACAGCGTATAAAAGTTAATACAACACCTAGGCATATTCCGAGACAGGTATTTTCGGTAAAGGATATTCCTTATACCCGTTCTGGGAAAAAGATAGAATTGGTAGTTACACGAGTTATTAACGGACAGCTGGTTACCAATAAAGAAGCGATCGCAAATCCAGAATGTTTGAATGAATATGAGCGCTTCTTTCATACGGAAGAGGCGTAATGATCTTGTTGGTGAGTACAAGGAGGGTAGTAGCATGTATCCGTGGTTATTTTGGTTTTGGGCGCCGCAGTTTCATTATCCTTTAAGTGGTGATGTTGCTCAGCGAATAGCACCCAGTTGGTTTTTTCAGGGCATTAGTGAAAAATCTGGTAATAAAACGATTGAGGAAAAAGCTTTTAACAAAGCCAGCTATGGAACTCAGTTAGGTTTGATTACAGAGGTGTTGTTGGAGGCAGTGAAGGAAAGTGATCTTGTATCGGAAAAATCCAGGCTATCACTAAAAAAGCTGAACGATCTTCGGAATGTAATTGAGAAGCTTAAAGTTGAAGAATATGAAGTTATGGCCAACACTATGGCTGAGACTTTGCGTAAAGCAAAGGAAAGCGGTAGCGAAAACCATGGCAGAATGAAAAGTATTCTAATGCCGCAACTAGAGTAAAAAGGCAGATATGTTTGAAACGGCCATAGTCAGTATTACCACCTTTTTTGCCACCATTGGGCCTATTGATGTTGCGGCAATGTTCGCGGCTTTGACGCCTGTCGCCACCTCTCGAGAGCGCCGTACGCTAGCGATACGCGCCAGCTTAATTGCTGCGGGGATTCTGCTGACCTTTGCGTTGATTGGTGAGTTCTTGCTGAAAAGCCTGGGCATTTCACTTGCTGCATTAAGAACCAGCGGCGGGGTTTTACTGTTACTAATGGCGGTGGATATGGTTTTTGCCCGCTCATCTGGAGGCACCTCTACAACAGAAGAAGAGGTTGCGGAAGCGACAACCAAACGGGATATTGCGGTTTTCCCCCTGGCGACGCCGCTAATCGCCGGGCCGGGCGCAATGGGTGCGGTAATTCTGTTAATGGCTAACGCGGAAGGGAATGTTGCGATTCAGGCGACTGTTATTTTTTCACTTATTGTGATGTTGGTTTTTACCTTAATGTGTTTATTACTGGCAGGACAAATACACAAAATGCTGGGTGTAACGGGCATGCATGTCGTTACCCGTGTTATCGGTGTTTTACTTGCCGCGCTTGCTGTTCAATTTGTCTTTGATGGCATTGGACAGAGTGGTATTTTTAAGGGCTGATGAGAAGAGCTTAATCGCTGGGGTCACACCAGCAGCCTTTTTCTGTTGTACACACCTTTGTTGAACCCTCTTCTTGGCAATCCAAAGCTTCGGCACCTCTATGTTTTAGATCGACGGGATGTTCGCTGCTTTCCTCGACTTTGCTGTCTACCTTACTGAGAACTTCTTTAATAAATTTAATATCGGCGGCAATGGCCTCGAGGATGTCGGGGTTTGTGCCATCGTGTACTACGCGCGGGTTCTCCCCCTGCTCTTCGCGTTGTTGCTTACGTGTTTTTCCGTCATGAACGAGCATTGACGTGGCACAGGATGAACAAAAAGCCACGAGCACACCGGCAAAAAGTAGGTCTGCCTTAAATTTCATTAGTTATCTACGTCGTCCATATCCACTTGACCGGTAATACGGCGACGAATGTGAGACCAGGAAATGCCCAAAGACAGCATTACCGCTAACACCAGAATAACAACCCAGCTAAATACAGATACGTTATCGAGGCTTAGCCAGCCTAGATCGACAAAAAGCCAGATAACGCAACCAAAAAATAACGCGGCGAGCGTTAGGCCAATTACACCCAGGGATCGGAAAGTTGAGCGCAGGTAAATGGCCCAGCCAATAAGCAATGCAACGCCCGAAACAGCAAGTACGGGAGTAATAGACGGAAAGGTTTGCACTAGCCAGTGGCTGAAAGAATAGCCAGTTGGATTGTAGCTACACAGTACAAGAATCAACGCGAACAGTAGGCGCAGGCCAAACTGGGCTAAGGTGAATTGGGGGTTGCTCATGGTTATAAATCCTTATAATGATGTCATGGTAGATTCGATCCAGCTTTCTACTTCTTCTATTAATGCCTTACTGGTTTTGCCCTGGGGTGAAATCGGTGGGCCGATAACCACTGAAATACAGCCCGGCTGTTTAACCAATTTTTTTGTTGGCCAAAAGAGCCCTGAGTTAACGGCGACTGGGACGATATCAATACCTGTTGCTACCGCGATATCCGCTCCACTGCGTGCGTACCTGCCTCTTTCGCCCGGCGGAATTCGCGTACCTTCTGGAAACAAAAGAATATTGTAGCCGCTATTAATTCGTCTTAAGCTTTTTTCTTTTACCTGCTTTAGGGCTAAACGTGGATTACTTCGGTCGATAGCGATAGGTCGCAATGCCGCCAGGCCCCAGCCGAAAAAGGGAATACGTAAAAGCTCTCGCTTCAAGACGGTAGACGCGGGCCAGAATAAGCCCTGTAGAAACAGAGTTTCCCAAGTGCTCTGGTGTTTTGATAGCACAATAACGGGCTTATCCTTCGTAGGCAGATATTCTGTACCAATAACCTGATAGCGAATACCGCAAATGACACGAACGAGAAATACCACCAGATGGGTCCAACTGACAATAATTTTATGCCGCGTTTTTAACGGAAGAGGCAGTAGCAGTACCGATACTATCCCGTATAGCGCACCGGAAAGATTGTATAGAACGGAGAAAAGAAACGAGCGGAGTTTAATAAACAAGTGTTTTTACCCTTTAGTTATAACGCTTAACAGTTTCCACTGGCTGGATTTAATTTACTAAGACTGTTCTTTTGTGACGGCCGGTACAGGGGAAATACCTTAGAGTTATCGCCAATGTTACAGGACAAAGCAGACCGGTTGTCGTGTCTGTCGGCGTTGAAACCCGGCACGGCGTGGTCCGCGTTGTTTTGCCCAGTATTCTACAATCGGGGGCCTTTGGAGCCCCCGATCATTTACTTAACTGCGAGCAAAGAAATATCCGCTACCTCTAAAAACAGTTGCCGAAGCTTTTGTAATAGCGCCAAACGATTTTCCCGTACTTTGTCGTCATCGGTCATAACCATAACGTCATCAAAAAAAGTATCGACGGGCTGGCGCAACGCCGCCAGCAGTTTTAGTGCATCGGTATAGTTGGCAAGATCGAGGAGGGGCTTAACTTTCGCTTCTAGTTGCGCCAACTTTTCTGCCAGTGCTTTTTCTGCCGTTTCGCTTAGCAGTGAATGGTCTACAGTTTCAGCGGGCTTGTGATCCATTTTTGCCAGGATGTTAGACACGCGTTTGTTGGCGGCGGCCAGTGCTTGGGCTTCTGCTAGTTTGCTGAATTCCGCAACGGCATAAACGCGGTTGTTAATATCCAGCGGTGTAGACAGACCTTTGGCGCTTACCGCCTGAAAAACCTCGGCAGAGATATTGGCTTCCTCATACCAAGCTCGGAAACGTTCGATCATATAGGTGATAACATCGTCCACAACATTGGTATTACTGAGCTCGTTAAAGTTCTCCGCAGCGGCAGAAATGAGTTCACGCAAATCCAGGTCGTATTCTTTTTCGACCAAAATACGAAGCGCACCTAGCGATGAACGGCGTAGGGCAAAGGGGTCCTTTGAGCCGGTAGGTTTTTGGCCAATACCGAATATACCCGTAATCGTATCCAGCCTGTCGGCAAGCGCGATAATTGAACCTGTTGCCGTAGCGGGTAACTCATCACCGGCAAACTTGGGCATATATTGTTCGTTAATAGCCTGTGCGACTTCGGCATCTTCACCATCGTTCTGGGCGTAATGGTAACCGGCAATACCCTGCATATCCGGGAATTCATAAACCATATTACTGACCAAATCGGATTTGCACAGCTCGGCTGCGCGCGAGGCAAGGGTGCCGCTTTCGCCAATTTTTTCAGCGATCAATTTGGAGAGCCTGGATATACGCTCGGTTTTATCAAAAATGGTGCCCAGCTTGGCTTGGAACACCACGGTTTTTAAGCGCTCGCGTTGAGCCACCAATGTGGTTTTCTTGTCGGTATCAAAAAAGAAAGCGGCATCGGCAAGGCGGGGGCGAATAACGCGCTCATTACCGTCGATAACCTGTGCGGGATCTTCACTGACGATATTGGACAGCGTAATAAAGTTGGGCAGCAACTGTCCGTCGTTATCGACGAGGTGGAAATACTTCTGGTGTTCTTTCATAGAAGATACCAGTGCCTCGGAGGGAATCGACAAGAAGCTCTCTTCAAACTTTCCGGCCAGTGCCACGGGGAATTCAACCAGTGCGGTAACTTCGTCGAGAAGATCGGCATCGATAACGGCGGTGCCGCCCAGTGTCTGAGCGGCTGCGTTAACCTGCTTGACGATCTCTGCCTGGCGGATACTGAAATCGGCAACGACCTTTCCGGTATTCGCCAGAGTTGCAGCGTAATCGGCGGCGTTTAAAAGTTCGATTTCCTGGTTGTAGTGAAAGCGGTGGCCCCGGGTTTTGTTGCCTGCTTTCAGACCGAGGATTTCGCCCTCCATCGCCCGGTTATCCAGCATCATTACCAACCAGTGAACCGGACGTACAAATTCGGTACGGCTGGCACCCCAGCGCATGCGCTTGTTGATGGGCAGGTTAGCTAATGAGGTGGCGACAATATCGGCAAGTAAATCTTCGGCAGCTTCACCACCGGCGGTTTTACTAAAAACCAGTTTGTCGATCTTGCCGTCGTTTTCGCTCTTTAGCTCGGAAAGGGCAATAGCGTTTTTATTGGCAAAGGCTTCTGCGGCTTTGGTGGGGTTTCCATCGGCATCGAAAGCGATTTTGGCGGGCGGCCCCCAGACTTTGATCGTTTCGGTTGGAGTGCTTTCTGCCAGACCTTCCACCAACATGGCCAAACGGCGAGGTGTGGCGTAGGGCTTAACGGAATCGAAAGATAATTTTTTGGCCTTCAAGCCCGCTTCAACGCCCTGAACAAACGCCTTGGACAAATGTTTTAACGCTGTTGGTGGCAGCTCTTCTGTACCCAGTTCAACTAAAAATTGGTGTGCCATGCTTATTCTCCCGCCTCGGCTTTAACACGATTCATCACTTCTTCCCGAAGTCCTTCGGGTGCCAGAGGGAAGCCCAGTTTCACGCGGGCATCGAAATAGGCCTGGGCCACATTTCGGGCCAGGGAGCGGACACGCAGAATAAAGCGTTGGCGCTCGGTCACCGAAATGGCTTGGCGTGCGTCCAATAGGTTGAAGGCGTGGGAGGCTTTCATAACCATTTCATAAGCGGGTAGCGGTAGGCCCGCTTCAATCAACTTGGTGGATTCCGCTTCGCACACATCGAAAGTGTGGAATAGGAATTCCACATTGGCGTGCTGAAAGTTGTAGTGGGACATTTCCACTTCGTTTTGATGGAACACATCGCCGTAAGTTACCTCGGTACCATCGGGGCTGATGGTCCAGACTAGATCGTAGATGGAGTTCTTGTTTTGCAGGTACATGGCGATACGTTCAATACCGTAGGTGATTTCGCCGGTCACGGGGTAGCATTCGAGCCCGCCGACCTGCTGGAAGTAAGTAAACTGCGTGACTTCCATGCCGTTTAGCCACACTTCCCAGCCCAGGCCCCAGGCGCCGAGGGTAGGCGATTCCCAGTTATCTTCCACAAAACGGATATCATGTACTTTCGTGTCTATTCCCAGCTTTTCCAGCGAACCCAGGTACAGTTCCTGAATATTGTCCGGTGAAGGTTTAAGCACTACCTGAAATTGGTAGTAGTGCTGTAAACGGTTGGGGTTTTCGCCGTAGCGGCCATCGGTGGGGCGGCGACAGGGCTGTACATAGGCGCTGTTCCAGGTTTCCGGGCCGATCGCACGCAAAAAGGTTGCGGGGTGAAAAGTACCGGCGCCCACTTCCATATCGAGTGGTTGCAAGACTACACAGCCCTGTTCAGCCCAGTATTGTTGCAGCGCCAGGATAAGGCCCTGAAAAGTTGAAACATCGGGATTAGACACGTTGAATGCTCTTGATGGATTTTAAAGGTCGGCAATTATACCGGTATGGGGGATAATCAGCCATCGCGGGTTTAAAAATGTGAGTGAGCACTTACATATTCCGCTTAACCCGTTCATTATATAACATGCAATTTTGACAGTAGAGGTGAGCCGTATCAAAGCCCGAATTATTCTTGGACTACTGACTCTGTTGGGGTGGATGTCGCTATCGGTTGCACATTTTCTGGGTGCTGGAATTGGCCGTTTAGCTTGGCGCCTGAACCCGCGAGAGGTCAAGGTAACGCACCGTAATATCGAATTGTGTTTTCCAGAATTGAGTGAATACGAGCAGCGACAAATGGTGCGAGCCAGCGTGCTGGAATCGGCCAAACTGTCGATAGAAATTTTACTGGTCTGGCAAAAGCCCCGTGAGTGGTTGATGAAGCGGGTGGTCGCTGTAAAGGGCGCCGAGTTGTTTGTGGGTGAAGAGGGCGACCAGCGTGGCGTCATTTTACTCGCCCCCCATATTGGCAATTGGGAAGTGTTGGGGCTTTATGCCTCTACGTTACGGGATATGGTTAGCCTCTACCAACCTCCCAAACAGGCCTTTCTTGAGCCCTTGATGACAAAAGGTCGTGAAAAGTATGGTGCCAAATTATTACCTACCGATGTTAAAGGCGTGGCGGGGGTTTTAAAGTTTTTAAAGCGTGGTGCCGCGAGCGGCATACTTCCCGACCAAGTACCTGCGGATGCAGGAGGGCGGTTTGCCAATTTTTTCGGCCAGCCCGCATTTACCATGACCTTGATCTGCCGCCTAATTGAAAAGACCGGTTGCCGTGTTGTAGCCGGAGCCGCGCTTCGCAGACCGGGTGGCTTTGAAGTGGTTTTTCAGGATGTTCCCCAGGAAATATTTAGCAAAGATGAAGAAACAGCCGTTACAGCGATGAATAAAGCGGTGGAAGAGGTGGTGGCGCTGTGCCCAGAACAGTATCAGTGGGAGTACAAACGGTTTAGAAAAGCATTGCCGGGTGAAGAGAGTGTCTATCGGGACCTCCTATAACGCTGGAAATAAATGGTGCGGTTTCCTGAATATATTGCCTCCGAGAAAATCGATCCCGACTCAGTAACGCAGAACAAATAGCGTGCTAAAGGCACTAGCATCACTATATATCTATAGCCCCAATCGTCTAAGAACATCTGAAGATAGCTAACGATCAAAAATACGCGATATTTTTAACTCTTCGGCTTTTACGTTTTGATACAGGCCGGTGAGCCGTTGTCCCATCTTGGCTTTTGGTTAGGCTTTCCCACCGTTGACAAAGCCGAACGCTCCTTGCGCACTGCTGCAGCACTATTTATGTTTTATATTGCCCACTTTTGGTGCGCACTTTCTTTTTGTCTGCCAAGTGCTGACCAAGCACAATCACAACTTAGGCGCGTCAACCGTCCTAAATTGCGCACGCATCCCAAAACGCCGACAAAACCGAATGAAAAATCCGACATGGTGTAAATGTTGCTGAACACCTACCGTAGAGTACGGCGGTTACCACGCGCTGTTATTGATCTGCTCTGAACGCCCGGTCGTTAACCCGTGCTTCGCTGTGAATAGATAAAGGAGTTTATTATGTCTTACCCTTACGGTTTCTTATTGGATATGGACGGTGTTGTTTATCGCGGTTCGACACCCATACCCGGTGCAGTTGAGGTTATCAACCGCATGATCACAAATCATATACCCGTGCTTTTCCTTACCAACAACAGCCAGAAAACCCGTCGCGATATAGCCTACAAACTGAATAAAATGGGAATCAAAGCAACGGAAAAACATATTTTTACCTGCGCCATGTCAACTGCTCGTTTCCTGGCCACGCAAAAGCCCAATGGAACCGCATTTGTTATTGGCGAAGGGGGTTTAAGTTTGGCCCTGCATGCCAGCGGGTTTTCGATTGTCGATGAGAACCCCGATTATGTCGTGGTGGGCGAAGGACGATTACTCAACTTTGAAACCTTGGAAAAAGCCACCCGCTTTGTGGCGAACGGCGCGAGACTGGTTGCCACCAATTTGGATGCAAGCTGCCCCACCGAAGACGGCATTCGACCCGGTTGCGGTGCGATTACCGCCATGATCGAAAAAGCTACGGGAAGACAGGCCTTCTACCTGGGAAAACCCAGCGGAATTATGATGCGGCTTGCACGGAAGGAGCTGGGCTTACGCACCGAAGATGTGGTGATGGTGGGTGATACCATGTATACCGATATTATCGGCGGCGTGGAAATGGGCTATCAAACCGTACTGGTTCTTTCTGGTGGCACGAAAGAAAGCGAAGTGGATCTGTACTCTTACAAACCCACGCACATCATTCCTAGCATTGCCGAATTGCCGGAACTTTTACCCGAAGCCTTTCGCCCGGTGGAATTGAAGGCAAAGGCGAGTTAAACGCTTGTTGCGCCCCGCCCTTGGTATCACTACTGGCAAGCAACGGCCGGTTGCGCCAAGGGCACAAAACGCGACGATTGAAATATGTTCAAAAAGCCCGGTCAGAAATGGCCGAGCTTTTTTTATATCAGTTTTTAGCGAATTGTTGCAGCTGGCCACTACGCTCTGCAAATTCATGTGAGGGTGGAGGCGCAGCAATTTTGAGGCGTTCCAGTCTCTCTGCTACCGTCGCCAGAACATTGGGGTAAACAAAACCAATAACGTAAACACCTCCAATCGCCCCAGCAGCATAGCAAAACACAGAATCCATTTTGCCGAAGAGTTGATATCGCCATAATGTGCAGCGACTTCGCCTAGCCCAGGGCCAAGATTGTTGAGACAGGCACCTACGGCAGTGAAGGCGGTGGTGAAATCCAGGCCGGTGCCCAGCAGCATGATAAACATCACCAGATAGGCGATAACGTAAACCGCAAAGAACCCCCAAACAGCCTCTACCACACGGTCGGACACGGTCGTTTTACCCACCTTGATGGGGATAATTGCGTTGGGGTGAATCAGGCGGTAAATTTCGCGAACGCCCTGACGAATAATCAGCAGCACACGAATCATTTTGATACCACCACCAGTTGAGCCCGCGCAGCCACCCATAAAGGCAAACAGAAAAATCAGGTAGGGAAGAAAAGTTGGCCAGATGGAGAAGTCGGCGACAGCGAAACCTGTAGTGGTCAGAATGGATACCAGTTCGAACAGGCCGTAGAGAAGGCTGGTTTGAACGTCGTAGGTATGGCTGGAAATCAGATAGCCTGTCGTTATCGCAATACCGAGCATCAACATGGCGGCATAAAAGCGAAATTCCGGGTCGCGTAAATAGTGCAGTAAGCCTTTACTTTGCCAGGCAAAAAAGTGTAACGCAAAGTTGACGCCCGAGAGAATCATAAAGAACGTACACACCAGCATTACCGGCCCGCTGTCGTAATAGCCAATGCTTTGGTCGTGGGTGGAAAAGCCGCCGATGGCGACGGTGGAAAAGGAGTGGCTGATAGCCTCAAACGGCGGCATGCCAGCAGCCCAGTAGGCGGCAGCACAGGCAACGGTTAGGCTTAAGTAGATCAGAAACAAAGCCTTGGCCGTTTCGGTTATGCGAGGTGTTAGCTTACTGTCCTTTACCGGGCCGGGGGTTTCGGCGCGGTAAAGCTGCATGCCGCCGATGCCGAGCATTGGCAGAATAGCCACGGCGATAACAATAATACCGATACCGCCGAGCCATTGGAGTTGCTGGCGGTAGTACAGGATCGAGCGCGGTAGCTGATCCAGCCCGGTTAACACCGTGGCCCCGGTGGTGGTGAGGCCGGAAAGGGATTCGAAGACCGCATCGACAACACTCATTTGAGTTGCATCGGCGAGCATTAATGGCAGCGAGCCGAACAGTGCGAGCACCGTCCAGAAGAGGGAGGTGATTAAAAAGCCATCGCGGGTGCTGAGATCCTGGCGAATATTATAGACCGGCAACCAGGCGACAAGGCCGGTACAAAAGGTGATAGCAAAGGCGAGAATAAAGCTGTCGTAGGCGCCGTCCCCATACCAGAGGGAGATAAAGACCGGCGGCATCAGGGTTAGGCTGAACAGCATCAGCAGTATGCCCAAAACTTTGGCGATGATAGCGTAATGCATTAGAAAAAAGTAAATCCGACTTGGAAGAGACGTTCAATATCGCGGGTGTAGCGTTTGTCAGTAAGGAATACGATCACATGGTCGCCGGATTCAATCACCACATCATCGTGGGCAATCAAGACTTCCTGCACGATTTGCCGGCTACTGCCACCACCACCCATGCTTAGCGCCATTTCGGCCCCGCGGATACTTCCGGCCGCGCTCTGCCCGGTATCAGATTCGCGTACAACGGCACCAATGGTCGCACCTTCGGGTAGATCGATATCTTCGATGGCGTGGCCGACAACCCTTGATGTTTTTGAATCCCCGTGGGCGATAACCTCGATAGCCTCTGCTGCGCCGCGCCTTAATGAGTGAACATTGACAATGTCACCGCGACGAACGTGCGTCAAAAGGGTGCCAATGGTCGCTAACTGTGGCGAAATGGTGATATCGATTTCGCTGTTCTGGACTAAATCGGCGTAGGCCGGATTACTGATAAGTGTCAGTACTTTTCGTGCGCCCATGCGCTTGGCGAGTAGGGACGACATAATGTTGGCTTCGTCTGAGTTGGTGACCGCTAGGAATACATCGGTGTCTTCAATATTTTCTTCCTGCAGCAATTCCTGGTTAGAGGAGTTGCCGGTGAGCACAATGCTGTTGGTGAGGCTCTCAGTCAGTTCCAGACTTCGTTCTCTATTGGCTTCGATTACTTTTACCGAATAGTTATTTTCAAGCTTTTCCGCCAGGCGCTGTCCGATATTGCCTCCGCCCGCAATAATGATGCGTTTATAGGGGCGGTCCAAACGGCGCAATTCACTCATCACGGCGCGAATATCTGCCCTCGCGGCGATAAAAAACACCTCGTCATCCGCTTCAATCACGGTATTTCCGGTGGGGGGAATGGGGCGGTTGCGCCGGTAAATGGCGGCAACGCGGGTATCAACATTGGGCATATGCTTGCGTAAAAAGCGCAGCTCTTGCCCCACTAGTGGGCCACCATAGTAGGCCTTTACTGCCACCAGTTGGACGGCGCCGTCGGCAAAATCCAGCACCTGCAAGGCGCCAGGTTGTTCGATCAGGCGATAGAGATAGTCGGAAACAATTTGCTCGGGGCTGATAATGACATCGACGGGAATGGCGTCGCTGCGGAAAAGACCCTCGTGGTTGGAGTATGCCTGTGAGCGAATGCGGGCAATCTTGGTGGGGGTTCGAAACAGGCTGTGGGCAATCTGGCAAGCAACCATATTGATCTCATCCACGCCCGTAACGGCGATAAGCATATCGGCGTCTTCAATACCGGCCCGCAGCAGCACCTCGGGGTGGGAGGCCTGGCCGTGCACCACGCCAATATCGATGCGGTCGCGCAGCTCGCGCAGATAACCCTCGTTGGCATCAACAACAGTAATATCGTTGTCTTCATTAGCCAGGTTGGCGGCTAGTGTTCCACCGACACGTCCTGCGCCGAGAATAATAATTTTCATAATGGTCCGTTAACCAGTGTGTTACTGATCGACATAAACTTATAGAGCTTTATAGAGCCGAGCATAGTAAAAACCATCGTGACCGCCGGCCTGAGGGAACAGTTGTCGACCGAACGGACGTCCCAGCCCCCAGGTGGCATTAATGGTTTGATGCTGGGCATCTGGCTGCTGCTTTAGAAACTGTTGGATGATGCTTTCATTTTCATCGGGCAAAACCGAACAGGTTGCATATACCAGTTCGCCGCCAGGTAACAGTGTTTGCCACAGTGTTTTTAATAATTCGAGTTGCAGCGCGCCAAGCTTAGCAAGATCGCTTTCGCGGCGCAGTAGTTTTATATCCGGGTGACGACGAATTACGCCGGTGGCAGAGCAGGGGGCATCAAGCAAAATACGATCAAAAGGGACGCCATCCCACCAGATTTTCAGCTTGCCTACATCTGCGACTTTTAAGCTAGCAGATAACTGCAAACGCTGCAGGTTTTGCTTAACACGTTCCATGCGAGTGGCTTCGAGGTCGACACATAGCAGTTCTTTTAGGGCGGGTTCACGTTCGAGAATATGGCAGCTTTTCCCCCCGGGCGCAGCACAGGCATCCAGTACCCGTTGCTGTGGTTGCAAGTTTAATAGCTCGGCAGCCAGTTGTGCGGCTTCATCTTGAACCGAAAAATGGCCTTGGGTGAACCCCGGCAGGCTGCGAATATCCGCACTTTCCAGCAGGCGTATACCGGTGCTATTTGTCGCGAGCGGCTCGGCAGCTATAGGTAATTCGCGAAGTTGCTGTAGGTACTGCTCGCGGTCTGTCTGTTGTTGGTTTACACGTAAACAAACCGGCGGCTGCTGATTGTTGGATTGCAGTATGGCTTGATAATGCTCTGGCCAGCTTTTGACAAGCTTATCGATAAACCACTGTGGGTGGCTAAAGGTGTATTCCGGGTTTTTCGCCAGCTGTGATTCGATATCGCTGCGATTGCGTAAAAAATTGCGCAGCAGGCCGTTAATCAATTTGCTGGCCCAGGGCTTTTTCAGTTTGCGGCTGGCGTTTACCGTTTCTGAAATAGCCGCGTGATCCGGAGTGCGCAGGTGCAGTATTTGAAACAGACCGAGCAGAATCAGAACCGATACATCGCAGTCTTTACTGCGCAAGGGTTTATCGAGCAATTGATTGGCAATGGCTTGCAGTTGGTAATACTGGCGCAGAGTTCCAAAGCAGAGTTGCTGAAACAGGCCGCGGTCTTTGGCGTCTACTTTTTCCAGCGCCGGTTCGAAAAGGGCGGAGAGGGATTGCCCTTTAGCGATAACGGGCGCGAGGGTGCGGGCGGCGAGTGCACGAATATTGGGGCTGGCCACGCTTAGGTTTGCTCGCCCAGCAGCGTACCGGTCGGACACAGATGGCTATGGCCGTTGGCAAACTCATCCAGAGACATGGCCTTTTTCCCTGGCAGTTGCAGGCGGCTGATCATCAGTACGCCTTCACCGCAGGCCACATGAAAGTGCTTGCGGTCGGCGGCTAGCACGGTGCCGGGCGCCGCATCGGTGCCGATGGGGCTGGTTTCAGCGGTGTGAATTTTCAGTCGCTCGCCATTAAGAGTGGTAAAGCACACAGGGAAAGGGTTGAAGGCGCGAACTTTACGGGCAATAAGCTCGGCGGGCTCCCGCCAGTTAATTTTGGCCTCGGCCTTGTCGATTTTGTGTGCGTAATTTGCCAGGGCGTCATTCTGTTTCTCTGCTTGAGTGTCGCCCTTATCGAGTAGCGAGAGTGTTTCCAGCAGTGCGGAAGGCCCCTGTGCAGCCAGTTTGTCATGAAGGCTGGCGGCATTATCTTCGCTGGTGATTACGCTGCGAGCTTTTAGCAGCATATCGCCGGTATCGAGGCCGATATCCATTTGCATAATGGTTACGCCGGATTCAGTGTCGCCAGCTTCAATTGCTCTCTGAATCGGAGCCGCACCGCGCCAGCGAGGCAGCAGGGATGCGTGAACATTCAGGCAGCCGAGCTTCGGAGCATCCAGCACCTGTTGTGGCAACAGCAGTCCATAGGCGACGACTATCATTACATCGGGCTGAAATGCGGCCAGTTCCTGCTGGGCCTCAGCGGACTTGAGGCTAGCGGGTTGGCGTACCGGAATTCCGGCAGAAAGAGCCAATTGCTTTACCGGGCTGGGAGTCAGTTTTTTGCCGCGGCCAGCGGGTCTATCTGGTTGAGTGTATACGGCAACCAACTCATGCTCGCTGTCGAGCAAGGCTTGCAGGTGACGGGCGGCAAACTCGGGAGTTCCGGCAAATAGAATGTTCAATGGGTGTCCTATTAAAGGGAGGTCACGCGTCGGCGCGATGCTGTTTTTCCAGCTTTTTGCGAATGCGTTGGCGTTTGATGTTGGACACGTAGTCCACAAACAATTTGCCTTTCAAGTGGTCGACTTCGTGTTGAATACACACGGCCAGTAGGCCTTCCGGCTCAAGGGTAAAGCTGTTGCCTTCCCGATTCAGTGCGGTTACGCGCACATGCTGCGGGCGTGTGACTTCTTCATAAAAGCCGGGAACAGACAGGCAACCCTCTTCGTAATCGAACAGGGTTTCATCCAGTATTTCGATCTTAGGATTAATAAAAACCAAAGGTTCGTCTTTATCCTCGCTGGTATCGATCACAATAATCTGTTCATGCACATTCACCTGGGTAGCGGCCAGACCAATACCGGGTGCTTCATACATGGTTTCAAACATATCGTCGACGATTTGACGAATACGGTCATCCACCTGCTCGACGGGCTTAGCGACATTTCGCAGACGGGGATCGGGAAATTCCAAAATAGGTAACAAGGCCATTACGTGACAGACTTCTAGTAACTAGCTAACTTTCGCTGCTAACATTATGATCAAACAGGAGTTATACTGTTTTTTTGTAGCCAGCCGCAAGGCGTTTAGTATACCTCAATGCGACTGGACGGGGTTCATTAGCTATTATAACGGTTAGTCGGTTTTTTTGCTCCAGCAAAACTGAAATGTACTATTTCCATGTCGAAAGTGGGCTTCAGCGCCGAATTGAACAGGATTCTTGAGATGAAAAAGCATTTTTCTGGCGTGCTCGCCGCTCTGGCCCTTTTTGCCGCAATCCCTGCGGGTTTCGCCGAAGAGCCTGAATTACACGATACAGTCCCTGCTACGCACACCGTTGTTAAGGGCGACACCCTTTGGGATATTTCCGCTGCCTTTTTGAAAAATCCCTGGATGTGGCCCGAAATCTGGCATGTGAATACCCAAATTTCGAACCCACACCTTATCTACCCTGGCGATGTTATCCGTCTTATTTATATGGATGGCAAGCCACGTCTTACATTGGACACCTCCGGTCGAATCTTTAAACTCAGCCCCAAGGCGCGGGTGTTGTCCGAGGGCGAAGCGATACAAACCATACCGTTGGACGAAATTAACGCATTTCTGTCGCGCAGCCGTATATCGTCTAATGATGAACTGGATGCAGCCCCTTATGTTCTGTCCGGCATGGACGAGCACCTGATTGTGGGGGCTGGCGACCGCCTTTATGCGCGTGGCACATTCGAAGAAGGCTCACGTGTTTACGGGGTATATCGCAAGGGTGATGAATTTGTTGATCCGGAAACCCGGGAAAAGCTGGGTGTCTTGGCGGAAGATATCGGTACGGCAGAACTGATGTCGACGGATCAGGAAGTCAGCACACTGAAAGTCTCCCGCACCACAGAAGAAATACGTGCAGGTGATCGTTTTCTACGCCAGGAAGAGCGCGCAATCGACTCAACTTTTTATCCTTCACCACCCATGGAGGGTTTTGAGGGCGAGATTCTTTCGGTTGAAAAGGGTCTGCATCAGGTTGGCACCATGGATGTCGTCGTGATCAATCGCGGTGAGCGAGAAGGTGTTATTCCCGGCAACGTTATGGCCATTTACAAACGTGGCGGAAAAATTCGTGATCGCGTTACCGGTGAACGTGTGCAGTTGCCCGATGAGCGCGCTGGTGTTCTGATGGTCTTTCGCGTATTTGATAAAGTCAGCTTAGGTATTGTGTTAGAAGCGTACCGAGGTATTTCAGTAACGGATTACGTTAGAAAGCCTTAATGCTTTACCCATTGTGATTTTTACCGGTAGACGGGGCGAGAAAGCCCCTTCTACAATTGATTACAGCAAACACGGTGTATTATTTGTTATTCTTGTGCCGCTAGGGGTTGAGGCCTTTGTTGTAATAGGTTTAGCTGACACGAGTTATTGCCAAAACCCCCTTATACCCTTCACAGTATTTCAGGGATGGAAGTCGTGTGTTATTGAACTCCGTAGAACAAAAATTACTATTTCAACACCTCCCAGGTATTGGTGCGGCTAGCTATTGGAAGCTCATGGAGCGTTCTCCCAGCCTCGCCTCCGTACTGGAATCCCCTCCCGAAACCCACAGCGATATATTTTCCGACGAAGCTCAGCAAATGTTGCGCGAGCTGCAGCACACCGGGGAAAATTGTGAGCTGGTGCGGTTGGTAAGAGCCGATTTGGAGTGGGCCGATCGCCACGGTATTCAAGTATTGGATACCGACCACGAGCACTACCCAGATTTATTGCGTCAAATAAAACGCCAACCGCCCGTTCTCTACGTGGCCGGTGATGTTACCCAGCTTTCTTTCCCTCAAATCGCCGTTGTCGGCAGCCGCAGTCCAACCCCCTCTGGCAGAGGCTCAGCGTTCGATTTTAGTAAGGCGTTGGCTGCCAGCGGTTTTACCATTACCAGTGGCCTGGCGTTGGGTGTCGATGCGGCTGCGCATCAGGGTGCGTTGGCCTGTCAGGGCAAAACCATCGCAGTGCTGGGGACGGGAATCGATCAGGTTTACCCTCGGCGCAACAAGCAAATCGCCGATCAGATCGTTAACAATGGCGGCGCTTTGGTGAGCGAATTCCCACTGGGCACGGTCGCTCATCCAGGCAACTTCCCCCAGCGTAATCGTATTATCAGCGGAATGAGCTGCGGTACCCTCGTGGTGGAAGCCGCCGTTCGCAGTGGTTCTTTGATAACCGCTCGCTATGCACTGCAACAGAACCGCGAGCTGTTTGCCATTCCCGGTTCCATTCACAACCCGCTGGCGCGAGGCTGCCACAGCCTGATTAAAGAAGGCGCCAAGCTGGTGGAAAGCGCCGACGATATTGTTTCTGAGTTGAACGGTTTTCTGCAGTTGAAGTGGGGCCAGCTAAACCTGGATAAAACCGCCGATACCCGCATAATCGAATCGGAAATTGTTGCCAATGACCAAGAAGATGTTGTGCTCCAACAGCTGGGCTACGAGCCCACGCCCATCGATGTGATCACCGAGCGCACCGAGTTGCCGGTCGGCGATGTCATGGCTTGCCTGCTTACACTTGAACTGAAGGGCTTAGTGGCCAACCTTGGTACCGGCTATATGCGTATCCGCCACAGCGAAGCGGGACGCGCGGGCTTGTCCTTTAAGTCCAATTAGAGTACCTTTGCCGCCCTTAAATTGATCAGCCATTGATCGGTTGATCTTCATCCCCCTTTATTTGTCACCGGCTGTGTTACCCAAAGGTAACCTGTCGATAGTGTATTTTTGTTGGAGTAGCTTGCTATGAGCAAACCTTTTGTCGCAATTTTGATGGGCTCAGATTCGGATTTACCCATTATGGAAGCCTCGTTTGAAGTGCTCACCAAACTGGGCATCACTTTTGAAGCCAAGGTAACCTCGGCCCACCGTACCCCACAAGCCACCCATGATTACGTGACCGATGCTGATAAGCGCGGTTGTGCAGCGTTTATTTGTGCTGCGGGCATGGCGGCTCACCTAGCCGGTGCTGTTTCGGCCACCACACTTAAGCCGGTTATCGGCGTGCCTATTAATGGTTCTCTGGACGGATTGGATGCCTTGCTGTCTACCGTACAAATGCCTGGTGGTATTCCCGTTGCGACGGTAGCAATTGGTAAAGCTGGCGCCAAAAATGCCGCTTATCTTGCAGCGCAAATTATCGGTGTTGCCGATGCCGATATGCATCAGAAGCTGATTGCCGAGCGCGCAGAAAATGCCAAGGCTGTTATGGCTAAAGATGCGGCGCTGCAGGAAAAGCTGAAGAATCGCTAAACCTTTGGACTATCGATTCCACCCCGCCACCCGTCGTTGTGTCACTGAGCTAAATGCGGGTGGCGTTATTGCCTATCCTACCGAGGCCGTTTGGGGACTCGGTTGCGACCCCTACAATCGACATGGGGTCGAGCGCATTTTAAGCCTTAAAAATCGCAGCGCCGACAAAGGCCTCATTTTGGTTGCGGCCAATCTACAGCAGATAGCCTGGCTGCTGGAAGGGCTGACAACCGAACAGCTTAAAACCCTCGAAGCCAGTTGGCCGGGCCACGTGACTTGGCTGCTACCCCACCACAATAGCCTGCCGGCCAATGTGTACGGCACTCATCCAACGATCGCTGTGAGAGTAAGTGCTCACTCTGTCGTAAGAGCGCTTTGTGAAAGCTTCGGTGGACCGATCATCTCCACCTCGGCCAACCCGCAAACGCTGCCGCCTGCACGCAACGCCACCGATGTGCGCCGCTATTTCGGTTGCTCGGGTGTATCATTTGCGGCGGGCGTGGTGGGTAAGAATGCTGCTCCCTCCGTGATCAAGGATTTAGCGACGGGTAAAACCCTGCGCGTCTAAACAGAACAAGGAACCCCTATGGCACCGCCAGACAAGGCCGCAGTTAAAGCCTACCTGCAGGATTTACAAAATCGAATCTGTGTCGATCTGGCTTCTGTCGATGGCGAGGGTGAATTTAAGGAAGATACCTGGGAGCGTGCCGAAGGTGGCGGTGGAAAGTCGCGCGTACTGGTTGATGGTGGCGTTATCGAGAAAGGCGGGGTAAATTTTTCCCACGTAATGGGAGAGCAGTTACCCGCATCGGCAAGCGCCCATCGCCCCGAGCTAGCGGGCAGGCGCTTCGAAGCGATGGGTGTCTCCCTGGTGATTCACCCACACAATCCCTACGTTCCCACTAGCCATGCGAATGTGCGCTTTTTTATCGCCGAAAAAGAAGGCGCCGATCCGGTCTGGTGGTTTGGTGGCGGCTACGATCTCACCCCGTATTACGGTAACAAAGAAGACTGTATCCACTGGCATCAAACCGCAAAAAACGCCTGCGAACCATTTGGGCAGGATGTCTATCCGCGCTATAAAAAATGGTGTGACGACTACTTCTATCTCAAGCATCGCGACGAGCCAAGAGGTGTCGGAGGCCTGTTTTTTGATGATTTAAACGAACCGGGCTTTGAACAGAGTTTCGCGTTTATGCGGGCCATTGGCGACAGCTATGCCGCTGCGTACCTACCTATCATCAAGCGCCGCAAAGACACGAGCTTCGGCGACCGTGAGAGACAGTTTCAACTTTATCGGCGCGGTCGTTATGTCGAGTTTAATTTAGTCTTCGATCGCGGTACTCTGTTTGGCCTGCAGACGGGTGGGCGTACGGAATCCATATTAATGTCCCTCCCGCCACTGGTGCGCTGGGAATACAACTGGCAGCCCGAACCGGGCAGTGCCGAAGCAGAACTTTACCAACAATATTTGCAACCCAGGGAGTGGCTGACTTGAATACAACAACACCCGTCGTAGATCACTATTGTGTCTTCGGCAACCCGATAGAACATTCCAAATCTCCGCAAATCCACAGTGCTTTTGCTGCGCAAACCGGGCAAAACCTTGAATACTCGCGCGAATTAGTAGAACTCGATGCTTTTGCCAAAGCCGCAGCAGACTTTTTTGAGCAAGGTGGGAACGGCGCCAATGTGACTGTACCCTTTAAACAGGATGCATTTGAATTCGCAGATCTACTTACCGACCGTGCTCGTATTGCGGGTGCCGTGAATACCCTGGCGCGTTTGGAGGATGGCCAGATTATTGGCGATAACACCGACGGCGTGGGTATGGTTCACGATATTACCCAACGCCTGGGCTGGGAGATCAAAGGCAAACGCGTGCTGATTCTCGGCGCCGGTGGTGCAGTGCGCGGGGTGCTGCTGCCCCTGCTGCAGGAAGAGCCTGCTTTGGTGGCCATCGCCAACCGCACCAAATCCAAATCGGAAGAGCTGGCTCGGCTGTTTAAAGAATTCGGCAAATTGCAGGGCTTCAGCTACAACACCCTGCCCAACGAGCCCTTCGACCTGATTATCAACGGCACCTCCGCAGGCTTTAGTGGCGATGTACCGCCAGTACACTTTGGTTGTTTCACCGAAAATACCATGGTATACGATATGATGTACGGCGATGAGCCCACCGAGTTTCTGCGTTTTGCCGAAGATATGGGCGTCACAAAACTGAGTGATGGCGTTGGTATGCTGGTAGGCCAGGCGGCGGAATCTTTTCGCTTATGGCGAGGCGTAGAGCCGCAAACACAAGCCGTTATCGAGATGCTTAGCAAGCGGAGCTAATATTACGTGATGAAGAAAGCCCAATATCTACTGGCGATACTGGTGTCTTTCTCGTTGGGCTGGTTAGGCCACTCACTGCATACCAGCCCGGCTCAACAGCCGCAGTCCTCGCCCGTTATCTCCCGCAGTGAAGCATCGCCCGCAACAGCCGTTGAACCCCGAAACCCGGTTGTTCCGGTTCGGCGCCTGCCAAGAGGCGAACCCTCCCCCGCGCAAATGGGCCCACAGCAAACGCCGCCCTCCGGCGAAATAAAAACAGCACTGGAGATCTTTACCGATCTACTGCATCAATACCGCTTCGAGCAGGCGGCCAACTTATACGCCGAGCACCAGCCGGGCCTCAACCTGGGGCAGCAGCAGAAGTGGCGCAGCGTACTGCTGGATTTTCTCTTTGAGCGCCTTAACAATGGCGAAACTGAACGCTTTGCCGAGCTGACAGAAACCTGGCTGCACTACCAATACAACGATATTGATGTGCTATTGCTACAAGCCAAATATCAGCGTGTTATGGGCTACTACAGCGACGCGCTGCAAACCTATATGGCGGCTAAATCTTACGCGGACTACGCGAATCAGCAGAACAAGGTTCATACCGAATTACAGAGTTTTATCTATAACCGCGATTCAAGTTGGGCAGGTCAGGACAAGTGGTATGAGCTACTAACGTTCTACGGCCAACTGGAACAGCTGGGTATTCTCAACCGGGCGCAAAAATACCGCTACGCAGAGCTTCTGCTTATGCATAGCGATGAAAAGGGCGCCGATATAATCTTGGATGAGCTGGCGCAATTGGGCGGCTGGAAGGCGCGCGTGCGGCAACTCAGGGCAAATTATCGCAAAGAGGGCGGGTATCACGCGGGGGCGTCGAGCGCACCGGGTTTCGATTCGGCGATAGCGCTTGCGGCCCAGGGCAGCCATCATTTGCTTAACGTTAAAATCAATAATAATTACCAGCCGACCCTGCTCTTGGACACCGGCGCCTCCATTACCATGCTCACCGCAGACGCCTTCGAAAAAGCCGCCGGTTCCGGTGGCTGGCAGGATCTTGGCCTGAAACAATTCAATACCGCCAACGGGCTCGCCGTCGGCCGCCTAATGTTAGCCGAGCGGCTAGAAATGGGCGAGTACACCCTCACTAATGTACAGATCGCTGTTCATGAAGTAGAAATGGGTGACAAGGTTGAAGGCCTGCTGGGCATGAATGTACTGAGCCAGTTTCATTTTCAGATCGATCAGGATAATCAGCGACTATTACTCACGCCCAGGGAGTAATATGGGGCTATGGCCCGTTACCCCATTTTTTAACCGCATCGCTTTTCGATACCGGCTTTTTACCCATAAGCGCAGAATTGACAGGCCATGGGCATTAGCCACATTGGCAAAAGCGGCGGGTAAGGTTTCGGGGTATGCCGTAAAACTGAGGGTGGTGTGCAGCGTAAAAGTTCTAACAAGCGCTGGCTCTTATTTCTTTATACCAATGTTAAGGCTTATTAAATTTTATGCTCGGGTGGCAGAAATGAAGAAAGTCAAAATCAACTTCTTTACCGATATTATCGCCTTCGTGTGCTTTGTTTTTTTGCTCTCCACCGGCGTTATTATGCAATACCTACTGCCGCCCGGCAGTGGTCGCTGGGTTGAACTGTGGAAGATGAACCGCCACGAGTGGGGCGAAATTCACTTTTGGCTGGCGATAGTTTTTCTTGCGGTAGTGGCCTTTCATTTACTTATGCATCGGAAGTGGATTGTGGCGTTGGTTCTAGGTAAAACCGCCTCTGGCCGCTTGGGGGAGAAAAACCGCCAGCGTATATGCTACGGCCTGGTTGCGTTACTGGTTTTAGTGCTGATCGCTGTGGCGCCAATAATTACCTTTTACGTATAAGGCGCACCTAGCGGGAAGTTAAAAACCGTTATTATGTTAACTTTATGCACGGAATGCAGAAAAAGGCGGTGAAAAACCGATGGCAGAAAATGAACAAGCGCAAAAAACCTCGGATCGAAGCGAAAGGCCGCGTGATGTTAGAGAGTTAACAAAACGGTACAAAAGCCTAGAGAAAAAAAGCCGAAATTATCCCTCGCTGATTGCGAGCCGGCAGGCCTTGCGCTTACTGCCTTTGTTAGCTAAAAACGGAAATTTTAATTACTGGCTGCATAAGGAGCAAAAGGCACCACTGGATAATCGTGCCAAAGCGCTGCTGGCGATTTATAGCTACGATCAGTTGGTGGTGAAACATGCCTATGGGGAAGCGGTCGGTGGCAGAGAGATTCGGGGCTCTGCCTACATTGCCTTCGACGCCGCCAACTACTCTTCAGTCTTCGGGGTCTACCCTGATGTTGGCGGCGCTGTCTCCTTTGCCTTCAGTTCCCAGCTATCTCACGCATATTTGATAAAGGAAAATCTGGAGCAGGATATACAACTCGCGGAAACATTATCGGATATAACCGAGCTAGCCGCCTTCCCCCTTTGGCAGAATGGAACGCCTGAAGAGATTCTTCAACTGTACCGGGAGCAGTTTACCCCGGCAGTTAAGGCTTTAATTGAAGAGACCGAAAACAGTTTAACGCGCGCCGCACTGGCTAAAATGCTGGCGGACTATTCGGCATTGCTGGTTGACGCCGGCCCAGAAAAAACGGTTGTCGCGAGCAATGAAAGTACGCCAGAAACCGCGAATATTTTGCACGATCGTCTTAACCGAAAAAAATTGGTTAGCGGCCTGGCCGATATACTGGCCTACGAAAAAAACACCGGCCATCAAACCATTGGTTTGCTGGGCCACTGGGGCTCTGGCAAAAGTGCGGTTTTGAATCTGTTAAAACAAAATTTAAAACACCAGCATGCAGAGGCGCATTTTCTATTTGGTGAATTTAATGCCTGGGCCTATGAGTACGCCAAAAATATTCAAGCGGCCATGGCCCACGAGGTGATAAAAAGCCTTACCAGCTTTCAAGGTTTTACCGAGCTTAGGGAACAGCCCGGCGGGAAGCGCTGGTTGTTGGCCGCCGGTAACGGTATAAAAAATCTGTGTTGGGTGCTGTTTGTTCGCTCGCGCTTAACCTTGGGTTTTGCCATACGTAAACATCCGTTGCGTGTATTGGGCTTGGCAGGCTGGTTAACGCTATTGTTTCTATTGGGCCTCTTTACCCTGGACAACCTGCCGAAACTTCCGAATTTGGTGGCCAGCGTAAGTTATGAATTTCTGGCGGCACTGGTGGGCATGCTGGTCGCTATATCGCGTATTCCGAAAGACATTCGCACCCTTATTGCCCAGCCCTACACCAAAGAGCTCTTAACCTATGTAAAGCTGCCCCGCTACGCCGAGCATATTGGCGAAGTGTCAGAAATGCGTAACGATATTCGCCTAATGTGCGATCTGCGCCTGCGTTCCGGCAGTGCCGATCAACACTATTGGCTGGGTTCGGCCCTTAAGAAAAAGCGTTTGCTTTTTGTGGTGGATGATTTAGACCGCTGTGGCCCGGAAGGAATTGTGAAAACGTTTGAAGCGGTGCGTTTAATTCTGGATATCCCACAGGTCAGTGTTGTGATTGCCATCGACCAGCGCATTGCGTTGGCTGCCCTGGCTCTGCACTACAAAGAGCTACAGGACTACCACGCCCTGCGCGATGCCAAATCCATTGCCCGCGATTATCTCGGCAAAATGATTCACTACCCCGTGGTGTTAAGAGATCCCGATTACCAAACCTCGCAGGGTTTTATGAGCAGTGTCTGGGACGATGGTGATACGGAAACATTTAACCAGTGGCATAAGTTGCTCGAAGCCGAGCAAACAACAGAGAAGCCGGTTGTAGAGCAAAAGGATAAAAACGCGCCGGAGGTTAAAAAACCGCAAGACAGTGATGAGAATATCACCGAAGCGGAATTGGCTGAGGTGGTTATTCAGCTGCCGTCGCCGGAAGCCACTATCGAAGAAATTATTGGCCTTAGCGCCGAGCAGAAAGCCTCGTTTGTGTTCTGGTGCAATAAATTTGGTATAAAGAATCCGCGCCAGTTAAAACGCTTACATAACAGTTACAACCTGTTGCGCAAGGTGCGTCACTCGCCAGACCCGCAAATCGATAACGACCGGCCTCCAGCCTTTGGCTGGTTAACCTGTTTACTGCTATTGGAGTTTATCAACAACGAAGAAAGTGAGCAGAACCGCAACGCCTACCGTAACTATCTGCGCGAGCATATCTCTCTGCAGCAATGTTCCAAGAAAGCGGTGCTGGATGAAGCCCTCGCTATTATCGATAAAGCCGCTGCGCTGGAGTCGAATATAGAGGGGCTGACGCGGTTGGAAGCGCGTAAAAAACTTTTAAGCTTTATCGACCTGTTTGTACTGCCCGCCATTGATGGCAGCGGAGCCGAAGCCGTTATTGCCTGTTCAACCGACAACCCCCCGCCCGTTGAGCCCGTTGCGGAGTAGCCGTTCTAGCGCTGCTTAACCCCCAAGCAGCCTAAAAATACGAAGGTGGCGCTTAGTACGATGGCTGGGCCCGCAGGTAAATCCAATACGACCGAAGCGAGCATGCCGCCAATCACCGAGAATACGCCAATCACCGCAGCACCAATCGCCATCGCTTCCGGCGAGCGGGTTAACCTTCGGCTGGCGGCGGCGGGGATAATCAGCAGGGCTGTAATTAACAGTACACCCACCAGCTTCATGGACAGGGCAACCACCGTGGCCATTAACAGCATCAGCAGTAAGCGCAGCTTTTCTATGGCATAGCCTTCCACCCGCGCTAAATCTTCGTCCACGGCAGACATTACCAGTGGGCGCCAGAACGCGAAGAGAATTCCCAGGCATGCCGCGCCGGCAAGATAAATCACCAGAAGGTCTTTTATGCCAACCGTTAACAGATCGCCAAACAGATAGCCAAACAGGTTAATACGATTGCTGGAAAGCAGGCTGACACAGATTAGCCCCAGGGCCAACGAGCTGTGGGAAAGAATCCCCAGCAATGTATCGGAGGCAAGGCTGGCACGGCTTTGCAGTTTCCAGAGGGCGAGGCTGATAACGGCCCCGGCGAATAGCATCGCGAGCGTGAGATTCACGTCGGCCATAACGCCAAGCGCCACCCCCAGCAGGGCGGAATGCGCGAGCGTATCGCCAAAGTAGGCCATACGCCGCCACACCACAAAAGCACCCAGGGGGCCGGCGATAAGCGCAATACCTATTCCGCCCAGTAGGGGCAGGGCGAGTAGTGAGAGCAAGTCGAAATCAATCATGGTGGTGTTTACAGCTATGGACGACATCACCGTGAAGGTTATGTTGATGGTCGTGGTGGTGGGTGTAAACGGCGAGATCGTCGGCGACGGCGCCGCCAAACAAGCGCAAATATTCCGGGTGTTGGCTGACACTTTCCGGCTTGCCGTGGCAGCAGATATGCTGGTTGAGGCATACAACCGAATCGGTTTGCGCCATTACCAGGTGCAGATCGTGAGAGACCATTAGGATGGCGCAACCCAGCTCATCCCGCAGTGAGGCAATCAGGCGGTAGAGGTTGGCCTGGCCGCTAACATCGACGCCCTGCAAGGGTTCATCCAGCACCAATAAGCGGGGCTTTCGCAAGATCGCGCGCGCCAACAATACCCGCTGTAACTCGCCGCCGCTTAAGCCGTGAATCTGGTTGTTGTTAAGGTGGGTAATATTTAGGCGCTCAAGCACTTGTTGGCGATGGCTGCGCGAACGGTCGGCAAAGCTGAGGAAGCGGCTCACCTTAAGCGGCATGCTGGCATCAAGCCGAAGTTTTTGGGGTACATAGCCAATGGTTAAACCCGGCTGGCGAACAACACTGCCAGTTTCGGGGCTGAGCAGGCCAGTCATCAGCTTTACCAGTGTGCTTTTTCCGGCGCCGTTTGGGCCGATAAGCGTACAGATTTCTTTTTCGGCAATGGCAAAATCAATATTTTGCAGAGCGGGCTTTCCGGCAAAAGAAATGGAGACACTCTGCATTGCTAACAAGGCGGTCATTCCATTGCCCCTTTGCACTTACTGCAATAACCCGTAATTTCCAGAACCTTTTGCTTAACGCTAAACCGCTGTTGAGAGGCACTGAGGTTAATTGCCTGCTGAATAGAGCGGCTGGAAACCTCTTCCGTAAAGCCGCAATGCAGGCAAATAAAGAGTGTATCGCTGTGGTTTTGCGTGGGGTGGGTGCAGCCAATATAGGCATTAAGGGAGTGCACCTTGTGGATCAACTGCTGCTCGAGTAGAAAATCCAAAGCGCGGTAAACGGTGGGTGGTGCTACCCGCTTACGTTCGGAGGTTTGCTCCAGCATTTCCATCAACGCGTAAGCGCCAAGCGGAGAATGCGACTGCCAGATAAGCTCCAATACTTGTCTGCGTAGCGCCGTTAGCCGGACCCCGGCTTTTTGGCAAATCTGCTCGGCCTGTTGCATAGCGGAGTGTATGCAGGCGCTATGATCGTGGGAGCTATTGTGTGTTTCGTTGCTACTTCTCACCAAGAAAGTCCGATATGGGGGAATAATTTAGTTATGTTATCATATAACATAACGATTTAAGTGGGGTGGCACGTGAAAAATAAGTGGTGTAAACGACATTTTCTGACATTAATGGCGAGTGGGGCGTTGTTGTTGCAGCCTCTTTTTGTTAGTGCCGACAACCAACAGCCCGAAGAGCATATCTTCGTAACGGTGCTTACCAGTGTGCGTCCCTTAACCTTAATTGTACGAGATTTGGTGCGTTTGGCCGAGTTGGAAGCCCATATTCAGGTTTCACCTCTATTGCCAGCCGGAGCGTCACCACATCATCTCGCTCTAAAAGCAAAAGACGTTGCCCGTATTAAAGCGGCCGATCTGCTGGTGTGGGTAGGCCCGCAACTGGAAACATTTTTACCCAAGGCGATTGATGAATACCGAAAGGGTAGGACTGATCTGGCTTTGTCGGGGCTGAGTGATTTAAATGAGAGTTTTGGGGAGCATAGTGATCGCGAACATCAGCATGGAGGCACTGATCCACATGTGTGGTTGGATCCGGCCAACGCGGCAGTTATTGCTCGATCCGTTAAGGAGTTGCTGGTAAAAGAAATGCCTTCTCGGAGTGAAGTGCTGCAGTTGGCATATTTACGCTATTTACAGGAGCTTTCTGCCAAAACGAATGAGATTAGCGTAAAGCTGCAGTCGGTTAATCAGGGGCGCAGGTCCGTCGCGGTTTATCACGATAGCCTCGGCCACTATCTAAAGCGTTTTCATATTTCCCAGCAGGCTGCGTTAACAATGGTGCCGGAGCAACAGATTGGATTGAAGTCTTTGCTGCAATATAAAAAACAAACCGAGCCTGCCTGTTTACTGGCGGATATTGGCGAGCTAAGTCTTGCTCGTGGTTTTGGGGAAAAACTGGGTTGGAGACTGGTGGGTTTTGACTTGCTGGCGCAAAACATGGAAGTAAATACGTACTTACAGTATTTGACTGGGGTTACCGGTGCGGTGGAAGACTGTTTGCAAGTATCGCTCTAAAGTAAGAGGCAAAAAAACCCCTGCATCGTTAACCGATACAGGGGGAAAAGTATAGCGATACGAGGCTATAAGAGAGTTTCAGGATAAATCAGGTCTAACAAAACAAAGCTTTGAAGGGTAAGGCTACTCGGGGCTCAAACAGCTGGCCCCGACAGCAGTAGCCTTAGTTACGGCAAAGCAATTTCTAACTTCTTCTCTACGAGCTTGTCTAGCTCGGTATTCATAGTTGCGTTAATCGTGTCAAGATGAGCGTTCATACGCTTCATTTGTCGAGAACTAGCACTCTCAACCGGGGCAACGTTATCAGAACGTGTCTCCCAGCGATCGCTGGCGCCTATCTCCACAAGAGCTACGTCGTAAGACGCGGCTTTGGATATTTCAGGATCAAGGGCACCAACCTCACCAGCAATAACACTGTTCGATATCAGCGCAAACAACATTACTTTTGCGAAAATTTTCATCGAAAGTTTCTCCATATATACACTAGGGGTGGTTGATACCGAATGTCAGGTTTAGTGTTCCTGGCTTCGTACAAGGCGTTTCGTTACCTTGTGCTACCTATAGTAACCAAAGGTAACACATTGTGCAAATATTATTTTAACCCCAGATAAAGTGGTAGTTAATGAGATTCCTTCCCAGTCGCGTCACTTATACAGTATCTTGTGCCAAATCGTTTTAGTTGGCACTATATGTGGGTTTTTTAGGCTATTTTGTAGAGGAAATAGTTATTTTGATGTTTTGTTTTTATTCGTATTTGTGCTTAAAATGGCGTTGATATAGCTGCACTGGATCAGCAAAGGTTACAGGTAGCTTCTATTGGTAACAGTAATTAAATAAAAAACAGCGTCTGTAGCGCAATTTATGACTTAGTGGACTAAATATCGAATTACGGTGAAACTTTTTTCCGTAAATGAGAGCTATTTAGACCTACATAAATATTTTGGCACCTTAATATCGCTAACATTACGTGCCTAGGCAGTAGAATGGCCGCTACAGAATGTCGTAATAAACTAGCCCCGGAGGGCAGGTTGATCCCCCCATATATTTTTCTTTTTAGCGGTGTAGTTCCGTTATGTGCGTCTGTTCTATTCCACAAAAAAAGAGTTAATCATGATAAAAAACAAACCGGGCCTGCCTGTTTTCTGGTGGATGTTGGCGAGCTTAGCCTTGCTCGTGGTTTGGGGGAAAACTGGGTTGGAGACTGGTGGGCTTTGGCTTGCTGACGAAAAATCTGGAAGTAAATACGTACTTACAGTATTTGACTGGGGTTACCGGTGCGGTGGAAGACTGTTTGCAAGCATCGCTCTAAAGTAAGAGCCAAAAAAACCCCTGCATCGTTAACCGATACAGGGGGAAAATATAGCGATACGAGGCTATAAGAGAGTTTCAGGATAAATCAGGTCTAACAAAATAAAGCTTTGAAGGGTAAGGCTACTCGGGGCTCAAACAGCTGGCCCCGACAGCAGTAGCCTTAGTTACGGCAACGTAATTTCTAACTTCTTCTCTACGAGCTTGTCTAGCTCGATATTCATAGTTGCGTTAATCGTGTCAAGATGAGCGTTCATACGCTTCATTTGTCGAGAACTAGCACTCTCAACCGGGGCAACGTTATCAGAACGTGTCTCCCAGCGATCGCTGGCGCCTATCTCCACAAGAGCTACGTCGTAAGACGCGGCTTTGGATATTTCAGGATCAAGGGCACCAACCTCACCAGCAATAACACTGTTCGATATCAGCGCAAACAACATTACTTTTGCGAAAATTTTCATCGAAAGTTTCTCCATATATACACTAGGGGTGGTTGATACCGAATGTCAGGTTTAGTGTTCCTGGCTTCGTACAAGGCGTTTCGTTACCTTGCGCTACCTATAGTAACCAAAGGTAACACATCGCGCAAACATTATTTTAACGCGAATAAATTGGCGGTTAATGAGACGTGTTCCCAGTTGCGCCACAATTACAGTATGTTGTGCTATATTCTTTACGTTAGCACTACATATGGGTTTTTTGTACTATTTGGTAGAAAAAATAGTTCTTTTAATGTTTTGTTTTTATTCGTATTTGTGCTTAAAATGGCGTTGATATAGCTGCACTGGATCAGCAAAGGTTACAGGTAGCTTCTATTGGTAACAGTAATTAAATAAAAAACAGCGTCTGTAGCGCAATTTATGACTTAGTGGACTAAATATCGAATTACGGTGAAACTTTTTTCCGTAAATGAGAGCTATTTAGACCTACATAAATATTTTGGCACCTTAATATCGCTAACATTACGTGCCTAGGCAGTAGAATGGCCGCTACAGAATGTCGTAATAAACTAGCCCAGGAAGGCAGGTTGTTCCTCCCTCATTTCTTTCTAATATTTTTTCGCTACGTTGTGCCGCTATGCGGACCTGGGCTTGTTAAATTTCACCAAAAAAGGAGTTAATCATGTTGAAGAAAACAACAATCGCTATGGCCGTGGCCGTCGCAACAACACTTACATTGTCTGCCTCCGCTGCAGAGCAGCAAAAATATGAGATTGGTGGTGGCCTAAGTCATTTCCTGTTTGACGACGATATGGATTTAAACGATGACACGGGTCTGCGCGGTTTGCTCGGGTACCGTTTCTCGGATCGCTGGGGAATGGAATTGGTTCTGGACAAATTGTCGACAGAAACCGATATGTCAGGTTTGGATGCGGACGTTACTCAGTACTTCCTGAGTGGTCTTTACCACTTTAACGTTGATTCCAACGTTCAGCCTTACCTGTCTCTGGGCTGGGGCCAGGGAGAAACCGAAGTGGGCTCTTTCAGTAATGAGTCGACTGCAACTAATGTGGGTGCAGGTATTAAATGGTTCCTGAACGAAAACTTTGCTGTACGTCCTTCTGTTAATCACTTCTTTAATACCGAGTACGATGAAGACCACACGACTGTGGGGCTAACACTATCCTATCTTTGGGGTGGTGCTTCTGCGCCAAAACCAACACCGGCTCCCAAACCTACCGATAGGGATGGTGACGGCGTTGCCGATGCCAGTGACCGTTGTGGCAGTACTCCGTCGGGCGTAAGTGTTAATGCAATGGGTTGTCCGTTGGATACCGATGGCGATGGTGTTTATGACTATCAGGATAAGTGTGCAAGCACTGCAGCTAAATTGAAAGTGGATGCAAAGGGCTGCCCCGTTAAGCTGACCGATACCGTTTCAATTGATCTGAACGTGAACTTTGATTCCAACAGCGATGTTGTGAAGGCTCAGTACTTTAGTGAAATTCGTCGGGTTGCTAAGTTCCTGTCTCAATACCAGGGTACTAAAGCGGTGATTGAAGGCCATACCGATACCAGTGGTTCTGCCGCTTACAACAAATCTTTGTCCCAGCGCCGAGCTGATTCCGTCGCCAGGGTTTTGGTACAGGAAATGGGTGTTGCCCAGAGCCGCGTTAGCGCCATGGGCTACGGTGAAGAGCGTCCCATTGCCGACGAGTCTACCCGCGAAGGCCGCGAAGCTAACCGTCGTGTAGTGGCGAAGGTCTCTGCTACCGTTGAGAGTATGGAAGCGAAGTAGGTTTCTCCGCTTAACCTCCGGGGTTCGCTCTGCGAACCCCAACATTCCCCGCCCAATTCCGCTAGAATCCCCCACCTCGCAACAAATAACCGGATTCTCCCCTATGACTACCAAGCCCCTGCTTCTGGTTGATGGCTCTTCGTACCTCTATCGCGCTTTTCACGCGATGTATAAAGCCGATTTACGCAATGCTCAAGGATTCCCCACAGGCGCAATCCGGGGCGTGGTTTCGATGTTAAAACGCCTGGAGAAGGACTACCCAGAAAGCCCGGTAGCGGTGGTATTCGATGCGAAGGGAAAAACCTTTCGCGACGATATGTACAGCGACTACAAAGCCAATCGCCCGCCCATGCCCGACGACCTGCGTCTACAGATAGAACCCCTGCACAAGATTATTCGCGCAATGGGTTTGCCCATGCTGGTAATAGAAGGTGTAGAAGCGGACGACGTGATCGGCACGCTTGCACGCGAAGCAACGGAAAAGGGGCTGCCGGTGGTGGTATCTACGGGCGATAAAGATATGGCGCAGCTGGTCAATGAGCAGGTCACGCTGGTGAACACGATGACGGAAACGGCAATGGATATTGCCGGAGTGAAGGAAAAGTTTGGCATTCCCCCCGAGTTGATCATTGACTACCTAGCGCTGATGGGTGACAAGGTGGATAACATTCCCGGCGTTCCCGGTGTCGGTGAAAAAACCGCATTAGCCCTGCTGCAAAATATCGGAAGCTTGGATGAAATCTACAGTCGCCTCGACGACATTGCCGGGGTCAACTTTCGCGGTAGCAAAACCATGGCCGCTAAGCTGGAAGCCAACAAAGATAATGCCTATCTTTCCTATCAATTAGCGACGATTAAAACCGATGTAGAGTTGGAAGCTCCCATTGAAGAATTAAAGCATCAACCCATCGATAAAGATGAGCTGATAAAGTGGTTTACGGAGCTGGAATTTAGAGCTTGGATTCCGGAGCTAGACGAAAACGCTGTGGAGGGTGCACGAGCCGTCGCGAGCGAGCCCGCTATCGAGACCGAATACGAAACAGTGCTTGATCAGGCGACCTTTAGCGAGTGGCTGAGCAGATTGGAAAGTGCCGAGCTATTCGCTTTCGATACCGAAACGACCAGCTTGAATTATATGGAAGCGGAAATTGTGGGGGTGAGTTTTGCCGTTGAAGCCGGCAAGGCTGCCTATGTGCCGGTCGCCCACGACTATTTGGGTGCGCCAGACCAGTTAACGCGTGAATTTGTACTAGCGGCGCTGAAGCCGCTGCTGGAAAACCCCGAGCGGAAAAAAGTCGGTCAGAATTTAAAATACGATGCCAGTGTGCTGGCCAATTACGATATTGCGCTAAAAGGTATTGCCTTCGATACCATGCTGGAATCGTATGTCCTTAACAGCACCTCCAACCGTCACGATATGGACACCCTGGCGGAGGTCTATCTTGGTCACAACACCATTCACTTTGAGGATATCGCAGGCAAGGGCGCCAAGCAGCTAACCTTTAATCAAATTGATTTGGAAGAAGCCGGTCCCTATGCTGCGGAAGATGCGGATATTACCTTGCGCTTGCACCAGAAAATCTGGCCGCAATTGGAAGCGGAGAGCGGGTTAAACAGTATCTTCAACAATATCGAACTGCCATTGGTGCCGGTGTTGTCGAAAGTCGAGCGCAACGGCGCGTTAATTGATGTAAACGCACTGGCTCAGCAAAGCCATGAACATGGTGAAACCATGGAGCGGCTTCAGCGTGAAGCCTATGATCTTGCGGGGGAAGAATTTAATCTCAGCTCGCCGAAACAACTCGGCGCCATTCTGTTTGAAAAATTAAATATTCCAGTGCTTAAAAAAACCCCCAAGGGTGCGCCCTCAACCGCAGAAGAAGTTTTGCAGGAACTGGCGTTGGACTACCCCCTGCCAAAAATACTGATGGAATATCGAGGCCTATCGAAATTAAAGAGCACCTACACCGATAAGCTGCCGAAGATGGTGAATCCGCGCACCGGGCGAGTACACACGTCTTATCATCAAGCGGTTACGGCGACGGGACGACTATCCTCAAGCGATCCCAATTTACAGAATATCCCCATTCGTACCGAAGCGGGTCGCCGCATTCGCCAGGCCTTTATCGCTCCTGAGGGCTACAAAATTCTTGCTGCCGACTATTCGCAAATTGAACTGCGTATTATGGCTCACCTCTCCGGCGACGAAGGCCTGCAGAATGCCTTTGCCAAGGGGCTCGATGTACACAAAGCGACGGCAGCGGAAGTGTTTGGCATGGAACTGGACAGTGTTACCACTGAGCAACGCCGTAGCGCTAAGGCTATCAACTTCGGTTTAATTTACGGCATGAGTGCCTTTGGTTTGGCCAAGCAACTGCATATTGGTCGCAACGATGCACAAAGCTACATTGATACTTATTTTGATCGCTATCCCGGCGTAGCCGAATATATGGATCGTATTCGCAGCAGTGCCGCCGAAATGGGTTATGTGGAAACCTTGCTGGGGCGCCGTTTATACCTGCCGCAAATCAATGCGAAAAACGGCCAGCTGCGTCAGGCCGCCGAACGAACCGCTATTAATGCGCCCATGCAGGGAACCGCGGCGGATATTATCAAGCGCGCAATGATCGATGTAGATAACTGGCTGCAAGCCGAAAGCATCGATGCGCAAATGATCATGCAGGTTCACGATGAACTGGTGTTGGAAGTGGTCGAAAGCCAGGCCCAGCAGGTGGCCGACAGTTTGTGTGAGCGTATGTCAAAAGCCGTCGAGTTAAATGTGCCGCTGTTGGTTGAGGCGGGCATTGGTGACAATTGGGATGAAGCGCACTAAAAGAGCTTGGTGATGAGGAAGTGCTGAGCTAGCGTAAAAACGTGCGCTTGGTGCTTCATCGTCCAGCTCTTTTAGGGCTGCGTGTTTGCTTCGCCAGTGTAATTTGGCCTTGGGTTTGAGTGGCCAGCTCAAGCTTTAAAGATAACGCTATAACGCCCAATTTCGGTATGTTCGGTGTACGGCGCCCGGATCGCCATCACGCTATACGGCTTCCCTAAAATCATCCTTGTTAACCCCTATTGCCCTTTTCAGCGGTAATGCACTCAAAAAAGTTTCCAGCCCTGTCAACAAAGCCACGCTCACAAGCGTTAAAGAGGTGTAGATGCATCAAAACCTGTACACCCGTCTGCAGCCGGGTGTACTTAACCTGTGACTATGTGGAGCAAAATCTAATGTGTGGCTATAAAGTGATGAAATATACCAGCGGTCGAGGGCTGCTGACGAGCATTATGGTGCTGCTGTTGGCGACCATCCTGTCTGCCTGCGGCGGCGGTTCTTCTTCCAATCCAACCAACTTAACAGGCAATGGTGGCATCACTGAAACGGGAGATTTACTGGTAAGCCTGACCGATGCGGAGGGTGATTTCCTGACCTACGCGGTTGATATTAGCAACCTAACCCTGACCCATCGTGACGGCACGGTGGTAAGTGTGCTGCCAGAAACGACGCGCGTGGATTTTGCCCAGTATGTGGATGTGAGCGAGTTGCTTAGTATTACATCGGCCCCTTTGGGCGCCTATCTTTCGGCGTCGATAACACTGGACTTCAGCAGTGCCGATATTACGGTACAGGATGAGTTAGGCAACGCAATTAGCGCAAGCGTGGTCGGTGAGGACGGCGCAATATTGAGCGAAACAACCCTGGAGCTGAATTTTAACGGGGATGAATATTTTGTTCTGAGCGCGGGTGTCTATGCCCATATTACGCTAGATTTTGACCTCGATGCCTCGAATGATATTGAGATCAGTGAAAGCGGAGCGGTGGTAACGGTTAATCCCGTGATGCTTGCCGATGCGCTGCATAGCGATCCGAAGGCATTGCGCCTGCGGGGCCGTCTGGGTGAAGTTAATGCAGAGCAAAATCAGTTTACCCTGCAGTTGCATCCCTTCGTGAGACGACAGGGCCAGTATGGCCAGGCGCAAGTCCATGTAGGAAGTGATACCCAGTATGAAGTTAACGGCGAGATGTTAGCGAATGCAGAAGGTTTACAGGCGATGAATCGGCTCGCGGGTAATGAGCCGCTGGTGATTTCAGCACAGTGGAATCAAGCAGAAGGCGCATTTTACGCGGCCGAGGTTTATGCTGGAACCAGTGTTCCCTGGGGTACAGCCGACACCTTGCGCGGTACCGTTGTGGCGCGCTCCGGAAATATAGTGAGTGTGCGCGGTGCGATGGTGGAAAAGGCTAACGGCCACATTGTTTTCAGTGATGACTTAACCTTGAGCATTGCCGATACCACCATTGTTCACAAGCATGGTGAGGTGGTTGGGCTTGCCGATATTTCTGTTGGCAGTGCGGTAAATGCTACGGGTGACCTGATCAGCGACAACGAAGTAGATGCCGCCAATGGAATCGTGCGTATTTCTCGCAGCAAAATCTCTGGCACCGTTGCCAATGAGGCCGAGCTGGCAGTCGACCTGCACTTTGTAAATGGTCGCCGTATCAGCTTGTTTGATTTTGCCGGTACAGGAACAAGTGAAGCCGAAGATGCAGACCCGGGCTACTATGAAGTGGATACAGGGCTGTTGGATATTTCTAGCCTGATGTTGGATACTCCCGTTCGCATTCGCGGATTTGTAAACGATTTTGGCGCAGCTCCCAGTGACTTTGTTGCCACCAGCATTGCCGATGCCTCCGACGTAAGCAGCACCCTGAAAGTGATGTACCACCGCACCGGATCCGATACTGCAGTAGTCTCCAACACCGAGGCGGGATTAATGCTAAATGTGAACGATGCTTACCGAAGACACCATGTTATGAGTGTCGGTATGGCGATCGATCTGAAGCAGCTGGAGGCCGTACCGCTGGTACATCCTGCAGCTGAAAATGGCGTCTACTGCATTGCTGTTCCAGGCCGAATGGAAATGTTTCAGCACTATGCCGACTTTGTCGTAGCACTGGATGAAGCCCTTAACAATGGCATGAGCGTGCAGCGCTTTGATGCCCACGGTAACTACGATAGCCAGAGCAATCAATTTAGCGGACAACGCCTGCAAATAGCCCTGCGGAATAACGGCAGTGGTAACGGACAATAAAACTGACAATGAAATTGTGGTGCAAGGATCAACAAGGAGTCGCGGAGCGGGTCACACCGCTCCGCAGATTGGGTTTAGTTACCGCAGCGGCGGTGCTGAGCTTTTCGGCTGCCGAAGGTTACACCGCCGAGCCCAGCGAGGAGGCCGAAAGCCCGCCGCTACTACCCAGTGAGGAACTGCTCCTGTTTATCGCAGAATTTAACGAAGTAGATGATGAAACGTTTAATCTATTAATGGAGCGCGGGAAGCAGGACGCACGGCAGCAGAAAGCGGCGTCCGCTAAAGAGCAACCAGAGGTTGAGGCAACAAAAGGTACTGAGCATGACTAGGCTATTAACATCGGTTTTGCTGACCGTACTGCTGACAGGAATATCCAGTGAGGTGCTGGCTGTGGAATGGCAAACGCTGAGTGCTCAACAACAGGCCGTACTCAACCCGTTTCAGGATCGCTGGAGTCAGCTGAACGAAGTGAAGCAACAGCGTTTGCTCGGCGCGGCCGAGCGCTGGCAGGGAATGTCTCCCGAGCAACAGCAAAAAGCGGCCGCACGTTTGCAGCGTTGGAGTTCGCTGGATAACGAGCAACAACAGGCGGTGCGTCAGCGTTTGGGTGAGTTTCGCAACCTTCCAGACGAAGATAAAGCGCGAATACGTCGCCAGTACCAGCGCTTTCAGTCCCTTCCTGAGCGGCGTCAGCAGCAGCTGCGGGAACGCTGGAAAAGCATGACGCCCGAGCAGCGCGCCCGAGCAGCGGAAAATATAAAAAGGCGCAGGGAGAGCCCACGACAGTGAAACGAACTCTGACAGTCATAGTTTTACTCGCCTGCTCGCAGGCTTTCGCTGATTCGGACGATTGGTTCGATATCGGCAAGCGCGGCTACGATCTGTATTTCAGCGCTGGCTACTATGAGGCGGGCGCCAGCCTTACCGGTATTTCGGCACGGGCACCTCTGCCGTTCGCCGCCGAAATTAGTGGCCGCTATACACGAATCCGTGGCGACGATAATGATCAAAACAGCAGCGGCCTTTTTATTCAGAGCGATCCTCTGGCGACATTTTCATTCGGGCTTGGCTACGAAACATCGGAGTTGGGTGACGGCCGCGAGTTGGATGACTGGCAGCTACTGGCAGGCTGGAATATTCACCGCTGGTATCTTGAAGGCCAATATATTACCGGGCAGACTCGGGAGCGGCCGCAGGAACTCAGTGAGGAGTTGGTGAATAATCTAAATGAATCTGATCTGTTGACGGCTGATCGACGTGGATTTGGAGCCACACTTGCTTACCATGGCAATGGTTGGGGCAGTCAAATCATTGTTAGCCGTTACGATTTGGATCAGCCGAGTATGGATGCGGCAGCGATGGTTTCACTGCTGCAAACGGCCAGCGAAGAAGAGCGAAGGGCTTTATTGAACGGCGCCTTTGCCTCGGGTGAGCGAGTGCGCTACGGCAGTTCCCGAAGGAGTACAAGCCGTTCCAGCGCCCAGCCTTACCAGCAGGTAAATCCAATAGCGGAAACGGAAATTGGCGCCGATATATTCTTCAATAGGGATCGTTACCGTTTTGCTTTTGGCACTTATTGGTATGACGATCTCTATATAAATGAACAGGTTTCCAGTTTCTTTGGGCGAATCGACTACAACCTGAATGATACGGTCGCGCTCGGTATGTTGATAGGCGCATCCGACGAGCCGGAATCGATGTATACGGAATTTGGTGTGGGATTCAGCTGGTGATATGACCAACGCCACGCAGCAAACCCAGCTGTACCTGAACGACTTCTTTGTTCAGGTACAGGCCAAGGCGTTTCGTCAGGCGGAAATTGCTACCGGCAGTCGCGACGAGGCGTTGGATATTGTGCAGGACGCCATGATCAAACTGGCGAGCAAATATTCCCACAAACGGGAAGCCTGGCCACAGTTGTTTCAACGCATTCTGCAAAATGCGATTCGCGACTGGTTTCGGCGCAGGAAAGTTCGCCGGTGGTTTAGCTGGTCGCAGGATGATGAGAGTGAACCGGATGAACTACAGGTGCTTGCTAGCAGCGATTACTCGCCGGAGGCCTTGACGCACAATGCTCAACAGTTAGAGCAAGTGGAAACGGCGCTGCGTCAGTTACCGCAAAGGCAACAACAGGCGTTTATCCTGCGCGCTTGGTGGGGTGCGAATATAGAGGAAACGGCGTTCGCCATGGCATGCAGTACCGGTAGCGTAAAAACGCACTATTCGCGTGCCCAGGCAAAGCTAAAAATTCTATTGGAGGACGTAACGTGACACAAAAAATATCGAATACAAAACTGCTTCGGCCATTGGATCAGTCGTTGCGTGAACTGACGCCGGATACTTTGGACGCTTTGGCCAACGCGCGTCAGAAAGCGTTAGCGCAAGTGCCGCAGTCTAACCGAAGCGCCACAAACTATTGGTTGTCTGGCGCGGTTTGCGCGGCCTTGCTTGCCGGAGTCTTGGTCTTCACCTATCCGCCTAAAGAGAAGGCGCTGGATTCAACGCCGCAACTGGCTGATCTAGAGTGGCTGATGGAAAAAGATGAGCTGGAATTAATGCAGGCGGATTTACAGTTTTACCAATGGGTAGACTTTGAATTGGGGCATGCGGGCTAAAACCAGCGGAAAAAGGATGTATAGGCGCTATAACGTATTGACTTTCGCATCAAGCCCTATAGACTGCCTTCTCAGCAAGAAAGCAAGTGTTCTATTTATTTTTTCAAACCCGAAATTTTTTAATCTCGTCCTGAATGTAAGTACCGGCCTTATTTCCTGCTTCCCCCGGCCATATAGTATGGTCAATTTTTTATTCTTTATTTAGGAAGTTATTATGTCTGATGTCGTTACTGGAACCGTTAAATGGTTCAACGAATCCAAAGGTTTTGGTTTTATCGAGCAGGAATCTGGTCCTGACGTATTTGCCCATTTCAGTGCAATCTCTGGTTCAGGTTTCAAAACTCTGGCTGAAGGCCAGAAAGTACAGTTTACTGTTACTAGCGGCCAGAAAGGCCCACAAGCTGAAAACATTGTTGTTGTATAACAACTGTTTACACCGAGTTTAAGGAAAAAGGCAGGCCATTTGGTCTGCCTTTTTTTTGCTGAGAACTTTACCCGCCTTTAATACATTTTTCTGCACCGAAACGAACGACGCATATCTCATTTACTGGTAACGTAGTGTTTTAAATGTAATTACCAGAAAGGAGCTTGCTATGAGTACTCCCTCCACCGGTACCTGCCTTTGCGGCAAGGTTACCATCACTCCAAAACACCTTGATCACAACCTTGGCGCTTGTCATTGTACCTCCTGTCGTAAATGGTCGGGTGGCCCGCTACTAGCGGTGGACTGTGGTACGGATTGTGACATTGAGGGTGAAGAGTATGTCAGTGTATTCAATTCCTCTGAGTGGGCAGAGCGCGGCTTTTGTAAAAATTGCGGTTCCAACTTGTTCTATCGTTTAAAACAATCGGGCCAATACATTTTGCCCGTGGGGCTGTTTGACGACGATGAAGCGTTTGAATTTGACCACCAGATTTTTATTGATAGTAAGCCTGAATATTACAGTTTTGCGAACAAAACAAAAAACATGACGGGCGAAGAAGTCTTTGCTCAATATGCCGAGCCTGAATCATGAAGCTGGTGATCGGTAATCAAAATTATTCCAGTTGGTCGTTAAGGCCCTGGCTGTTGCTCCGGCATTTCGATATCGATTTTGACGAAATAAAAATTTCGCTGGCGCCGGCCAACCTTCGAGAAATACTGGGAGAATTTTCACCCTCCTGTAAAGTTCCCGTGTTAATCGACGGCGATATTCATGTGTGGGATACGTTGGCTATTTGTGAGTATGTGAACGATCGTTACTTAAACGGGAAGGCCTGGCCGGAGGGGGTTGAAGAGCGAGCGTTGGCGAGATCGGTGGTGTGTGAAATGCATTCTGGCTTCAGTGCTTTACGCAGTGAACTGCCGATGAATTGTCGTGCGTTTCGAAAAGTGATCTTAAGCGACGAGGCGGTGCGTGATATTGCGCGCGTGGATCAACTTTGGTCGCAAGCGGATTCAGTCGATGCTAAAAACCGTGGTTCCTGGTTGTTTGGGCGCTTTGGTGTTGCCGACTGTTTTTATGCGCCGGTCGCCTTCCGGTTTAAAGTCTACGGGATTGAGCTATCTGAAAACGCCCGTGCATATTCAGAGCTATTGCTAAACCACCCGGCCATGCAGGATTGGTTAACAGCTGCGCGAGCGGAAACGGAAATCCTTCAGGAAGAAGAAGTGGGCGAAGAGCTTATTTAACCATTGGAACAGGGATGTTCGCGCATCAACAATTTTTTACAAAGCAAAACATTTTGTTCACAGAAGTGTTTCAACGGTACGGCTATTCTGCCAGCGAAAATACAAACAAAGGAGTGCCGTTATGAAACCGATGTATTTCCTGGTGTTGGCCACCTGCCTGAGTGGATGTGGTGGTGGAAGCAGCGATTCCAAAGAAAACCCCGGGCCTGTCTCTTACGATAATCTGCAGGCCCCAAAGCCCAGTACGCAAGTTCTGGAGTATGCGACCAGTACCGAGTTAACAACGCTACTTAAAAATGGCGTGCGGCGCGATTTTTACGGTGTGCGCGGTGGTGAAATATTCGCATTGGAAAACAATGCAACTGATGACGCCCTGGCGGCTGAAGCGTCGCCTGCGCCAAACGCAAATGACTTTTCCGGCACCAATGTACAAGTAGCCGGTGTGGATGAAGCCGACTACGTGAAATACGACGGCCAATATATGTACCTCCATGTATGGCCAGACTGGCAGGAAGACGAAACAAACCACGGCGTAAGAATTTTACGCACCGATGTGGAATCGGCTGCGGCGGAACAGGTTAGTGAAATTGAATTTACCAGCGATGGATTCTACGGTGATTTACAGCTTTACCTGTTGGACGGAGCCGAGCGTGCGGACGCACTGGTGTCTTTAACCAGTGGTGGTTATGTCGGCTTTTGCGGAACCGGTGATATCTTTAATTTTGGTTACTATAATTCTTCCCCCGCGATGAAAGTGTCCCTCCATGATCTTGAAGACCCGGCAAATCCGTCGCTGGATTGGGAATTGGAATTGGATGGCATTCTTCACAACAGCCGCAAAATTGGTGACATGCTGTATCTGGTTACCAGTTACCTGCCACAGCTAGCCATAACCCCGGAAGTACTTCGTGCAGACAGCAGTGAAGAATCCTCCGAGCAAGCGGTGGCTGATTTGGATCTCGATGATCTGCTACCGGGCTACAGTGTTAATGGTGGTGAGCGCCAACAGCTGCATACCAGTGAAGAGTGTCTGGTGGGCGCTGACACAAATGAACATTATGGTTATCGCAGCCTACACCACATCGTTGCGGTGGATTTGCGCAACAAAGCGATTACCCGATCTGTTTGTCTGGGTACCCCGGTTGAGGGCTTGTACAGTTCAACCGAAGCGATTTACCTGGGTGCCACGCAGTGGGGCAACAATTGGGAAGACAGCTACACCGTACTGCATAAATTCAGCCTAGCGAATAACGATATTACCTACGTCGCTACGGGTTCTGTACCGGGCACACTGGGCTGGAGTAGTCCCTCGTTTCGTATGGACGAGTACCAGGACAATATGCGTGTGCTGACCACCGCCCGGAGTGAAGCGGGTGATTTGGACCACCGCTTGTGGGTATTGGAGGAAAATGCTGACACGAATACCTTGGATTTGATCAGCACACTACCCGCCGAGAATGCAGAAAACAGCGATATCGGAAAGCCTGGCGAAGATGTTTATGCGGTTCGCTTTTTTGGTGACCGGGCCTATGTGGTGACTTTTGAGCGCACAGACCCGCTCTATGTTCTCGACCTGTCCGATCCGGCGCAACCGTTATTGGCGGGCGAACTTGAATTACCGGGTTTTTCCACCTATTTGCACCCACTGGAAGAAGGCTATTTGTTTGGTTTTGGTCAGGATGCGAATAGCGAGGGCCGGGCAACAGGATTAAAGGCCGCGTTGTTTGATGTGCGCGATAGTGCCAACCCAAAAACCGTCAGTGAGATTAGCATGGGAGGGCGGTGGTCGTGGAGCGATGCGCTTTACGATCATAAAGCGTTTAACTTCCTTCCCGCTGGCGAGAGCGGTTTGCGTATTACCTTTCCCGTTACACTCGCCAATGGCTTGCTGTTAGAAAACGGTGTTGAACAGTTAACCGTTGCCGATGAGTATTCGCGCATGCTGGTATTGCTGGAGGCGAACGGTCTGGACGGTGACGAAGCGAGCATGACCTTACAGGGTACCCTGCAGCCCGAAGTGGATGGCAGCCGTGAATGGTATGATTACAGCGCGCTAAGTCGTGGTATTTTGCACGGTAATTCGGTTTTCTACGTAGATGAGCCGGAGGTGTGGGGTGCTTTCTGGACCAACCCGGATGACGTGTTTGGGCCATATTGAGTTAAGGTTACAGCTCAGTTCTTAGTGAACAACCTTGCCTTGCGGTATGCGATCCAGCTTAAGCTGGATCGCTGAATCACCGGCAAGGCAGGGCCACTCTTCAATGGCGTTCAGCCAAGCATCGTTGTGATGGCTGCGCAAGTAGTCGTCGAAATGGGCATTGCGGAAAAAACCGTCGCTCTCGAACAGCGATTCAATCGAGTAGTGCACCGCTAAATCTAGCTGATTGGCAAAATCATCGCCCAAAATATCGTGCACGATAATATTGGACAGCGTCATATCCATCGGCGCCAGTGGGAAGCCGCAGGCCATCATCACACGGTCATTGACCTCTTCCATTAGCCTGTGAGCGAGATAGGCTTCATTTATCAGGGCCAATAAACCATCGTGGCCCTGAATCAGTTCCGGTGGTTCGAAAAAATAATCTTCTGCTATAGAGAGAAAAGCCTTAGCGTATTGGTAGACGCCGGCCGACTTGGTTAAGGTTGTAAGTGCTTCGATAAAGTCGGGAACATGCTCGATATAATGCGTAACGAACTGCTGCAGCGCATCAAGGCCATTGCCATTCGGAAAGCTTATCGCGTGATGAAGCTCGGGCAGTTTGGCTTGCAGAAAATCCCTTAACTGATGATTTTTAGCTTCAATCCTTTGCGCTTTAGCTATGGATTCGCGAATGTACAAAATTCTAGGCTCAGTCATATAAAAAAATACTGACACGAACGATTATATTAGTGAATGTCCCACTATAGCAGTGGCCGCCAAAGCAAACTGTTAAATTAGTACGCCATTTAGACATGGGGGCTGTCACCGGAAGTATTTCTCCGGCGATGCTCGGCTACCACTTCAAAACCATTTATGCCTCACAGAATGAGTATAGAAGGCCGAACCCAGTGTTGCCCCCCTAATGGCGTTAAAAATTACAAAACTGAACCATAAACCGTGATTAAGTGATCCTTGTGTTAACCACCACAGTGGAAAAAACCCTAAGAAAACAGCGGCTAGCATGGTTTTGAGCATAACGCGGGTTTTACCGGCGCCAATGAAAATGCCATCGAGGATATAGGTCCACACGCTGACTAACGGGAAAACCACCAGCCAGTGAAAATGCTGAGAAACAATTTCGGCTACTGGCGTTATATCGGTGAACAGTGCGATCAGCAAATGTTTGCTGACAAGAAAAATCAGCGCCAAGCCGGTCGCCAGAGTCGCGGCGGCTACGCTACTGGCCGCACAGGCACGTAGGAACGCGCGCTGATTTTTTGCGCCCAACGCTTCGGCTCCCATGGCTTCAACCGCATGGGCATAGCCGTCCAAACCAAAAGATTGCAATAGCACCAGTTGCATAAGAATGGCATTGGCCGCCAGTACCGTTGGCCCAAGCTGGCCGCTTTGGGCGGTAAAAAAGTTAAAGATAAACAGTAGCAGCGCGGTGCGAAAAAACAGATCGCCATTGAGCTTCAGCAAGGCGGCCCAGTCTGGCAAATGCAGCAGCTTGCTCCAGCCGGGCCAGCTGAGCAGGGAGCCCAGATGCTTTCTTAGTGCATGGCGAACAACCCAGATCGCCAACAGACCACCGACAACTTCAGCGATAAGCGTTGCGTAGGCTGCGCCGTCGCTGCTCCAGCCGAATCTCACGATAAATAGATAATCCAGCAGAATATTCAGTGCGTTGGCCAAGACCGTGATAACCAGAGGTAAGCGGGAATTTTGCAGGCCGATAAGCAGACCGATGGCCACAAAGGTGACAAAGGCGAAGGGCGCGGCGGTAATGCGAATATGACAGTAACGGGCGGCAAGCTCGGCAATTACGGGGTCGGGCGCCATTAAAGCGATGGCGAAAGGTACCAGCAGCCATTGAAGGCCAATAAGCAGCAGGCCGCAGGCAAGTGCCAGCAGCATACTCTGCCCAAACTGCTGTTGCAGTAGGGCGGAGTCGTTGGCACCTAATGCTCTGCCCACAAAGCTGGTGGTACCCATACGCAGAAACGCGAACATCCAAAGCAGGAAGGCCATAATGTTGGCGCCTATAGCAACAGCCCCCAGATATTGCGGGTTTTCGAGATGGCCGAGCATGGCTGTGTCTGCAATTCCCATCAAAGGGGCGGAAATATTACTGAGTATCATTGGCCACGCCAGACTAAAGGCGCGTCTATGGGGTAACCCTTTGAAATTCATGGCTTTTATATGCATAAAGAATAATATATCTGGCGTGTAAATAATCGAAAATAGGGCTTTTTAAACGCAAAGCGAATAAAAAAACACTAATTTGAGCATCTTTCCTACTTACTTTCTTCTATCCGCTGCCGTTATAATCGGGCGCTGCGGCAAAATGCCACACAAATTGTCTGCGCATTTCCATGATATGGCGCAAATAAAAACAATAAAGACGAAATAAATAATCCAACGGAGATAGGGCGATGTTAAGTCATTCCTCGCGGTCGCTTGCTCTGCTACTTACGGTGCTCGCTTTCCCCCTAGAGGCTAGCGCGCGTGATTGGCGGCTCAATATGACCGAAGGCGTAACCTCAATAAGTCAGTCTGTGTACAGTCTGCACATGATTATTCTGGGAATATGCGCCCTTATTGGTGTGCTAGTTTTCGGCGTCATGTTTTACTCCATGATTGTCCACCGCAAATCTCGCGGTGTTAAGGCATCCAATTTTCATGAGAGTACCTTCCTGGAAATTATCTGGACAGTTATCCCTTTCCTGATTCTTGTCGGAATGGCCTTTCCCGCTACCTCTACGCTAAAGAAAATGTACGACACCGATAACGCCGAGCTGGATATTCTAGTCACCGGCTATCAATGGAAGTGGAAGTATGAGTATTTGGGTCAGGATGTCAGCTTCTTTTCGAATCTGAGTCAAAAATCCAAAGAGCAAATCTACAACAAAGCCGTTAAGTCTGATGACTACCTTTTGGATGTAGATGAGCCAGTCATTATTCCTATCAAGAAAAAGGTTCGCTTTCTGGTAACCGCCGCTGATGTTATTCACAGCTGGTGGGTTCCGGCGCTGGCGGTCAAGCGCGATGCCATTCCCGGTTATGTGAATGAAAGCTGGACCTATGTCGATGAACCTGGAACCTATGTGGGCCAGTGTGCCGAACTCTGCGGTAAAGATCACGGCTTTATGCCCATTGTGGTGAAAGCGGTTCCGCAGGCGGAATACGAAGCCTGGGCGGCCAAGAAGCGCGAAGCAGCGCTGGCCATAGCCGAAGCGGCCAAGCAGGTGATGACATTCGAGCAGCTCTACGCACAGGGCGAGGAAGTCTACAACGCCCGATGCGCCGCCTGCCATCAGGGTAATGGCCAGGGTATACCTGGCTCATTCCCCGCGATTGCCGGCAGTGCAATTGCAACCGGCGACCTCGGTGGGCACCTCGACGTGGTGCTCAACGGTGTTAATGGCACGGCGATGCAGGCGTTTGCCGAGCAGCTGAGCCCGGTGGAAGGCGCCGCCGTTATCACTTTTCAGCGTAATGCGTTTGGCAACAATATGGGCGACAGCGTCCAGCCAATCGACATTGTGAATTTCAAGCAAGGCCAATAAGGAGGTCACGCTATGGCACATGGTCCTGCTAAAGGGTTATCCCGGTGGTTGTTTACAACCAACCATAAAGACATAGGTAGTATGTACCTGTGGTTTTCGTTCGCTATGTTTTTTCTGGGTGGAATCTTTGCGCTGGTGGTTCGCGCAGAATTATTCCAGCCGGGCTTGCAGATTGTTGAGCCCAACTTCTTCAACCAGATGACCACCATGCATGGTCTGGTGATGGTGTTTGGTGCGGTAATGCCCGCGTTCGTGGGCCTGGCTAACTGGATGATACCGATGATGATCGGCGCTCCAGATATGGCCCTGCCGCGCATGAACAACTGGAGCTTCTGGATACTGCCCTTCGCCTTCTCGATGATGGTTTCCACCCTGTTTATGGAGGGCGGTGCGCCCAACTTCGGTTGGACTTTCTATGCACCGCTATCCACAACCTACGCGCCGCCTTCGGTAACCTTCTTTATCTTTGCCGTCCATATTATGGGTGCCAGTTCGATAATGGGGGCAATCAACATTATCGCCACCATTATCAATATGCGCGCGCCGGGCATGAGCTATATGAAGATGCCGCTGTTCGTATGGACATGGCTGATTACCGCCTACCTGTTGATCGCGGTCATGCCGGTACTGGCGGGCGTGGTGACCATGATGTTGATGGATATCCACTTCGGCACCAGCTTCTTCGATGCGGCCGGTGGTGGTGACCCGGTTCTGTTCCAGCATGTGTTCTGGTTCTTTGGCCATCCCGAAGTTTACATCATGATCCTGCCCGCCTTTGGCGTGGTCTCGGCGATCATTCCCACCTTTGCGCGCAAGCCGCTGTTTGGCTACTCCTCCATGGTGTACGCCACGGCCTCGATTGCATTCCTCAGTTTTATCGTTTGGGCACACCACATGTTTACCGTGGGCATGCCGCTGTTCGGTGAGCTGGTGTTTATGTACGCGACCATGCTGATTGCGATTCCGACGGGGGTGAAAGTCTTCAACTGGGTCACCACAATGTTCAGGGGCTCCATGACCTTTGAAACGCCCATGCTGTTTTCTATTGCCTTTGTGATCCTGTTTACCATTGGTGGCTTCTCCGGTCTGATGCTGGCGATCGCACCCGCCGACTTCCAGTACCACGATACCTATTTTGTTGTGGCGCACTTCCACTACGTACTGGTACCGGGCGCCATTTTCTCCATTACGGCTGCCGTATATTACTGGTTGCCAAAATGGAGCGGCAATATGTATGACGAAGTCCTCGGTAAAACGCACTTCTGGATAGCCTTTATTGGTTTGAACGTCACATTCTTCCCGATGCACTTCTCCGGTTTGGCGGGCATGCCGCGCCGCATTCCGGACTACAACCCGCTTTGGGCAGACTGGAATATGATCTCATCGATAGGAGCCTTCCTGTTTGGCGCTGCACAGGTGCTGTTCCTGTACATCGTTGTTCGTACCATTATCAGTGGCCGCAAGGCGAGCCAGGAAGTGTGGGAAGGTTCTCACGGTTTGGAGTGGACAGTGCCATCGCCCGCGCCCTACCACACCTTTAGCACGCCGCCGGACATTAAATAAAACTGCCGGGTGCGCTCTGGCGCGCCCCGGCAAACAACGCAGTTTGAAATTATGAGCGTAAACAAAGAACAAAAAGCGATTCGCAACACCATCGTAAAGTCGATGGCGTTAGTGGTCGCTATGTTCGTGTTCGCTGTCTGGGTACTACCCCCCATTTACACGTTATTTTGCGATGTAACGGGCATTAACGGTAAAACCAAAGGTCAGTACACCGCGGTGAGTTCCGAGGTTGATACGAGCCGAACGGTAACGGTGCAATTTGTGGGAACCAAAAACGAAAATATGCCCTGGGGTTTCAAACCCAAGGATTTTTCCTTACAGGTTCATCCCGGTCAGGCCGTCGTCACCGACTTTATCGCTCACAACCCTACCGACAATATTATGGTGGGGCAGGCGGTACCGAGTTTGGTGCCGCATAACGCCACGGATTACTTTCACAAAACCGAGTGCTTTTGCTTTAACCAGCAAACGCTGGCGCCGGGTGAGACAGCAGAATTGGGTTTGCAATTTATTGTCGATCAGGAAATGCCGAAGGGCGTGAGCACCATCATTCTGTCGTACACGTTGTTCGACGTTACTGAATCGTCACCCGATGAGGTTGCGCAAAAACAACGAGAACTGCAAAAAGCAAAAATTCATAATCAAGAACCTGTGGGTTCAGCAACATTAACCGCACGTTAAAAGCGGAGTCATAAGAATGGAACAACAACACGAAACCTATTACGTCCCAGAGCAGAGCAAGCTGCCAATTTTGGCGTCGATTGGGCTGTTTATATCCGTGTTTGGTTTGGCAAACTGGCTTAATGAAATGTCTGCCGGAAAGGACGGAAGCGGAGCAACCATTTTTTTGGTTGGGTTTGTTATTCTGGCCGCTGTTTTATTCACTTGGTTTTCCACTGCCGTCAGTGAAAACCTCAAGGGTCTGAACAGCGGACAGCTAAAACAATCCTACGTGCTGGGCATGGGCTGGTTTATCTTTTCTGAGGTAATGTTTTTTGCGGCCTTTTTTGGCGCGCTATTTTATCTCCGAAATATTTCCCTTCCGCTTCTTAGTTCCGGGCCTACCAGCGATCTGTTATGGAATGGTTTTAATGCCGAATGGCCGCTGATGACGACGCCGGATATGGCTGCCAATGGTGAAGCTGCCAACGTCAAGGGCCCGCACGAAAACATGAGTAACCCGGGCATTGGTAACTGGACTGGCTGGCTGCCCTTTTGGAATACCGCTGTTCTGCTAACCTCGAGTTTTACCGTACATTTTGCTCATACCGCGCTCAAGAAAGACAAAAAACACGGGCTGTTTGGTTTTAATTTCTGGCTCGGTATTAGCGTACTGTTGGGAATCATCTTCCTAATTTTACAGGCAGAAGAATATATTGAAGCCTACAAGCATATGGGCCTAACCCTGGAAACGGGTGTTTACGGCACCACCTTCTTTATGTTGACCGGGTTCCATGGTCTGCATGTAACTCTGGGAACCTTTATGCTGGGGGTGCAGTGGTTGCGCTCTATTACCAAGGGCCACTTTACGCACGACGACTGCTTTGGTTTTGAAGCGTCCAGCTGGTATTGGCACTTTGTCGATGTGGTGTGGGTGGGCCTGTTTCTTTTTGTATATATCCTGGGCTAAGCCATTATTTGTCACTCCCGTCGCTACGGGAGTGACAACATTCAACGTATTATTCCTGGGTAGCTTGGTTACGGTGATCTCCCCAGGGAGCAGTATTCGCAAGTTTACCGCTGTAAATACCGTAGCCGATCGTCATCAGCAGTGCGGCTGCAAGGGTAATCCTCACACCCAGAGCGTAAAGAGTTCGCTTGGATTCCGATGCGCCCAAATCCTTGAAAAGAAATACCAAGCCACTGCTCAAGCTGGCGATAACGGCGATAAACAGAATAACGATGGCTATTTTCAGGGTTGCTGGGCTCATAGAGTACTCTCCGTTAGAGCGGTTAAAAATGGCAGGTGACGGTAAATTTACATTTCAACTCAATGGCAAGCTGACGCTTTTTTCACTGCTGTTGCTGCCGATATTATTAAGCTTAGGTTTTTGGCAGTTAAGTCGTGCGCAAGAAAAACTGACCTTACAGGAAAGCTGGCAAACTCAGCAAGCGCTACCGCCAAAGGCCTATAGCCCTGACGATAGGCAAATAGATAGTCGCCGAGTGTATGTTGAAGGCCGCTTTAATACACAACACTACTGGCTGTTAGAGCATAGAATGTTGGATGGACGGCTGGGCTACGAAGTTGTGATGGCTTTTTCGCTTACACACGAAGGCGATACGCTTCTGGTCAATCGCGGTTGGGTGCCTGCCGGGCAATATCGGGAAGACAATCCCACGCTAACGACACCCAAGGGCACTATACGAATTGCGGGGACACTCAAAATTCCCAGTGATTCAGCCTTTATTGAACAGGCGAAGAGTTTGCAGCAGAGTTGGCCGCAGCGGCTGCTTGAAGTTGATGTTGAACTTATGGCGCAGCAGGTACAGCATTCACTAGCGAAAAATATTCTGTTGCTGGATGCCGATAGCCCAGGAGCCCTGTTAACCAACTGGCAGCCCATCAATATGTCTGCCGAAAAACACTGGGGCTATGCGGTGCAGTGGTTTGCAATGGCATTGGCGCTGTGCATTTTATGGGTGTTTAGCAACAGCAATGTATGGACGCTAATAAAGTCTAAAAAATAATAGTGATGACAAGACCAAAATGATGAACGAAATAGCCACAAACAGCACAGCCCGGAAAGGCCGATGGACGCTGATAGCCCTTTTTGCCGTTGCAGCTTTACCCATTGCCGCGGCCTACATTATGTTTTTTACCGGGATGGGAGTGCCAGACCACACCGTCAATAAGGGCACAATGTTACCGCAAGCGGTAAAACTGGAGCACCTGCTAGCGGGTGAAAATAACGCCTTTCTGGAAAAAATAGCGGCCGAAAAAAAATGGCGCATTCTCATTCCTATTACTGGTGACTGTGGCAAGGCCTGTGTGCAGAATCTCTATACCACGCGGCAGGTACATATACGCCTATCTGAAAAAAGCGTTCGCCTGCAACGAGTAGCGGTCAATATCGGCGCCGCAAAAGGAGAAGAACAATTTCAGCAGCTTAAGCTCGAACATCCGCTTTTGGAAAAAATTACCGTTGACGAGGTGCGATGGCGAGAGTGGCTGGCTGCGTCCGGGGCAACACTGGATGAAACGGCCACGCCCTACTATTTGCTAATGGATCAGGAAGGCTTTGCGATGATGGTGTATACAGCGGAACAGCACGGCAACGAATTACTGAAAGATATTAAGCGCGCATTAAAATATTCGATTGATTACCAATAATAATGAAACGTAAAAGCACGCTGTACAAATTATCGTTGCTGGCATTTTTTATGGCCAGCTTGGTGGTTGTGTTGGGCGCATTTACCCGGCTGGTGGATGCCGGCCTGGGCTGTCCCGATTGGCCAACCTGCTATGGGCACATATGGGTACCAAACGAGAGCCATGAGATCCAGGCCGCAAATGAACTGTTTGATGAAACGCCGGTGGAAACCGATAAAACCTGGCCGGAACAAATTCATCGAATCTTCGCTTCTTCGCTAGGCCTGGTCATCTTGGCCATCTTCGCTATTGCCTGGCGGGGAAGGGAAAAAGACACTAAGCACAAGAGCGTATTGCTACTGCTGGGGGTGTTGGTCGGAGGCGTTATCGCGCGAGTTATTGTCGGCGACACCTTAGACCCCTTTATGTGGGTGTTGGTCGGCCTCTACTTTTTGAACCTGCTGCGTGTAGGCAAATCTTCAGCGCCAAAGGCCGAGCCCTTCCTCCTACCGGCGGGCCTGGCGGGCTTAGTCATTTTACAGGGCTTTTTTGGCATGTGGACGGTTACCCTAAAGCTCTGGCCGCAGGTTGTAACCGCGCATCTGCTGGGGGGCTTTGCAACCATAAGCCTACTTTGGTTATTGGTGCAGCGCAGTGGGGAATGCCAATGGAGCTTACCGGCTGGCAGCGTTGTGGCACTGTACCAGGCGCAAAAAATTGCGCTGGCGGCGTTAATTTTGGTGGTCGTGCAAATTGCATTGGGTGGCTGGACATCGTCAAATTATGCAGCGCTCGCCTGCCCGGACTTTCCGCTTTGCCAGAATAGCGTGATACCCGTCGCTGACTATATTCAGGGCTTTAACTTTTTTCAAAAGCTGGGGCCGAACTATCTCGGTGGCCTGCTGGATAATGAAGCCCGTACGGCGATTCATTTTATGCATCGCATCGGCGCGGTTTTGGTCACCCTGTTTATTGTCTGGCTGGCGAAACGTTTGTGGGCGTCGGCGGAAGAAAAAGCTAAGCGTTTTGCCTGGCTGTTGATAGCTATGCTTGTTCTCCAGCTTAGCCTGGGCATGAGCAATATTCTGTTTGCGCTACCCCTGTCGGTGGCCGTTTTACACAATGCGGGTGGAGCTATACTGCTGTTAATACTCGTAACGATTAATCATCGGCTTCGCACGATGAAAACCCTCTAATAGGTAAATAGTGATGAGCACTGTTCAAGAGCAATCCTTTGATCAGGTAATGCAGCACCACTGGCGTGATTACTACGAACTCACCAAGCCAATGGTCGTGTTGCTGATGTTGTTAACCTCGCTGATCGGCATGTTACTGGCAACCCCGGGCATGGTCCCGCTCGACATTATTATTTTTGGGAACCTGGGAATCGCGCTGTGTGCAGGCTCGGCGGCAACGGTAAACCACTTGGTTGACCGGCATATCGATACCAAAATGGCGCGCACCTTCAATCGCCCCGTCGCCAAAGGCCGGATTGCACCGGCAAATGCCATCGCCTTTTCCGCTGCCTTGGGCCTGGTGGGTATGGCCATTCTCTACTTTCTGGTCAATGCGGTTACCGCCTGGCTAACCTTGGCCTCGCTGGTGGGTTACGCCTTTATCTATACCTTCTTTTTAAAGCGCGCAACCCCGCAGAATATTGTGATAGGTGGTATAGCCGGAGCTGCGCCTCCACTGCTGGGCTGGACGGCAGTAACCGGCGAAATACACGGTCATGGCATGCTATTAGTTTTGATTATTTTTGCCTGGACACCACCACACTTCTGGGCGCTGGCGGTACATAAAAAACAGGAATACGCCAATGCCAAAATCCCCATGCTCCCCGTTACCCACGGAGAAAGTTATACCAAACTGCATATTTTACTCTATACCATCATTCTATTTGCGGTAACGCTGCTGCCCTTTGCAACGCAAATGCTGAACAAGCTCTACCTGCTGGGAGCGGTGGTACTGGGAATTGGCTTTCTCTACTACGCGGTAGAGATGATCAGAGGAAAAAATAAAAACGCTGGAATGGAAACGTTCAAATATTCCATTGTTTATTTGATGGCGTTATTTGTCATTATGCTGTTGGATCACTATCTTCTGCCTGTTCAGACTATGGCCATATAACTATGCAAGCTTCAGAGAAAACGCCTCGACAAAAACGGGGTATCGCCAAAACGGTCGCATTTGTTGTAATTTTAATGACGGTATTTGTGGCGGGTTTCTTTTACAAAATACTGCAGCCGCGTGTCATGAATGCAGTTGAACTGCGGGCGAACGGCGCAATTGTATTTGATAACCCGCGAATTATTGAAGCGTTTGAGCTAAGCGATCACCGGGGCGAGGCCTTCACACTGGAAAATTTTAAAGGAAAGTGGAGCTTAGTCTTTTTTGGCTTTACCCACTGCCCGGATATCTGCCCCATTACACTGGCAAAGCTTGCCCAGGTTTACCCAAAGCTGGAGAGTGACATTGCCAAACAGACCCAGGTGATAATGGTAAGTGTGGACCCGGCCCGGGATACCCAGGAAAAACTCGCGGCCTATGTACCGTATTTTCATCAGGATTTTATCGGTGTCAGTGGCGACTTTTTACAGACAATGCAACTGACGCAAAATTTAAATGTGGCCTTTCGTAAAGTGGTACAGGGCGACGACTATACCGTGGACCATTCAGGCAATATTGTAGTGATCAATCCCAATGGCCACTACCATGCGTTTATTAAACCGCCGTTTGAACTGGCGAGACTGCTAACGGTCTATCAATCAATGGTTCAGTCATTTTAAACACAAAGCAATAGTCCGGTTACACCATCAGTGGCTCACTATTGGCCAACAAAAAGCCCGATACCTCCACTCACAAGCCCCAAGCGGAACCGCGTTTATCCGTGAGTACCAGCCGCATCAAAGAAGCCGAAAGCTAAAAAAACTGCCGAGCCCACATCCGTGGGCCTATCGCTACTTAAAAAAACCGTCGACAAAGAACGAGCCTGCGGAAAAACTACTTTTAGCACAACGCTGGAAAATCTGGACTCGAGAAATACTTGATACTTTCCTGTAGGGGGGTATTCATTTTCCCTTGATAAAGTTTAATCTATAAAAAGCAAAAATTTGCGAGTGATCAAGAATTGCAAGCATATTGGGCGTCTAAAAATATTATTGGTAGGCGTATACAGCGAAAGTCAGTTACCGTCTCACCGCAACGGGAGTGCACAACTCCAAATGAAACGAAAGTTAACAAGTAGCTGAATCGGAAAAAATATTTTTTAGGCTCGAATTTTCCGGTGAGCTAGGCGTTATGCACCTCAAGAAACGGAGGGTTTTGGTGGCGTTTAAAGAAAAAACCGAATACTGGTCGGAGAGCTTTAAAAGCTTAGATTTTTCTAGTTCAGAAATTTCTTCGAAAGAATTCGATGGCTGTATATTTGAAAAATGTAATTTTAGTGAAGCGACTTTTAATAGATGCAATTTCGTTGATTGTGAGTTTTTTGATTGTAACTTAAGCGCTGTGAAAATGGGGCACAGTAAATTTTCTGATGTTTGCTTTCGAGATTCAAAGTTAGTTGGTATTGATTGGACTAAAGTTGCATGGCCTCGAGTAATGTTTAGTTCGCCAGTTAAATTTTTTAAGTCAATACTAAATGACAGTTCGTTTTATGGGCTTTCTTTACAAGAGTTGGTGCTTGAAGAGTGTAAAGCACATAATGTTGACTTCCGAGAAGGTGATTTTAGCAATTCAAATTTTACATACAGTGATCTGTCCGGGTGTGTTTTCGCCAATACAAATTTATCGGGTGCAGATTTTTCTGAAGCAACCGACTACGATATAGATATTTACCGAAACATCATTAAAAAAGCTAAATTTAGTAGTTTTGAAGCCATTAGACTTCTATTTTGCCTTGAAATAGAGTTGGTCGATTAAATTAAGGAAAAGGCAATTGATGCTGGTCTTGGTGAACGCTGGGGAAGGGAGAGTACGCTGTATTCTCCTTAGGTATTATTCTATTTCTAGCGCCATACGTTCTTACTTTACGCAGTAAGTCAGGGGGAACGTTCCCCTTATGCGCAATCGCTTCCGAGTGATACTTTATCGAAATTGGGCGTTTTCACCGGTAAGGCCTATGTCGTGCGAATGTTCAGTCATAAACAGGGTGAATGTCTACCGGGTTTTGTGTGTAATCTTATGTTTGAAGCAAAGGGCTGCGCGGTACCACGTTGTTGGTGGTCGAAAACATTAATGCATTTCAAATAAATGACAGTTTGATGGAACTCCTTGCGTGCTATTCCACATTTGGCTTGCGCAGCCAGCGCTGGGTTTTAATATGCGCCTGTCCTCTGCGGAACCGCCGAGAAATGTTGCGAGGTTGGTTAGCGAAGTGACCATTAGGTGCGGGCAGGGTTTGGACGCCCGCTGATTTTTTTGACGATAAAAAAGGAATAGTACATGTCTGATCAAAATGATTTCGACAATCATCTCGCGGCCGTTCAGGCCATTCCCTCCGAAGCCCTTAAGACCTGCCCAATGCCCATTGGCATTTATGCCCAGGAGGCGGAAAACCTTTTCCATTGGGCCACGCACGATAGCGAAACCTTAATAGGCTCGGGCCTTAATAGAAGCGACATTGATGCGCTTGCCGTTCGTGTGGGTGTACTGCGTGAAGCCGAAGCGCGCTGGCAGACGGAATACCGCTCGCAAAAAGATGCCGAAGTGATGTGGGCCAACGAAAGCCCGAAAGCCTTCGATTTGCGCGATGATCTGCTGCGCAGCTTTCGCTACGCTTTTCGCAAGGATGACAATCTGTTGAAGCGGGTGAGTAAAATCGAAGAGGGTAAATCCAACGCCGATATGGTTCAGGATTTATCTACGCTCGCGGTGTTGGGCCGCGAGAACACGACGCTGTTGGACGTAATTCAGTTCGATCGAAGCAAGTTGGACGCTGCCGCAAACACCGCCGATACCATCGCTCAGCTGTTGGCCAAAGTTAACGGCGACAGGCTAAGCGGTAACGACGGCCGCGGCCTGCGAGATAAGGCCTATGTCTATTTAAAAGAGACTGTTGATGAAGTGAGGGCCTGCGGCAAATATGTTTTCCACGATAACGATGTCCGGCTTAGCGGCTATTCCAGCGCTTACATCCACCGTAAAAATCGTACCTCTAGCAAAAAGAACAAGGCTGTAGAAGCCGAAAGCTAGCAAGCCTTTCCCAAGCCCACGTGTGTGGGCTTTTTTATCTGCGAGCGAAACCCAAGGTGCATGCTTACTCCTAAAACTCTCGGTATGCCTATCGCGGCGCGCGTGAGTTTATGGCGTACCCCATCTGTGCTTTTGATCATTGTGGGTTAGTGGCGACGGTCTATATGCAAGCTAGGTAGCGCCCTATCCGGGAGGGTCGGAAGTCTATCCGGATGGGTCAGATGTCTATCCGGAGGGGTCGGAAGTCTATCCGGATGGGTCGGAAGTCTATCCGGATGGGTCGGAAGTCTATCCGGATGGGTCAGATGTCTATCCGGGTTGGGTCAGAAGCCTATCCGGGTTGGGTCAGAAGGTTATCCGGATGGGTCAGAAGTCTATCCGGGTTGGGCCAGTAGCCTATCCGGATGGGTCAGAAGTCTATCCGGGTTGGGCGAGAATCTTATCCGGGAGGGTTAGAACTCTATCTGGGGCATCGACACCCATTGCGGGTTTGCGCCACAAACCCGCCGTAAACCCATCCGTGGGGGCTTCACGCCCGCGTCCTTGCGGGCGAGAGTTTGTGGAGCAAGCTCCCAATCGCTGTTTTGGATAATTGTGGGTTGCGGGTGATTTTTTTGTATCGAGGTTCAGGCGCTGTGCCGACATCCATTGCGTGCTTACCCCACAAACCCGCCGTAAACCCATCGGTCGAGTAGGATAATGGGCGAATAACGAAAAAATCCTATAACTGATTGATTCAAAAATAACCGCCTGTGCAATGGCATTGTGCTTCCAGAAGGTACTGTGGTTTATCTTCGCGGGTGCAAACCAAATACAGATGTAAGGCTGGAGTTTTGCATCGATAACTGGAATTATCAGTACACGGAAAAACTAATCAAAGATCCTTTTCCGGCTTATTATCTTGATATAGAGGGCATTGGTAGTGAATAAACTTTACAAGCGGCTCAAACCGACCTCCACTGCTTTGCTCGTTTTGTGCTTTAACGCTAAGCTAGCACGAAAAAATCAACTCCGTTCCGGCGGCTTAGCCGGGCGTTAGCATTGAGTAGAAGGATTATGAGATATCTTTATTGCTTAGTAGTATTCATGGTAACCGCAGACGTATATGCCGGCTGCAAGCTTCAAATGCTCGCGGGAAACTATGATGCTGCTCTTCAATCCGTAAAGGAAAAAGTCGCTTCGGGAAGAGCAAGCGCCTCGGACGTTGACTGTATGGGGCAGGCATATTTTGAGTTGGGTAAGTTTTCTTTGGCTGCAGAACAATTCATAAACGAAGCGGCTATGGTTACATCTGATTCCGATCTTTCGGCTGCCTATCAAGGCGTCGGAATGTCCATGCTATATACCGGAGATTATGAAAAAGGAATTGAATATTTAGAAAAGAAACTGGCTATTGATAAGAGGGTTGGGGATAGAAATGAAATCGGCGTATCTCTAGCGACTATATCAGCCATTTTAGGCAATATGGGGAGGCATCAAGCTGCAATAGATAAATCAAAAGAAGCTCTTAACTATCTGAAATATAATACAGACATATCATCAACATATAATAATATCGCAACTGAATATTCAGGAATGAACGATATTGATAACGCCATTAAATATATGAACCAGGCTATCGAGATTGACCGAAAATTATTCGGAGATAAAAAAGACCTTGCGATTCATTTGATAAATATTAGCGATTTTTACTTATCACAAAAAGAAGATCGGAAAGCAATCAAAAATTTAAATGAAGGAATAGAAATAATAGGTAAAGATGGGGATTTATACTGGTTAATGACTGGGCTTTCTTATCGTGCAAAAGCATATTTCTATGTCGGCGAGACAATTAAATCGAAGGCGGATATAGACAAAACATTAAAAATAGCTATGGATATTAAGCCAAGAGAAATTGATGCAATAAGGGCTTTGCATGCGTCTCTGAATGAGGCTATAGAAAATTCTAGCAAAAAAAATCAGCAGGCACAGTAAATAGCGCAGCCCTAGAGGCCGGGTTTTTCAGGGCGTATTCAGCCGTATTCCATATGGTGTTTTAGGCCCTAATAATATTGTTAGCGACCAAAGATGTTGTAAAAGTCGGTATTGCTACGGGAGCGGTTTGACCGTATCGGTACGCCAGGGTTTCTTTTGATTGGCGGGGCTAGCGCAATAGTATGGTTTATTTACCGGGTATTTTCATTGTTTTATCGTGCGTCTTCGAAAATGATTGTATTCGATAAAGGTTCTTACTATATGCCTGGCGTAGGTGTTGGGCTCCTGTCGCTTGGGTACATGATTATTCGGGAATTTTGGTTGGGAAGGCCTTTAACTAATAAGAAAGCTTCTTTTTTTCAGGTTTAGCTATATCTGGGGTGGTTTTATTGTTTGTAGTGCCTCATATTGCGCGTTTTACGGCGGATAAATACCTGAGGGAAAAGGGTTGCTCAGTTTTCGACTAAGCTTCTCATCAGTGGTTGTTTGTCCGCAACATTGCATACATTCAAGGTCACGTGGAATGTAGTGAAAGTTTAAAATAGAAATAGCAAGTCACTTAAACATCCGGGCAAAAAACCTGCCTCCCTGGGCAGCAGGTTTCGCCATTTAGAAAAGCGTTATTTTTTCAAGATTAAATTAGGTAGGTAAAAATTGTGAGCGATATGAATATCGATGAAATAGAAAAGTTGGATTGTGAAGAGCGCTATGAAATATTTATTAGCATTGTTGCAGAGGAGAGAGAGATCTGGGTGCTGGTCAATGAGAAAAACGAGTTTTTAAAGATTCATTCCGAAGACCATGATTTCGTCTATTTACCGGTGTGGCCGAAAGCAGAATTTACACAGTATCATGCCAATAGTTCACCCCAAAAGCTGGTTCCAAAGTCTATATCTGCCCCGGAATTCTTTGCTAAGTGGGTGCCCGGCCTTGAAAGAGATGGGCTTAAAGTGGGTGTGTTTCCTAGTAGAGGAACAGATATTTTTATTATGGAGCCGTCGGAGATCAAAAGTGATCTTCAAGATGAGTTCTCTAATTTTGGCTTATAAATATAACAAAGTCATCTTGCTCCGGCAGTTTCTGGCAGCGTTAGACTTGATCAGGGTTTCCCTAAGTAAGGCCCAAGTACATTGAAGACCGGCCACTCGTTATGCCGAATCGTTTCGAGTTGGAGGGTATCGGCTGACGCTGAGGGATGATTCCATCACTTATAACCTTTCAGTTGAGTAAGAGGTCGAGTTGCTATCGGATCAATAAGCGTTAGCAAAATTGAGTCTAAATGTAGAAAGGTTATATTTCGAAAATTATGGCAAGCACGAATACATAGAGGGTAATATTGGTGTATACCTGTTCTAGTGCAAGGCTTGCCAAGCCAAGCCAAGCCAAGCCAAGCCAAGCCAAGCCAAGCCAAGCCAAGCGATTTAGGCGTTGGCCTCCACTAAGGCCGTTGCTAAAGGTGTTGTACAAATCAAATCACCTCTAGTGCTTCAAAGGTGAACCTGAGTTTGATGCTAATGTAGCGTCACTGGAACATAAATATAAAAGTGGTGTTGGTTCAAATATAAATTCCGATAGGGAAATATTTCCTAGTGTGCGCGACTTAAGCTCGCCTTAATGGTGAGGGCTTTGGTCGAAGATCCCTCGGGTTTAACGTAGCTGTATAACATGCCCGCCTGAGAACTTTACGTTATATTTTTTGGTTGGGAACATTTACAAATCATCTATTAGATCGTTTAACAACATTATTGCTGAGGTTCTTTTTCTATGGAAGTCGGATGAATGAAAAAATTACTTATATTTCTTATTGGTTTGGTGGCCGTGTCGGGAACTAGTAATCTTTATGCTGAAGTCGTTAAAGTTTCAGCAAATAAAGTAATTTATGATTCGTACAATGCATGGACAGACAAAAAAAATTGCTCGGGTATTGATAACTTTCGCAGAACAAATATTCATCGCGGCGTAGTTGAATTGCTGTTGATATGCAAAGCCCTAAATATAGGAGGTTTGCACGCAGATCTACAGGTTAAAGAAGTACCCAACTACAGCCGCGCTCTAGTCGAGGCAAAAAAGGGTAATGTCACTATGCCAGCTGAAACAGTCTGGAAAGTTGAAATAGATGAGTCGGCTTTTTATGTCAGCGATCCCATATTTGAAGAAGGATCAATCGAATTGGGCGTGTACGCTCTACCCACAAACCTCGGCATAATGAAAGTCGATTCACTTAATGATCTGAAAAAATACAAAAGTATTTCTTCTGATCGTTGGGTAGTTGATTGGGAAACGTTGAACGCTATGGGCGTTGAGAAAAATAGTGTGCCAAAACTGGATGTTATGTTCAAATTTATCGGCGCAGGGCGTGCTGATTTTGTTCTCAGTGAATTTTCTTCAGAAGAAGACTTCAGTATGGAAATGGCAGGCGTAAGGTTGGTTCCGGTTCCGAATATTAAAGTGGGTTTAAAGGGAACTCGTCATTTTGTTGTGTCCAAAAAATCGCCGAATGCTGAAAAAGTTTTTCGGGCGTTGCAAAAAGGCCTAAAAAAACTGCATTCAGAAGACGTTATTTCAAGGGCTTTTGTTGAATCAGGTATTGTTAACCCAAGGGTAAAAAATTGGAAACGGATTTACCCAGAGGACTTAATCGCGCAGCCATGATAGAGCGCAAGAGCAGCGAAACGTAAGAAACGTTTATGCTTAGCGATGAGCTGAGCTTCGGTGAAGATTCTGTCTTTGATGTGCCTAATTTAATACATTCAGTAACGAGTAATTACGTTGGTTTCAGCTTAAGAACGATGGCAACCAATGTGGTTAGCTCAATCAAACCCATTACAGTAAGGTTAGCCTAATAGAGTGTCAGTACAGCTACGGCTCTCGATGGCGATTAGTCTTTTCGTCATCGAGAGTGCTTTCCGGGTACGGCGAGTATCGGATTAGAACGCCTTTAGTGAATAAACCTTGCCTTCATCGGTGGCGACTATCAAGTGTCCATCATAGTCAACAATCGACGAGTGGCTGCTGGGCCGGTCATCGACGTATTCTCCAAAGTGACGGGTCTCATAAAACGGCTCGAGATCCACCTGAGCCAGTAACTTGCCATTGTTAATATCAAATTTTTGCAGTGAACTATTGGCAATATAGATAGCGCCGCTGTGAATCATCGGCTTTCCCCAGGTGCGACCATTGGTGGGGCTTGCCCAAACCTTCTCGCCGGTTTTTGCATTAAACGCTAACAATAGATCTTGATCGGAGGTGCCAAGGTAAATGGTGTTGTTGTGTAGCGTGGGTGTACCGATCAGCCATTGGTCGGTAGGGCTTTTATACTCCCATAGGGGCGCGCCTGTGGTGGCATTTACGCAGTGCAGGCGACAGGACCGTCCGGCGAAGCAAACCGTATTGCCGTTTAGCAAGCCGCTGCTCTGTATCGCGTTTTTCCAGCCGAACGTAGCGTCTTTGCGCGTGTCGTAGCGCCACACAATTTTCTCGGCTTTACTCTCACACGCATAGAAAACACCTTCCCAATCACCAAAATAAACGGTTGAATTATCGACGATAGGCGTACCGCGTATGGGTTGATTAGCGCCGGTATTACAGTGGGATTGCAGTTTGCCGGAGGCCAAATCGAAGGCCATCACAGCACCATCGGGGCTACCGATAAAAACCGCGTTATCGCTGAGCGTCGGTGAGGAGTGGCGCACGTCCCAGGGGTCTATCGCGTCTTTATCTTCGTCCTCACTCAGTTCCGCCTGCCAACGCATGCTGCCATCGCTATTGAGAGCATACAGACGCTTACCGGCAGCGATGACAACACCGTCCGAGTGCGCGGCAGCGCGACTGCGAATGGCGCTGTTGAGCGGTATTGACCACAGCTGTTCGCCGGTATTGGCGTTTATCGCGTAAAAATGGCCGGCGGTATCGCCGATGTAGATACGATCTTTGAAAACGGTTGGCGACGTGCTCAGCGGTGCATGGCTGGTGAAAGCCCAGTGTGTGATGGACGCCAAGGCGTTAGCGGGCGGTTTCCCGTCGTCAGCATAGGTGGCAGTGACAAGCAGTAGAGGCAGTATTGTAATGGTGAATAAAGAGCAGAAACGTTTCATTGATCAACCCCGGCAGCGTTAGGACGTAAGTGGGGCATTTAAAAGTGAGCATGGGGGCCTGCACTTGATGGAACTCAAATTTCGCGCCATAGAGGGCGCTATAGGGGAATTTTGGCGGAAGAAACCTTAAAGTACCCCGGTATATTCCGTGTACAGCGGAACCAGGAGCGTCGAGATTACGCCGGTCCTCGGATTAGCTCTCGGGCGGCTCGGCCAGGCCTCTAGCCAACGCAAATCAAGCCGCACAATAACAATTGGGAAATCTCATCCCGGGTTTTGGCCTCGCGTTTTTTACCAGCGTTTCGACTAACGTCGTTACTCTGTTTGTTTCTGGCTTGTTTTAATACCCAATTCCTCGGCCTGTCTTTCCCACTGCTGGCGTGCCAGCAGCCGCATATTTTCAACGCTATCCATTTCATCCATTATTTGCACACCCAACAGTGTTTCAAGAACATCCTCGAGTGTGACCAAACCCTGCGGGCTGCCGTATTCGTCCACGATCAAGGCGATATGCAGGCGCTTTTCAACAAAAATATCGAGCAAGGCCGGCAGGCGAACGGTATCGAGCACCACGGGGATATCGCGTTTGATATCAGCGAGAGTGTTTGCGGTATCGGTGGTAGCGGAAAGAACCTCGTTTTTTAGCGCGAAACCAATAATATTGTCGACGTTATCCCGGTAAAGCGGACAACGAGAAAAGGCGATTTTCGACCATTGTTCCTGCGCCTGGGCAAGGGGTAGCGATTCTGGCAGGGCGGTGATAACGGTGCGCGGCGTCATAATATCGGTTGCCTTGAGCGAGCGAAAACGGAACAGCGCCTTAATAATAGTGCTCTCGTGCTCCTCCAGCTTTCCCTCCTCTTCACCCAGGTCGGCTAAGGCTACGAATTCATCGCGCTTGAATCCATGCAGGGTTTTATTGCCGATAATAAATTGGGTTAACCATTCAGAGATCCGCACCAGCGGGTAGAGGCCGATAATCAAACAGCGAATAAACGACGAGGTAAAGCCGACCAGCTTCGGCCAATACACCGCACCGAGGGTCTTGGGAATAATTTCCGACAGGTAGAGAATCGCGAGGGTCACCACCGCGGAAAATAGCCCCACCCAATTGCTGCCGAAAACCACGGCCGCCTGGGAGCCAGCCTCTATCGCACCAACGGTATGAGCGATGGTGTTCATGGTTAGAATAGAGGCGAGTGAGCGATCGACGTTTTCAAGCCGAATACTCTTCAAGCGCTCGGCTGCGCGAGCATCGCGCTTTCGGAGGCTCTCGATATAGGCGGGCGTAATACTCATTAGTACCGTCTCTGCAACAGAGCAAAGGAACGAAACGCCAAGCGCTAGTAAAATAAAAACTATCAGTAGAGTAATCGCGGTATCCATAGGGATCTATGTGAAGCTTGTAATGTAGTGGGGAAGGAAACAGTACGCTCAAAACGCCAAGGCAACGAATTCAATGAGCCGTAGCTTAAATATAGCATGTCACCTTTGCCGCAGTGGGACATTAGTGGGCTGAGTGTTTCGCCCCTGCGCCGCGCGTGCCGATGGCAAGAAAAAAATAGCTTACGGGTTTAGCTCGTAAACACGCCGTAAACCGACAATCCATGTTTCATATAGTTGTGGGCCAGCCGTGGCTAGAGCCTGTCACCCTCCAACGGCAACGAGACTGCATAACCTGCAAAAATACCTATAGCGCTTGGATATAGGCCTAGAGGCTGGGATTTGCGGGGCGTTGGGAGTATTCTTAAAAAAATTTGCGGATGAACGGCGGCGTTTTACCGCGTTTGATACGGCATTTTACATTCTAATAATATTGTTATGCATAAAATTATGAATAAATACTATTCTATTGGAATTCTATTAATCTTAGTCGGATGTAGTGACAGCAAGGGCTTGAATGATATGTCTAAGCTAGAGTTTGAATCCACTCATGGATGGGTTTTAGTAAAAAATGGTAGCGTATCTGAAATACAAGAAGCAATTCTTGGTTACGATTCTATTGCAAAGGAACAAACTCCAAAATTATTTAGTGTTGAGTTACATCCGCAAGAAAATAGTACTACCGCAGTACTTTTCCCTGATGGGCTGCCAAGTTACGATATGGCAAATATTACAATTTGGTTAGATGCGCCTCCTGAACAGAAAAGTGTTTACGGTGCTCGCTCATGGTTAACGACTCCTGAGGCTAAAATAAAGTATTATTTAAAACCCGAAGTCGAAAATGAATGGGGTGATACTCTAGTTGGAGTATCTGAAAAAGGTATAGCTATTCGAGTCCATGCGCCAGAAACAGGTATAGAGAAAATCGAAAAATCCGTAGTGTATAAGTCCGAACCAAAAATAGAGTTAAACTCTAATCCAGTAAGGTTTTCAATAACACTAGATACTGATATTTCATGGGCCAACCCTATGTTTATAGTGAATATGCCCTAGCGACAAAAATGCATAACAAGTGTATAAACACGGATTTATTTTTCCGTGCTTCGCACTACAAAATAAACAGGTTATACAAACGTTAGGTTCCGAGGATTCAATGATTGAGGCTAAAGTAGAGAAGCTATTTCAGGAGTCTATTTCAAAAAAAAGAACTTCTGAATTTATAAAGAGAGCCATTTTTATTGTGGTTGAAAGGGTTCTATTTAAGCATTATCCAGAAACGTATTCTACGAGATGTCTCCAATCTTCAATCGCTATAAGCTCTCTTTTAAGCCACTATGGAATTATTTCCAAGCCCTTTATTGGAGCATTGTGTGTTTCGCAGGTATTTAAAGGAAGTACCCCGCCAGGTTGGAATGGGTTTTGGGGAGAAGATCATCATATTTGGGTGTGTAACAATTTTGGTGAGTTTATCGATTTAACGGTAAAGTATCTCCATGTTCATCCCGCTTCCAAGACGTACGATCAAGTGCCAATGCCCTCGATTTGGTGGGAGGAGACGATGCACTGGCCGAGAACAATCAAGTATTTGCATCAGGGTGTCGTTGCGCCAAAACTTTCAGCATCAGAAACTATCGATTTGGAGCAGTTCAAAGCAGATGTTATGGATGAATGGTTTCATTTGTTAAAACATTCAAAGGAAGACGAAATCATATTTCCACCCATTTTAAGTAACGCTATCACTCTAAATGCACTCCATAACCAAGGTGATCCTTGGTTGGTTGGCAGTATGTACCTCGAAGAAAATAATGTTCCGCATCCCGCGTGGATTGTAAATCGAGAAAAAGAGCTTATGAAACCTTACACACAAAAAACCTAACAAAGGGCTCCACACAGACGCCCAAACCTACGCTGCTTTTGTGGGTTCCGCTGCGCTACACTTTACCACAAAAGCCTCTCCGGTTTGGGCGCTGGTGAGCCGGGCGTTAAGTGTTACTGGAGATCCGTTTTTACACAAATAGGAGTTATGCTATTTCAAAGCATGGTGAATATCTTTTCTAATATTGCCCAAGTACGGGCATCCTATTAAGTTAACTGTCTGGGCAACACCCATATAAATTTTATTTTTTAGATGAAATGCCAACGATAAAGGAACCAATGTGGTTATTGATAAAGTTACTATCGAGAATTTCAAAGGGTTTAAGGAACGGTTTACCATACCCTTAAATAGTGGTTTAAATATCATCGTCGGTGACAATGAAGCTGGAAAATCCACAATACTTGAAGCCATAAATTTGGTTCTCACTGGACTGTATCATGGTCGATATTTACGAAATGAGCTAACCCAGTATTTATTTAATAACGAGACTGTAGCTGAATATTTGGCAAGCCTTCCCTCCGATAAACCCCTTCCCCCACCAAGCATACTAATTGAGTTGTATCTCAGTGGTGAGGAAAGACCATTTCTAAAAGGCACAAAGAATACGGACGGTGCTGATTGCAGCGGTGTTTACTTTAAGATTGAGTTCGACGAATCATACAAAGTTGTCTATGAAGAACTCATCAAAGCTGGTGATCTCAAAACCCTTCCGATTGAATATTACCATATCGTTTGTAAAGGCTTTTCAAGAGACCCTATTACAGCAAGGAACATTCCCCTAAAATCTGCTTTCATCGATTCATCAAGCACGAAATTTTCAAACGGCTCCGATGTCTATATCAGCAGAATTGTAAAAGAACTTTTAACCCCAGAAGAAATAGTCAACATTTCTCAGTCACACAGAGAGATGAAAGAGAGCTTTATGGGCAACGAGTCCATACAGGCAATCAACGAAAAACTAACCACGGCCTCAAAGGTAACGGAAAAAACCGTCTCAATATCAGTTGAGCTGTCATCTAAAAATGCTTGGGAGAGTAGTTTAACCACCTACCTCGAAGACATACCATTTCATTACATTGGTAAAGGCGAGCAAAGCATTATAAAAACTAATCTTGCCTTAGCTCATAACAAGTCCAAAGAAGCTAATGTAATCCTGCTAGAAGAGCCTGAGAACCACCTTTCCCACAGTAAACTCAACGAACTAATCCAGTCAGTTAAAGCAAGCTGTGCTGAAAAACAAATCATCGTAACAACTCATAGTAGCTTTGTAGCAAACAAGTTGGGACTGGACAGTCTTACTTTGTTGAACGATAGAAAGTCAATAAAAATGGACGGCTTGTCATTAGCAACAAAAGCCTTCTTTGAAAAAATACAGGGGTATGACACTCTCAGGCTAATCTTATGTGATAAAGCAATTTTGGTTGAAGGCGACTCGGACGAACTTGTCGTTCAAAAAGCTTATATGGCAGTAAATGACGGGAAGCTACCCATTGAAGACCGTGTTGATGTTGTTTCTGTTGGGGTGTCGTTTTTACGGTTCCTCGAAATAGCCGACAAGATTTCTCAAAGAGTTTGTGTTGTCACGGACAATGACGGAGATACCGACGCGCTCTTGAAAAAATACAAAGACTATGTGGGCGACAATGCCAAGCCTAATATAACAATACATTATGATGTTGTTATTGATACTGGGGGGTTGATGATTGGAGATAGCAATTTCAACTACAACACCCTTGAACCAAAATTCCTGAAATCAAACGGGTTTGAACGCACGAAGAAAATACTTGGCGTTGAATATGCTGATATTGATGACCTCCACAAGCATATGAAGGCAAACAAAACAGATTGTGCATTAAAGATTTATGACAGTGCTGAGGAAATAACCTACCCGGGCTATATCATTGAGGCTATTTGCGATGGCGAATGATTTGATCATAGCCTCTGCTGGATCGGGCAAGACAACCGCCCTTGTTGAAAAAGCAATCGAGAAAGCCAATGCTGGTGAGACTGTGCTTATTACTACTTTCACAGAAGCTTGTGAAGCTGAAATAAAAAACAAACTGATTGAGGAAAGTAACGGCTACATACCTGACAGCATCACAATACAGACTTGGTTTGCTTTCTTAATCAAACACGGAGCTAAGCCTTATCAAGATTATGTCATTGACACTGAGGTCACAGGCTTGATTCTCGTAAGCGGCAAATCAGGTTTACGACATGAAACAGAAGACGGTAAAAAGTTCTATTGGGGTGAAGCAAAAAACCCCTATGAATTCTATTTTTCGAAGAGTGGTAAAATATATTCCGACAAGTTAGCCAAGTTTGTAATCCGGTGTAACAAAGATTCAGGCGGAAAAGTAATCGACCGATTATCGCAATGTTTTGACAATATATTTATTGATGAAGTCCAAGACTTAGCGGGGTATGACTTGGAGATACTTAAAGAGTTATTCAATTGCCAGTCAAGTATCTTACTGGTTGGCGATCCTCGACAAGCAACCTACTCGACCAACAATGCACAGAAGAATGCACAGTATAAAAAATCCGAGATAGTTAATTTCTTTTCCGACGACACTATCAAGATAGACACGGATGATAAATCATTAACGGTTAATCATCGTTGCTCACCACAGATATGTGAATATTCAAATACACTTTACCCTGACTTCCCAGAATCCACCTCTGGGAATGAAGTAGTAACAGGACACGACGGTATTATCATAGTTGACGATTCACATGTTCAATCATACTTGGATGAATATAGCCCTGTTCAGCTTAGGCACTCAGTTAAGAAACAGGTTAATGCTAACTTCCCTGTATACACCTTTGGAAAATCAAAAGGATTAACTTTTGATAGAGTCTTGATATACCCTACAGGCCCGATATTCAAGTGGCTGATAAGCTCGAAGAACGAGCTTAAAGGAATATCAAGAGCTGGGTTATATGTAGCTCTTACGAGAGCAAGGTATAGTGTAGGTATTGTTCTCGAGCCAAAGCAATACAAGAAAATCAATGGGATTTCAGTATATTGAAACTGGATTCATTGGGCACGGTAAGAGTACAACCACTTAACAAACGTTTCCAGCGGCCGGCAAGTACTGCGCGTTTTTTTGTGTTACTCGCTTCGCTCAAACATCAACACAAAAATCGCTCCATACCAGCCGCAGCTGAAACGGGCGTTATAGCTCGCAAGCCAAGTAGGTTAAGTGTCATTAGAGAGGTTGGCTCTTTTAACAGCTTTGTATTGCCAGTGCCTGAGTAACCATTTTTTTGAGTATTAAAATAAGGAACTAAGTGTGAGTCAGTTAGGTAATAAGCTATACATTGCCGCTATCGGCATGTTAACGCCCTTAGGATATAATTCTGCAATGACATCGGCAGCTGTGGGAGCTGGAATTAGCGCTTATAAGTTATCAGATTACCGTTCAAAGTCGGGGCGCGCCATAAGAACCTCGCCAGTCCCTGAAGAGATATTCTCATTGGACGTAGACGTAGAAAAGAACGCAACTTACAGACCGCAATATGACCGTGTGATAAAAATGGCTGCGTTAGCATTGCAAGATGTTGAAAAGGAATTAAGCAAGCCTATTAAGAAAGCTATACCGCTGATATTAGCTTTGCCCGAAAGTATTCCTAATGTAGATCAAACCCCGCCTCATTTGTTACTCAACAATATTTTAAAGTTAAGTGATATCCCTATTGACGGGAGTAAAGTGCAAGGAGTTCCCACAGGTAGAGCGGCTGGCTTGCAAGCGCTAGAGTTAGCAGAGCGTAACCTTTTTCAGCTAGGTGACGATTTTGTCTTGATTGGGGGTAGTGATAGTTATATTAACCTGTCATTCATTAATCACTTAGAGGAACAAGATCGGTTATTATTCGAAGGCAAAATCGGTGGCTTTGTTATAGGAGAAGGCGCTAGTTTCTTATTGCTTACTCGACACGCCGAACATGCAATGCAGCAGGATAATCATATTATTGCAATAAACCCCGTTGGTATTGCTGACGAACATGGTCATATAGGTAGTGATGAACCATATCGAGGTGATGGTTTAGACCAAGCTTTTAAACAAGCCTTAGCAAATTATTCTGGTCATAAAATAGATGCCATATACGGCAGCATGAATGGCGAGGCATTTTGGAGTAAAGAGCAAGGCGTAGCACAAACTCGTAATCATCAATTTTTTACTGATAATTTAGCGATAGAGCATCCAGCTGATTGTTTCGGTGATTTAGGCGCCGCAATGGGAAGTACACTGATTGGTGTGTCGGCATTAGCTTTACTTGATGATAAACGCCACAATGCTCACTTAGTTTATAGCTCATCAGATGGTGCTAAACGTGCAGCGGTTATTGTCGAAAAAATAAGTATTACATAATTAAAATGAATCTACATAGTTTAAATTGGAGATCTCAATGACACAAATTGGGGAAGGTATCGCAATAACTCAAGTACGCCTAGATGAAGGTAAGTGCGTATTTTGTGGTGAAGATGAACATGAGTTCCCTAAAAAGGATGTGATTAAGGCAACTGGTTGGAAAAGAGCAAAAATCGCGGGGGTGGGCGGACGGTTTTCTGGTGCGAAACTTGACCTTTACCCTAAACAAGTAACGCCACCAACTGCTTATAAATCAGAAGGGCATCATTGTCTTGCGTTTAGCTCTTTTATCATCGGGGCACAATCGTCACCACCGAATCCAAGAGACCGATTTGCTGCATTAAACCACTATTTAAAAGAAAAAAATTATGACCCAAACAATATAAATAATGTTATTGATTTACCTGGTAGAAAAGAAAAAGGCGAGGAAGATCCTCGCTCACATTATATGGAGTTTACTATCGCGGTAGAGAAGGAAAAACCACTACAAGTTCATATTGGCGGCCATGCTGATAAGTTTATGAATGCGTCAAACGTGCTGCTTTTAGATATAGTTAGTACAATTCAAGAAAATAAATTATGTGGTAAGCCTGATGATGAATTTAAAAATAAATTGTTAAAGAAAGTTGAGAATGCAGAAGATAAGGCATTTAAAAAAACAGCAGGTGCTATCTCTCCTTGGATTTGTCACCCTGCTCATATTAATAAGGCGAAAGAGTTTGCTAATGATATGCTAAACCGAACCGAAGAGATTAAATTCCCCAAATTATAAGGACTGATTCAATGTCACAATATTTACTTTGCCCCAATATGGATACCTCTCCTGGCTTGCGAATGAGCGATAATGGTTCATGCAATAAAATTATTTGGAGAAAGGGGCACAAGATAGATCTAAATAAGTTCGATTTATCAAACCTAGAGTTTTTATGTGAAACGCTACCCTCAGGTGGTATGACGGATTATGCGGTGAGCGATATGGGCTGTTCTGTGGTGTCAGAGCGTTTTAAACAGTTTTTAGATAGCCTTAAGATTAATACCATTGAATATTTTCCAGCCACCATGATAGAACGAGAGGGGGAGCCAGCAAAGTCGGGATATTATGCCGCTAATATACTGGGCTTGATCGATTGTATCGATAAAGATGCTTCTGAGATGGATGCAGAGCCTAATGATGAAGGTGAGCTTACAATTATTTTTAGTATTGACAAGCTAGTATTAAAAGATACCCCCTTTAGCCAAGAGCCTATTCATAGAGCGGCTCATTTTACTCGGTTAATTTTGATTAATGAACTAACCAAGCAGAAAATAAAAGAAAGTGGCTTAACGGGCATTCGCTTAGTTGCACCTGAACGCTGGGATGGCATTAACGGGGAATTGTAGGTAGGACAGCTAAGAGGATGTCAGCCTTGAAATCTAGCTATAACAAAGTCATCAAACCTTACACTTTTTACTCCATTCCATGTTGTGCATGCCTGCGGCATAATCGCACAACATTCCATTACATAAAAAAGTGCAGTTTATAACAACGTTATATCAAAACGAGCCCTGTCCTTGGGTGAAAATAAATAGTAGGAGTAATATAAAATGAAGTTTTTTGGGATCGGCACAAAATTTATGGCCTCTATTTTGGCTCTTTCATTATTTAGTGGCTGTGCCGTTAATGCTCCCATTCCTATTCCCTTGGTAACTTCTTTTGATTCCGAAGGAGAGCGTAAAGAAAGTGTGTTACTTGTAATTGATGATGAGTTTCGACGATATGAATTTGTTGAGTCGCAGGTGTTAGCTAACTTCATATACCCTTTGGGTGAAAAATTGCCTGTTATGATAGAGAATTCATTAACGCAGTCTTTTTCTCACGTTGTTGTTGCGTCTAACAGCGAGGCAAAAAGCGAGTACGACCTTATTATTCAGCCAAGAATAAAAAGCTTCGAGGTCAAGATTCCTGCTACGATTATGTCGCGTACTAAAACAAATATTGAAATTGAGTACTTTGTTTTGAACGTTAATGGTGGCAAAGAGTACACATTGCTGGGAGTCGGTGATTATGAGATTACTACTGAGGAAGACAAGGTGTTGTATAAAGAATTGTCGGAATATTCTTCTAGCTTCTACTACCATGATGTTAGCTCGGGAAACGGAGTGAATATACCAAATTTTGCCTATTTGGCTGCAAGGGACGCTGGCGTAGCTATATACCATTGCCTAAACGACTTGGATTCGAAACTGCTAGAGAGTCTGGAGTAAAAATATAACAATGCCAGCCAGTAGGATCTACATTTCGGCGCTTCGCGCCTTCACTCCGGACTCTGCTGGCGGGCGTTAGCTTATAAGGAGCTTAGGTGAGACTAAGAAGGAAACAGGTTTGGACAATAGGTTTCATGGTTGTTTTCATATCACCTGTAGTTTTATATGGGTACCAATTTGGTATTGGGCTCTGGAGCGAGCATAGTAAATGGGCTGAACTTGGGTCTTTTTTATCAGGCGTATATTCGCCAGTAATCGCGTTATTTGCTTTCATCGTGCTTCTTGTTCAGGCTAGCTGGCAGAGTAAAATAAATAAGTACCAGTACGATATTTCGTACATATCAGCTAACCGAGACGTTATTGACTATTACATTGAAAAAATGGAGCAATATCTAGAAAAGAAAAATGAGCAAGGAGTAACTATATCTCAAGAGTTGGTTCAGAAGTACTATGCTAAATCTGAAGATGCGCTACAGCTAGAAAGGGACCAAATATCAAATTACATTACTGCTTTTCATCCAAAAGTATCTGGCATTTGGAGCGCGCTTTACCCAATCTTAAATGCGATGGGGAGTAATAGCGAATTTCCATACGAGCACAACTATCTGGGTTCAATTCAAAAAATAGAAACGATCTTAACTCTACCAGTCTGTGTGGCAATTGATAAAGTGTACTTTTGTATAAACCGTAGGGTTAACCCTAGCGAAACACTATTTTGGGAAGGTGGTAAAAATATAACAAGTGGGTCAACCTGATGCCACATGCTACGCTCCGTTTTGGGGTGGCTTCGCCACTTTACCCCAAAACTACACTCCCACAGGTTACCCAAGCGTTGAAGCTGTCGAATTACTCCCAAAAGTGCAATGTTTCTGCTGAATTGACCACTTTCATCTAGTAAAGTGAACCTACTATCCATTTACAGGAAATCCTGATAGGCAATAACTTCAAAGAAATTGACTCGAGCCAAGGTCGATTTATTCCCGTTATCCCTGATGAGCAAATAACAGAGGGTAGTTTTGATGAAACGGTTCAGCTTCTAATCGATCACGTTGCTGATTTAAGCTCGTTCGAGGCGGGTTACAATAACTCCAAGGGTGGAGCCTCAGCTTACCCTCCATCAGTGTTGTTAAAAATTATACTGGCCGCCTATTCTCGCGGTATTACCGGTAGCCGAAAAATTGAAAACCTTTGTAAGTTCAATACCGTCTTTATGAGCTTGTCTGGATTCCTTACTCCGGATCACTCGACACTAGCGGCATTCGTATCTAAACAGCATAAGCAAATCGAAGATCTATTTATTCAAATTGTCATAGAGTGCGATTACCTAGGCTTGATCGGAGGCAATTGTTTTTCAATCGACGGTACGAAGCTGTCGTCTAATGCCAGTAAAGATAATTCGGGCACAATTTCTGATTTCGAGAAGCGGTACAAGAAAATAAAGAATGGCGTTAATTTTCTATTAAGGCAGCACCGCGAGGAAGACAAAGCGGGCGGTGTGAAGCCTGATCGTCGAGAGAGAGAAAAGAAGAAAATCAAGAAATTGCGAAAACTTGCTAAGGATCTAGAAGCCCCTCTTAGTGAAATGACGGACAAAATTGGCCGTACAGGCAAGCCCAAAAAGACCAATCTTACGGACTCGGATAGCAGTACCCTAATGTCCGGAGGTGGTGGTGCCGCACAAGGGTATATGGCCGTTGCTGTTGTAGATGATAAACACCAAGTGATTTCTGGTGCGGGAATAGCGCATGAAACAGAGCACAAATGCTTCATCCCAATGCTTGAGCAGGTTGAGGAGAACCTAGGAATAAGCTTAGAGGGACGAAAGGTTCTAGCTGACGCAGGGTTTAATACTATTGAAAACGTCGACTACTGTTTTGAACATGAAATTGATGCCTATTTAGCCGACGGGGGCATGCGAACAAGAAACCCGCTCTATAAAGACAGGGATCGCAAGAAACCGGAATCGCGCAGACGGAAATTCTTTAAGGTCAGTGAATTTAGCTACGACGAGGAAAGTAATAGTTGTCAATGCCCGGTCGGTAACAGCATGAGGTTGGCGATGGATGATTACATACTGAATGGCGAACACTACCGAAAGTTTGTGGGGCTGCTAAACGATTGTCGAAGCTGTTCATTTCAGAAGCAGTGTATGAAAAGCGCACCGAGACTACAGGGTCGACAAGTATCGATTAAAAAGGACGCGAAATCGAATCCTCCGAGCCCCTTTGATCTAATGAAAGAAAAGATAGATTCGCCGGAGGGGCGAGATATATACGGGGGCAGAATGGGCGCTGTAGAGCCGGTGTTTGGGAACATTAAGCATAACATTGGATTAAAGTGGTTGAGCCTGCGAGGTTTAGAGACGGTCACGGGTCAATGGTTGCTGTTCACAATGGTACATAATATGGTAAAGATTCAAAAATACGGCGAATATGAGCCCCAGTAGGGGTTTGTTGTTATTTTTTTAATGTTGGGGTATTGATTTTCCATTTTGGATAAATAGATGTTCCTCGACAAATTAAAATAAAAACAGGAAAGGCTAGTTGATTTTATTCATCTAAATATGTGAGTAATTCGACAGCCTCGTTAGATTGGAAAGCGCAATCAAGGAAATCGCGTGGGAAATATTGAAATAAGGAAATACCGAAAGTCAGATTACTCTAGCTGTGAAGAGTTAGTTAATCTTGCTTGGAGATTCGATAAAATATTTGCATCAGAAAAGCTATTTGTGTTGGCCAAAGAGCTATACACAAGAGGCTCATTTTTCACTAGCAATTATCATATGGTCGCAGAAATTAACGGAAAGGTCGTTGGCTTTATCTTCGGGTTTAATATTAATAACAAAAATCCTAAAGGCGGTCTGCTGCTTGGGTTAAAAGCTACATTCAAGTTATATTTTGGTAGCACTAATAAAGAAGAACGCAATATATTAATTGAGACAGCAACTGTACATGGAAAAAACAGAGCATCTGTAGACTCTCGAAATGTAAATGAAATTGTTCTATTCGTTATAGACGAAGCTTATCGGGGCTTAGGCATAGGCTCCAAATTGTGGAATTCATTCAAAGGTCATTGCGATAATTCAAATTCCGAAATAATACGTGTAGAAACAAATAGATTGGGCGCAAGTGGCTTCTATGAAAGAATAGGGTTTAAGTTTTATGCCAACTTCAACTCTCCGCTACATGAACTTGCCACAAAAGGTGGTCAAGCATGTATATATGAGTATAGCAGAAGTGAAATCTAACAAATCGCTCAAGCATCGCCACTTCGTGGCTGGACAGTTTTTAAGTCGCGTTTTTGTGGTTTTTCTGCGCAAAAGAATTCCACAAAATCACAACTTAAAAACTGCCGCTTAGCTCGGCGTTAGTAGCTACTTTGATATTCCTAATTTAGGAGGAAATATGGAATTTGAATGGGATTAAAATAAACGTCAACAGACCTTACTGAGACGCGGAATTGATTTTATTGACGCCGTAATGGTTTGGGATGACCCGTTTCGGCAGGAGCGGATAGATACTAGAAATGATTATGGTGAAATTCGATATCAAACAATAGGTAAGTGTGAACTTGGAGTTTTATTTGTCGCTTATGCAGTGAGAGCATACTCAGAAGGTCAGTTGGTAAATAGAATTATTTCAGCGCGTCCAGCAAAGAAAAATGATATCGAGCAGTATGAATCACACTTATTTAGAAAAGGAGTAGCGCTGTGAGCGAACGTATTACCAGAATGTCGTTTGAGCAGATTAAAAAACTTAAAGGGCTATCAAATGCTAAAAAAGTACAATCAATGACCGACGAAGAAATAGGAAAAATTATCGATGAAGATCCAGATCTTCATCATTTAACGGACGAAGAGCTTTCTCAGTTTCAGCTCGTCAAGGAAATCGGCAATGGACAATAATAAGAAAGAAAAGACGAAGATGTCGTTAGAAGAAGCCAAGAAAACCAAGGGAAAACCAACTTTGGTAAGCTACTTTCAGAGCAGAATAAAGAGAAATCAAAAAAATGGGCCGGTGAGTTCGGCGTTAGAGCAGTAAATAAGTAAGGGGATATATGAAAAACGTATTTTTACTATTTATCTTTTGTTTTATTGTCGCTTGTGCGACTCCGCCATCTACATCGCTTAATTATGATAATGCAGATGTAGGCACTCCTAATGAAGAATATTCTGTTTTAGTACTTTATCGAAAAATGGTTCCACCTGTTATGTATAAGGTGTCAGCCAGTCTGAATGGAAAGAGTATTGCTCAATTACCTAATAAGGCCTTTACTTGGGTTTACATAACGAAAGGAGAGCATGAAATAAAAATAAAATGGCCTGGAATTGCTATGACGCCAAGCACCAAAATCAACCTGACTGCCGAGCCGGGAAGGTATTATTTTGTCGAGTTTGGTGGTAGTACATACGTCTCAGGTACTGGAGTAGCGTACAACTTACATGGAGCAAAAGTACGCACATATGAAGAGAGTGTTGATGAGGTTCGCTCATGTTGTGGCTTCATTCCGTCACTGCTCTAACAAGCCTATCAATCTGGGGCTTGTCGGTTTGCTCCTGAGCATAGTCGTGGTATATAAACTTAAAACGCTACCTATTTGGTTTAAGCAGACGACCAAATATTTGAGCTATCTATGGGTTCTTTTTGTCCCAGCGGGTACAATAATTGGTGTTGTTCAAATTAAGCGACTAAATGCAAAAAATGCTTAACAAAGGTAGCCAATTGGCCTCCGTAAGCTGTCTTGGTTTTTACAAAAAATACGCAAACGCTCAATCCAACTTACTCCGGAAATAGCTACCGGCGTTAAATGTAAGGCGAAACCTTTGCCTGCTTTTCTTAAATCACCAAAAATGAACTAATTTTAATGAAAAATAGTTATGCCTGTATCGGCCTGTTCAACCCTAAGTCTCCTGAGAATGTCGGTTCAGTGATGCGTGCCGCTGGCTGCTATGGCGTCAATTCCGTGTTCTATACAGGAAAACGGTACGATCACGCCAAGCCTTTCTACACCGACACCCAAAGAATTTATGAAACACTGCCGCTCATAGGAGTAAAGGAATTAGAAGATATTATACCGTTGGGCTGCGTACCAGTGGCCATTGAGTTGATCGCTGGCGCCAAGCCACTAACTAGCTATAAGCACCCAGCCCGAGCCTTTTACATTTTTGGTCCAGAAGACGGCACTCTGAAAAAAGAGATCACCGACTTTTGCGAGGATATTGTCTATATTCCAACTGAGGGCTGCATGAATTTAGCCGCCACTGTAAATGTAGTACTCTACGACCGCCTCGCTAAGGGAGATCACTTCTCTCACCATCAAGACTCATTAAAGAACAAGAAAAATCAGCCAAACAACCTGCCATAATGTTGGTTCTGGATGCTTTGGCTGTGATTGCTGGAGAAACATTTAGCAAACACATAAAAAAGATTTCCCACAAAAAGCGTGGCCGGGATTCGCTGTCGCTCGCCGTTTATGTGGGCGTTTAGGTGTAAATCAGAAAGGAGAAATTACGCCAACAAATAGTGGAAAATATTGGGTTACATGGGCTAATGCCAAGAGCAGTAATAAGGTAAATAATTTATAGGCGACCTTCAAAGATTTTACGGATGCTGGGACGGCTGTTGATATCCAATGGAATCATGGCAATTTAGTAAAAAGTAAAGCTGGAGTAGCGGAAATGGTGAATGCATTTTGATTGGAAATTCCTCCAAGAAGCATAAATCCAGCTTCGTTGACACGTAATCATATAAGTGGGAAAGCCATAGACATGGCGATAAAATGGAGCGGTACAAGTAAAGTAAAAAAACGGATGGCCGCATGGAAATTGCTTGGCTATAAAAATCCAAGTCAAATATATGGAATGGCTGCTATTATCTAGGTTCCGAATCGGAAGTAACGTGCGATGAAAAATATAACAACTAGATACAGCCGACAGGCTAACGTGCCGGCTGATTTCGGTGTTATGTAATCGCAACCAACAGCAACTAGTATTTTTGGGATTTAGTTTTTATGAATTGGAAGTTGGTACTATTGGTCACGTTTTCGGTCACGCTGGGTTCTGCCGTCGCGGTGTATTGCTTGGGGAGTTTTAGTGTGTTGGGTTTTGTCGCGTGTTTGGGCGCTTCACTTTTGGCGGCAATATTGGTGTCTTTTTACAAACCATTGGTAAAAAAAGCGCAGAGTGGTGAGCTTTTCGCCGCGCTAGTTGGCAGGTTCTAGGCGGCGTTGCTGTTGTAAGTGGAACGATTGGCGGGGTGTTATTCTTTTGGTGGAAACTGTATAACTTGGGTTTGTGATTGCATTTCTTCTTCCGTTCGGTTTACGCGGGTTTCCAGTTCTTTTATTACCGGTCTTATCAGTATTTCATCTTTGTAGCCGCAGGCTACACACTCACGATAATTTTTCTCTTCATCCTGATAATTTAGGATTTTGTCCATTACTCCGCATTTGGGGCAGACGGCCCCGGCAATAAAGCGTTTTTTCATATTAGGTGGCCAGTCCGGAGTGTCTTAATAGTGCATCTACGTTTGGCTCGCGGCCACGGAAGTTTTTGAACAGTACCATGGCATCTTCTGAGCCGCCTTTTTGTAATATTTCCTGCAGGTAGCGCTGACCTGTTGCGGTATCGAAAATTCCGGCTTCTTCAAAAGCGGAGTATGCATCGGCAGACAGCACTTCGGCCCACTTGTAGCTGTAATAACCCGCCGCGTAGCCTCCGGCAAAGATATGGGAGAAGCTGTGTTGGAAGCGGTTGAAGCTTGGCGGAGAAAATACGGCGACTTCGTCGCGCACTTGGTTTAGCAGTGCTTGTACGCCGGGGAATTCGTTGGCGCCACTGTGAATATGCAGGAGGAAATCGAACAGTGAAAACTCTAGTTGCCGTTGCATAAACATGGCTGCCTGGAAGTTTTTGGCGGCCAGCATATTGTTAAGCTTTTCTTCGGGCAGTGATTTGCCATCTTCGTAGTGAGCAGATAAAAACGCGAGGACTTCGCGTTCCCAGCAGAAGTTTTCCATAAACTGGCTGGGTAGCTCTACGGCATCCCACGCGACACCGTTAATGCCGCTTACCGCTGCGACATCTATTTGCGTGAGCATATGATGTATGCCGTGGCCAAATTCGTGGAAGGTTGTTGTGACTTCGTTGTGGGTTAGCAGCGATGGCTTGCCGTCGAGCGGCGGATTAAAGTTGCACACTAGGTAGGCAACGGGTAGTTGTAATTCGCCCTGGCGAATGCGTCTTACCCTGCATTCATCCATCCAGGCGCCACCACGTTTTTTCTCGCGGGCATAGAGATCGAAATAGAAGCCGGCGATGGGCTCGCCGTTTTGCGTAATTTGGTAATATTTTACCGACTCGTGCCAGGTTTTGACTTCTGCTGTTTTGTCTTCAAATTCTAGCTTAAATAGGCGATTCGCCACTTCGAACAAGCCTTTGATAACGGTGTCGGCTGGAAAGTAGGGGCGCAGTTCTTCCTGCGAAATACTGTAGCGTGCTAATTTGAGTTTTTCTGAGTAGAACGGAATATCCCAGGCTTTTAGTTGCTGTACGTCGTATTCGCTGGAGGCAAAGGCTTTGAGCTCCTGAAGATCTTTTTCGGCAAAGGGCTTTGATTTTTTTGCGAGGTCGCGCAGAAATTCGACGACTTGGTCTGTGGTTTCTGCCATCTTGGGTTCGATGGAAAATTCGGCGTAGTTGTTAAAGCCAAGTAGCTGGGCTAATTCCTGACGCAGGGCCAGTATTTCTTCCATTATGTCGGAGTTATTCCATTTTCCAGCGCTGGGGCCTTGGTCTGATGCGCGGGTGTTAAAGGCTTCGTACATTTCCCTGCGCAGTTCGGGGTTTTCGCTCTGGGTGATAACGGTGAAATAGACGGGTGTGTCGAGCGTTAGTACCCAGCCGCTAAGCTCTTTGGATTGGGCAGCTTCTTTGGCGGCGGCAATGGCAAATGGCGGTAAACCCACCAGTGCTTTTTCATCTTCAATGTGCTTGTACCAGCCGTGAGTAGCATCGAGAACGTTGTTGGAAAACTGGTTGGTTAAGGTCGATAGGCGGGATTGTATTTCGCCGTAGCGCTGTTTCTGTTCGGTGGGCAAGGCGACGCCGGACAATTTAAAATCGCGAATGGCGTTATCTACGGTTTTTTTCTGGGCCTGACTAAGTAAGGGGTAGTGCTGGCCATCGCGCAGCTGCTGATAGGCTTTGTATAGGGTTTCATTTTGCCCAAGCTCGGTAAAATACTCGGTTAGCAGCTGTCGGCTCTGTTCGTAAGCTTCTCGCAGTTCATCGCTGTTGCAAACCGCGTTAAGATGACCGACTGGCGACCAGGCTTTGTTTAAGATATCGCCTCGCTCTTCGATGGGTGCCACCAATGTTTCCCATGTCACGTCTTTTAACTGCGCAAGCTGCTGTGTTAGCTGCGCGCGTGCATCGGATAAAAGCTGAGTGACTGCTGGCACCACATGTTCTGTTTGAATCGCATCAAAGGGAGGTAAGGTTTGGTCTTGCAACAGAGGGTTGTTCATCGCTTCTTGAATCCTTAGCGCTTAGAATGGCGAAATATCGTAGGTTTCTTTAATGGAGTTTAGTATGAGCGAAAACAAGCCCCTTGCCGGCAATATCCGGCCTTACAAAGACCATACACCGATGCTGGGCGAACGCGTGTTTGTCGATGCTGCCGCCGTTGTTATTGGTGATGTAGAGCTGGGCGACGATGTATCTGTTTGGCCCTGCGCAGTGGTTCGCGGCGATATGCACAGTATCCGCGTGGGTAAACGCACCAGTATTCAGGACAATGTGACCCTACATATTACCCATGCGAGCAAGTTTACGCGCGATGGCTGGCCGGTGAATATTGGCGATGATGTGACTATTGGTCACGGCGCCTGTTTGCATGGCTGCACGGTGGGAAACCGCGTGCTGATTGGGATAGGCGCTACGATACTGGACGGCGTGGTTATTGAAGATAATGTGATGGTTGCGGCAGGGGCTTTGGTTCCGCCGGGCAAGAGGCTGGAATCGGGCTACCTTTATGTGGGTAATCCGGCAAAACAGGCGCGCGCGTTAAAAGAATCCGAATGCGCCTTTTTCGAATATTCTGCCAACAATTATGTGGCGCTGAAAGACGATTACTTAAACGAGCAGTGAGCTTAAGTGAAAAGGGTAAATTAATGACCGTTATAGATTATTCCAATACCTTAATGGAGCAAACCATGCGCTGGTTTGGCCCGAAAGATCCCGTTAGCCTTTCCAATTTGCGACAAGCTGGCTGTGCCGGTGTTGTCAGCGCCCTTCATCAAATTCCCAATGGGGTGGTTTGGAGCGTGGAGGATATTCAAGCCAGAAAGGACGAAATTGAAGCAGCCGGTATGCGCTGGAGTGTTGTTGAAAGTTTACCGGTACACGAAGATATAAAATCCCAAGAGCTGGGCTTTGAACAGTTTATCGAAAATTACAAACAGAGCCTGCGCAATCTTGCCGCCTGCGATATAAATATTATTACCTATAATTTTATGCCGCTACTGGACTGGACTAGAACAAGCTTGAGCTACGACATGCCCGATGGTGGTAAAGCTTTGCGCTTCGATATGATCGATGTGGCGGCCTACGATATATTTATGCTTAAGCGCCCGAATGCGGTGGACGGCTATTCGGAAGACGTCGCTGCCCTGGCAAAAGAAAAATTTGACGCCTTAGATGAAAGCGACAAAGTGGCCTTGGAAAAAACCATTGTTGCGGGTTTGCCGGGTAGTGAGGTGGGCTTCAGTACGGAGCAATTTTTACAGGCAATTATGGTTTACCATGATATTGGCCCTGAGCAATACAAACAAAATTTGTTCTATTTTTTACAGCAGGTTTGTCCAATTGCTGACGAGCTGGGCATTAAGCTTGTTGTTCACCCGGATGATCCTCCCTTTACCATTTATGGTTTGCCTCGGGTTGTGAGTACGGCTGAAGATTTGGATGAGTTATTTGAAGCGGTACCGAATGAATCCAATTGCCTGTGTTTTTGCGCAGGGTCTTTTAGTATTCGTGAAGACAATTATTTAGAGGGTATGGTGCGCCGGTTTGGTGATCGTATTTATTTTATTCACCTGCGTAATACCCAGAGGGAACAGTACGGTAGCTTTCACGAGTCCCAGCATTTGAATGGCAGTATCGATATGTTTGAATTGATCAAGGCCATAGTGGAGGTATCACGTAAGCGGGGGGTTTCCATTCCTATGCGGCCGGATCACGGACATCAAATTCTGGATGATCTGGATAAGCAGGCTAATCCGGGGTATTCGGCGATTGGACGATTGAAAGGTCTGGCCGAATTGCGTGGGTTGGAGTTGGGAATCGCTCGTTCTTTAGTCGCGTTATAGCAAACGGGTTTTTCGTCCTGCGGGGCGAAAAACCTACAAATTGATATCTACTTAAAAATAAAAGAAAAAATGAAAAAATACCTGCTAGCTCTAACATTGATCATCCTAACCGCTTGTCAGCCCAACAAAGAGCCCAATAATATGCAAACTTTCTATACCGGTGGTTATACCGGCTCTGAAGAAACCGCCAGTAAAGGTATTTACCAATTCGATTTTAATCCTGAAACGAGGGAAATGGGCAACCTAAGCCTGGTAGTAGAAACCACAAATCCCTCCTGGCTGATGCAGGAAAATAAAAACACTTATGCCGTGGGTGAAACCCCTCAGGGTGTTCTGAATGTTTATGAGGGAGGCGAACTAAAGCAAACGCTAGCGAGTGAAGGCGCTTCGCCTTGCCATCTGGCTCTCAGTAAAGATAAGCAGCATTTAGTTGTGGCGAATTATATGGGCGGGAATATTGCCTTGTTTTCTCGAGACAGAAATACGGGCTTATTGGGCGAGCAGCCACAAGTTAAGCAGCACACCGGTGCTGGCCCCGACAAAGATCGCCAAGAGGCGGCCCACGCGCATTGGGTGGGCTGGGATAAGGCCGAGAAGATTTTATACGTGGTGGATTTGGGTATTGATACCATTATGGCCTACCCTTTCGATCAAGCGAGTGGGCAATTAGGTGAGGGTTTTGTGGCATTAAAAGCCAAGCCTGGTGCTGGCCCGCGTCATATGATTTTTCATCCCACTAAAAATGCGATCTATGTGGTCAATGAGCTGGATAATACGCTTTCCTTAGTGGTACAGAATGACGACGGTACATTGACCGAGAAACAAACTATTTCCATCCTGCCGGAAGATTTTAACGAGTATTCGCTGGCCGCTCATATTGTGCTGAATGCTGCGGGTAGCCGTTTGTATGTTTCCAACCGAGGCCACGATTCCATTGCGGTTGTGGCTCTGGAGGAGGAAGGAACGATGGATCTTATTCAGTGGCAATCGTCGCTGGGCCATTGGCCACGGTATTTCTCTTTACTGGAGGACAGCAATACTTTGCTGGTGGCGAATGAACAAAGCAACATGCTGGTTGCTCTGGAAGTTGCAGCCGATGGTCGGCTGGCACCAACAGGGCAGACGTTGGATGTGGGTACGCCAACCTTTATCGGTACCCCTTGAGAATCCAACCTATATTTGACAGAACAGTTGTTAACATCCGCGCAAAATTTATTAAGGGGTAAATAATATGCAATATCGTCGATTGGGTAAATCTGGGCTACAGGTGAGTGCTTTATCGCTGGGTTCCTGGGTTACCTTCGGTAAGCAGGTACATCTGGATGATGCCAAAGCTATGATCCAGGCTGCGTTTGATCTGGGTATTAATTTCTTCGACAACGCCGAAGGCTATGAAGCCGGTGAATCGGAAATTGTAATGGGTAACGCCATCAAAGCGTTGGGCCTGCCACGGGACGAATACTGTGTTTCCAGCAAGGTGTTCTGGGGCGGTAAAAAGCCCAATCAGTTGGGGCTGAGTAATAAGCATGTTACTGAGGCCTGTAACGCTGCGCTTAAGCGTCTGCAGGTGGACTACTTGGACCTGTATTTCTGCCATCGTCCGGATATAGATACCCCTATCGAAGAAACCGTACGCTCTATGCATAACCTGGTTGCGCAGGGCAAAGTACTCTACTGGGGAACCTCCGAATGGAACGCGCAGCAGATTATGGAAGCCCATATGATCGCCCGCCAGTACAACCTGACCCCTCCCACCATGGAGCAGCCGCAGTACAATCTGTTCGAGCGTCAAAAGGTGGAAGAGGAATATCGCGATATATACACCGGCGTTGGTCTGGGTACTACAGTTTGGTCGCCACTGGCCAGCGGTGTGCTTACTGGCAAATACAACAACGGTATCGGCAGCGATGGTCGCTTGAACCTGCCCGGTTATGAGTGGTTGAAGGAGATGTACGAGTCGGAAGAAGGCCAGGAGAAGATCGAGAAGACCCGTAAACTCTCCGCCGTCGCCGATGGTTTGGGTGTACCTGTCCACCATTTGGCACTGGCCTGGTGTTTAAAGAACCCTAATGTGAGTACCGTTATTCTCGGCGCATCTAAAATCGAGCAGCTGAAAGACAATGTTGCCGCGCTTGATGTGATCGAAAAGATCACACCCGAAGTTAACGATGCCATAGAAGCCATTGTGCAGAATCGCCCGGCTGACCCAATGCGTTGGGCTGAGCTGTAAGTTGCCAGTGACTCAAAAAAACTGAAACTATTTTGAACTTAGGGAAAAAGCTTTAGTCATATATTGTGTGCAGGCGAGATCGCCTGTTGGGTTTCCTCCCAATGATTATTGATTGATCTAAGCTTCCCCAAAGCGATAGCTAGCCCCGAGCCCCAAAAGCTCGGGGTTTTTTTATGTCCAGGGATGGACGGTATGCCGCGGGCGCATGGATGCGCAGGAGCGGCGTCTTCCCGCTGGTAGCAGCCACCCCTACGAAGTGAGTATATTCGTGCAGATTCGGGCCAGCGCGTGGTAATGGACGGTATGCCGCGGGCGCATGGATGCGCAGGAGCGGCGTCTTCCCGCTGGCAGCAGCCACCCCTACGAAGTGAGTATATTCGTGCAGATTCGGGCCAAAACATTGCCCTAACGGGAACAGTTGTTTCGGGGCTTTGCTGAGTGTTTCTGTGTCTATTCTTCTTCTGGTTCTTTGATTGTCAGCCAGTTGGCGAGCACTTTCTCTAGCTCGGCCACGCCGTCGCCTTTTAGGGCCGAAAAGGTTTGGGCAGAGACCAGATCTTCCACATTGGAGTTTTTCAGGTGGCGCTGTACTTCCAGCAAGGTGTTTTTAGCGGCGCCGCGATTCAGTTTGTCGGATTTGGTGAGCAGAATATGCACCGGCATTTCAGCGTCCACTGCCCAGTTAATCATCATGGTGTCAAATTCCTGCAGCGGATGACGGATATCCATCAGCAGTACCAGCCCGTTTAGGGATTGGCGTTCGTGCAGGTATTCCGATAAGTGTGCCTGCCATTTTTTCTTGGTTGCCAGTGGCACCTTGGCGTAGCCGTAGCCGGGTAGGTCGACGAGTCGCTGTTGATGGTCATTGTCGAGCGAGAAGAAATTGATTAGCTGTGTGCGCCCGGGCGTTTTACTGGTTCGCGCCAGCTTACCGTTGTCGGTCAGTTTGTTAATGGCGCTGGACTTGCCTGCGTTAGAACGTCCGGCAAAGGCCACCTCAGCACCGCCTTCGGCGGGGCAATCTCTTAGGCTCGGGGAGCTGATTAAAAATTGAGCTTTTCGGAAGTTAATTTCCGTCATAGTCGGGTATCTACTGGTTGGAAGGGTGTGATAGCTCTGGACAACGTATATAATGCCGCTCTTTTAATGAGCAGAATACGCATGTTGCCGTGGGCAAACGAGCAGTTTAACGCAAAAATGCCCAATGCCAGAGATTGAACTGCTCTATCATTGAAAATCATAGATAAATCAATAACGGATAAACCAATGAACAAAGTATTTCGCGCCACTTTGATTTCTTTCGGCCTATTGGGTGCAGCCCTGTCGTCACAGGTGAATGCTGCTGGCGATGCGGCAAATGGTGAGGCTCTGGCCGCAGCCTGTACCGCCTGTCATGGGGCTGATGGTAACAGCGCCATTGCCAGCTTCCCCAAGCTGGCTGGGCTGGGTGAGAAGTATCTGCTCAAGCAGCTTCAGGATATAAAGTCCAAGGTGCGCGATGTGCCGCAAATGACGGGGCAGCTGGATGCTTCCAGCGAACAGGATATGGCCGATATAGCCGCTTTCTTTGCCAGTAAAACGACCCAGCTCAGTGGTTCCAAAGAGCAGAAAGTTCAGCTGAACTCCGGTGTTAAGGTCGATGGTTTGAAATTGGGCGCCAAGGTTTACCGTGCGGGTAATCACGAAAGTGGTGTTCCGGCTTGTAGTGGTTGCCACTCTCCCCGCGGCCAGGGCAATGCCCCCGCTGGATACCCTCGCGTGAGTGGTCAGCACGCGGAGTATATTGCCAAACAGTTAAAAGATTTCCGCGCCGGTAATCGTACTAACGATGGTGATGCTATGATTATGCGCGGCGTTGCCCAGTATATGAGCGATGCTGAAATTGATGCGGTGGCGAATTTTATCGCCGGTTTGAACTAGGCGACACCCGCGTTTCAAAGAATAGAAAAAAGGCGGCTGCGGCTGCCTTTTTTGTGGAATTTTTTGTTTGCGCATATGTCCTCTATAATGCTCTTCCATAACTAGAAGATTTGATCCATTGGGACCCCAGGAGAACACCATGCGTATCCTCGCAGTCACTACAATAATTTTTACCCTTATACTCAGCGCTTGCGGTAAGCCGGAGGCCGAATCGGCACAGCTCGCACCTGCTGTTGAAGCTGTTGCCGCGCAGGTTCAGGAAACTGTCGCAGCACCGGTAGTCGCAGTCGTTGAAAAAGCCGATGCAAAAGCTGAAGAGGCTGCCGCGACAGTGGTCGATGCTCACGCTGGCCATCAGCATGCAGCAGAACAAGCAAAAGAGGCGGTTAAGCCGGTTGTTAAAAAGGCGTTAGTTGAAATGTCTGCGCAGGCACAATATTTTGCCGGCACTCACTACGAAGAACTGGCCACTCCGGTGAAAACCATTACCGGTAACAAAATCGAAGTGACCGAAGTTTTCTCCTACGCCTGTATCCACTGTTTCCACTTTGAGAGCGCAGCGAAGGCCTGGTTAACCTCAATGCCGGAAGGTGTTGAGTTTGTACAAAGCCCGGCGATCTTCAATAAGGCTTGGGCGCACTACGCACGCATTTTCTACACAGCTAAATCTTTGAATGTGTTGGATCAGGTGCATTTAAAAGTATTCGAGGCTATGCATGTTGGCCGCAATCGTCTGAACGATCCAGATGATATAGCCGCTATATTCGCTGAGGCGGGTGTTGATGCGGCCACGTTCAAAGCTACTTTCGATTCCTTTGGCGTTTCTAGCCAAATGCAGGCGACCGATAAGCGCGTACGTGATGGATTCAAAACCCAGGGCACGCCCGAGCTGATTGTGGATGGTCGTTATCGTGTAACCACTGGTATGGCCGGTGGTCATGCGGCGATGTTTAAAGTGGTCGATTTCCTGATTGGAAAAATCAAAATAGAGAAAGGCCTGAACTAGGGCGCCATCGACCCCGGTTTTTCGAAAAGCCCTGGCCTGTGCCGGGGCTTTTGTTTATGGCCAAAGGTATTGAATTGGGGCTTTCGCCAGAGCTGTCTTATACTTAGGTGGCCTTAAACAGAACAACAAAAAAATTGGGAAATGGCCCATGGTTGAGACAGCCGGTAGTAGCTACAAAGAAAAATACCTTAAAGCATTGGACGACCAGGAACGTCAGCAGAAACAGTTTACTTTTCAGCTGGATCTAATGCGCAAGACGCTCGGTCACCTGGGGGTTGCCGCTCAGGGTCTGGACAAAAATCTGGATAGTAGCTTACTGGCCTTGAAGGAACTTATGCGCGGTGGCTCGGGGCATCAGGTTGTCGAGCAGCTCGAGCGGGTACAGCAATCGGTATTAGCTTTTGAGCGCATTCGCGATCAGGAGCAGCTGCAAGCCGTTGAAAAAATGCGTGGCCTGCTGCAAATATTCCTTACCCTCAAGCTACCGAGAGAGCTTCGGGACAAAATTCACGGCTTTAGTAAAAATCTTCAACACGCTCTAACCTCTTATCGCTATTACCCCCGTGTGTTGGGGGAGCTGACTTTACTGCAGGAGTCGGCGCTTAACGCTGCAATGAATCCACCCACGTCTTTTTTTCAGCGCTTGAAGGGTGGGAATACGCTGGGTTCTGTTAAAGAATCGGTACAAGAGCCGACAGATGTGGCGCGCCACAAAGAAGAGGAGGGCCTGGGCGGAGAAACATTGCAACTGGCCAATAACGAGGTGCCACCCGCTGACAAAGCGAAGTCTGTCGGTAAGGAGAGAGGTGCTGAGCCATTACATGGTGGCCATCTGCTGAAGGAAGATGGTTATGACAAGGTTGCCTCTCGCATTACCTTAACGCTGCGTGAGCTGATGGATAATATTGAGCCCAACGATATTGTCCGCCACCGGGTAGATTTGGTTCGGGCCCGTATCGAGCGAGGTATGGATTGGTACGCTCTCTCTGTCACGCTAGAAGATATTCGCGATATCCTGATGCAGCGCTATCTGGATGTAGACCGCGAATTCAGCCAGTACCTGCAGGACGTCAATAAGGAACTGAGCTCTATCAGCAGTGCATTGGGCATCGCGCTGGAGCGGGAAGCGGAGGTTAATACCGCAGCTGCCGATTTGTCTGATGCCGTTAGTGGTGAGATGCAGAAAATTCAGGAGACAATGGTGCACTCGACCTCACTTGATAACCTTAAGGATTCGGTGACGAGCCACCTTTCGGTGATCCATGACGCGCTTCTCGATTATCGACAGGTACAGGAGCAGGGCGTCAATACCGTTACCGGCGAGCTGCAAAAACTGCTGACAAAAGTCGAGACCATCGAAAAGGAATCCAACAAAACAAAAGAGCTGTTGGAGGAAGAGCGCTACCGGGCGACCCACGATACGCTTACCGGGCTGCCCAACCGCGAGGCCTACAACGAGCGCGCGTTTCACGAATTGCAGCGCTTTCAACGCTACGGCCACAGCCTGACGATAGCCGTATGTGATATCGATTTCTTTAAGAAAATTAACGACAACTACGGCCATCAAGCCGGTGATAAAGTTCTTAAATTGCTGGCGCGGGTTATCTCAACTCGCCTGCGCAAAGTGGATTTTGTCGCACGCTACGGGGGCGAAGAATTCGTCCTGTTGTTGCCCGAAACCACACCGAATACGGCGAAGAAAGTACTGGATAAAATTCGCGCTGTAGTGAGCAAGGCGTCATTTCGCTTTAAGGATGAGCCCGTGGGCATTACCATTTCTTTCGGCATAACAGGTTTTGCCAGTGATGATTCGGTTGAGTCTGCCTTCGAGCGCGCGGACAAAGGCTTGTACGAGGCCAAAGCCGGGGGCCGTAACTGCTGTGTTCTTGTGTCTACAGAAGAAAGCGATAGCGAAACGAATTGAGTTTATATTCCACTATGCAGCCTAAGGCCAGCCTCTATTATTGCGCGGCGGAAGACATTCCTTCCTCCTCGCCAGACGACGTAAACATCTTTCTGGATGCCAGTGAAATCGAGCGTTACGGGCGTATGTGCGATATCGTGGCGGCACAATTCCTACAGGGCCGGCGCATGGTGAAGCAGGCGTTATCAGACGTTTTGGCAGTATCGCCCAGCGACATTCGCTTTGCCTATAGTGATAACGGCAAACCCCGTCTCGCCAATGACTGCGGCTGGCACTTCAATATATCCCATTGTAATACGGCCGTAGTGGTGGCTATTTCCAAGGAGAATCTGGGGGTGGATGTGGAAGCGGTGCATCGGGGCCGGGGCAAGGCGCCACCACCGTGGCAAAATTCTCTAAATTTTATGCATGCCTATACCGCTGAATGGGTAGAGCAGCAGGAGAGCGAGGAGGATAAGGCCAAGCTTTTTACATTGCTGTGGACACTTATGGAAAGTGAAGTAAAGCTTAACGACAGTAGTATCTTTAAAGCGCGCAAGCAGCTGGCTATACACGTGAATAGAAACGCGCAACAAGCAACAGCAGAGGTGGCGACTTCCGTTTCTAGCTACGGAAGCGGTAGCCGTTGGCTCGCGTTTGAGGGCTGGGGTGATGCGACGGGAAAAGATGTGGTGGCATTGGCATTTTCGGGGCTGGAGCCGACGTTGGAATTCTATTGCTGGCAATCACCGGAGGTGGTGGCGAAGCAGACGCCCGTTAAGCGTCTTATCGGGCCAGCAGTGAATGAATATGGCTGATAAGCTCTTCTTCGTTGACGGGTTTGGTTAACAGGCCGTCGACGCCACTGGCAATAATGCTTTCCCGTTCGCCTTGTACGGCATGTGCGGTAAGCGCCAGTATCGGAATATCCTTTAAATGGGGTGCTTGTCGAATCTTGCGGGTGGCTTCTTTGCCGTCCATGCCAGGCAGAGAAATATCCATTAATACGATATCGTAGCGCTGGACCTCCAGTAGCTCCAAGCCCTCTTCAGCGGAATCAACGCAGGTTACATTGAAACCCTCGTCTTCGAGTATCCAGGTGGCAAGTTGTTGATTGTCTGGGTTATCTTCAACAACCAAAACTGTTCTATTTTCTTCGCTATTGGTAGCAAGCATAGAGAATGTGCCGAGGGTTACATAAACGCCAATGAGTAAGGATAAGCATATACCATGCTTCGCGTGACTGCAGTTGAATTATAGAAACAGATTAATATCAAAGGCGAACAACGATGGGGGGAGAAGAATAGTTGCGGTATAGTGTCTGAGATAACGGCAGTATGCAAAATAAAAAAATCGGCCTGCTAAATCGCAATTCTATATTAGTGGATAACGATGCCAGTCGTCGGGCAGAGACTTATCGCTAGCAGCGGTATATAAAGACCGGGAGCCTAAACTGGCGCCAATGAATGTTAGGTTCTGAAAATTCCGAACCACTCTAAAAAGCATACACAGTATGCTACAGGAGTTTGTTGTGGTCCCAGAGCAAGATAAAAGTGAACTGCTGAAGCAGTTAACTATTGATAGAAGCGAACCACCTGCAAAAATAGTGGGCCTGCCGCAGTTAGTCATTGTGGTGGTGGTAACGGCAATTGTCAGCGCCGGTATCACGCTATATCTTTTCCCTTCCCCCTTATCCCCTACCAACGAAAAACAGCCACCAATTAGCACCGCAGAGCTTGCGAATATGCAATCGAGATCGGCCGCCGTTGATACACGTTCCAACGAGAAGGTCATACTCAATGCCTCTGGTTATATCACCGCGCGTCGGGTGGCGACTGTTTCGGCCGAAATTATGGGGCTCATTGTTAGTGTCGACGTGGAAGAAGGAATGCGTGTCGAGAAAAGGCAAATTCTTGCGCGCCTTGACGATTCCGTGGCTCGTGTCAATCTGCGCTTGGCTGAGGCGCAGGTTCAGGTTCAGAGAGAATTGGTTAACAGTATTGAAAGTGACCAAAAGGAGGCCGAGCGTGTACTGAAGCGTCTGTCGACTCTAGGGAAAGAAAATTTCTCCAGTGAAGCACAACGCACACGCGCTGAGGCAGATTTGTCCAAATTAAATTCCACACGGGCTAGTGCCAAAGCAGAATTAAACGTGGTGGAACTAAATGTTGAACGCGAGCGGGAACGGCTTGGCGATCACACCATTCGCGCACCATTTGGTGGCGTAATAACCGTAAAGAATGCACAACCTGGCGAAATTGTAGCGCCCGCTGCAGCCGGCGGTGGTTATACGCGTACGGGTATTTGCACTCTGGTGGATATGGATTCGCTTGAAATTGAAGTGGATGTCAATGAAGCCTTTATCGGTCGCGTTGTCGCCAATCAAAAAGTTATTGCGAATCTGGATGCGTACGCAGACTGGGATCTGGCGGCCAGTGTTATTGCCATTATTCCCACCGCAGATCGTGCTAAAGCGACCGTAAAAGTACGTATAAAAATACACACAAGAGATGAACGCATACTGCCCAATATGGGCGTTAAGGTGGCGTTTTTCGACGAACAGGCCTAGGGATAACACTATGAGCAGCGACAATTTATTTGAGTTAAAAGGCTTGGCCAAATATTTCACCAAGGGAAAGGAAACCATCTCGATTTTTGATGGCTTGAATATGCATATAAAAAAGGGCGATTTCGTAGCGGTGATGGGGCCTTCGGGATCGGGAAAAACGACACTGCTGAATATGCTGGGTGGAGTGGATAAACCCAGTGCGGGTGAAATTTTGTATGCAGACAAACCGATACAAAATCTGAGCGAAGGAGGATTGGCAAATTGGCGAGCCGAAAATGTGGGCTTTATTTTTCAGTTTTACAATTTAATGCCCATGCTAACAGCGGAAAAAAATGTAGAGTTACCACTTTTACTAAAACGACTATCCCGCGCGCAACGAAAGAAAAATATCGATGCAGCGTTAACACTGGTAGGTTTACAGGATAGGGCTAAACACAAACCCGATGAGCTTTCCGGTGGCCAGCAGCAGCGCGTTGCCATCGCCAGGGCCATTGTGTCTGATCCGGCTCTTCTATTATGTGACGAACCGACCGGCGATTTGGATCGCAGCACCGCAGAAGACATTCTAAAAATACTACAATTGCTAAATGATGAGTTTGGCAAAACCATCATTATGGTGACTCACGACCCCGCTGCCGCTAGATACGCCAAGCGTTGTATTCATCTGGATAAAGGGAGCTTTGTCGAGAAGGAGCTGGTGGCATGAAAGATTTCTATCTAGTGTTTAAAAACCTTACGCGCAATAAAATGCGCCTAACTCTCAATGGCTTTGCGATATTTATCGCGTTTTTACTTTTTGGGGTGTTGTCTTCTATTAAAGGCGCTTTTGATGCAGGTATTGATTTGTCCGCCGATAACCGTTTGGTTGTTGTCAACAAAATAAATTTTACCCAACCGCTGCCTATTGCCCATGTTCAAAAAATTCGCGCAATGGATGGCGTTAAAGACGTAACTTGGGCTAATTGGTTCGGGGCATACCACCAGGATGCGCGTAAACCCCTTGTCGGTATGGCGGTCGACCCCGAGAGTTACTTAAAGGTTTACGACGAAATTTTGTTAGATGAGGAGTTTAAGAAAGCCTGGTATGCAGAGCGTCAGGGGGTGATTGTTGGCGAGCGCATGGCGACCGCGAAAGGTTGGAAGGTAGGTGATCGCATTCCTATTTCCTCCAGTATATTTTCAAAGTCTGATGGTTCACACGTTTGGGATATGGTGATAATCGGAATTTTTACAGGGAAAGATCGTCAGCTGGATACAAACTATCTGCTCTTTCATTACAAATACTTTATAGAAACTCAGACCTTCGGTAGAGACTGGATCGGTTGGGCCATTCTTACAACCGATGATGCAATGCTAAACGACAATGTCGCTAATAGCATCGATAGACGCTTTGCTAACTCGCCCGCTGAAACGGAAACCACATCGGAAAAACAATTTACCAAAGCGTTTATAGCGCAGATTGGGAGCGTGGGCCTGATTCTAACCTCGGTCGTGCTGGCCGCATTTTTTACCATTCTGCTCATTGTGGGTAACTCCATGGCTCTTGCTATTCGTGAGCGTACGGCGGAAATTGCGGTGTTAAAAACATTGGGCTTTCAGGCAATGCGCGTTTTTCGCATGATCTTGACTGAATCAATCGTATTAGCCTTGATGGGAGGCCTGCTAGGTTTGGGCTTTGCGCATTTCATCGTGACGGGTGCGAGTCAACAGCCACAGTTGCAATCGATATTGCCGAATTTAATTCTCAGTGGAGAAACCATCCTGAAAGCTTTGGCTTATATGGTGCTGTTGGGATTATTAACGGGATTCTTCCCCGCTTGGCGGGCAATGAGACTCAACACCCTAGATGCGTTGAGCAGGAGATAGACGATGGTCAGTGTATTTGCACAAGTTATGGCGGTGGTTGCGATGAATATACGCAGCTTGCCGAAGAGAATCTGGATGTCGTTAGCAACGCTTCTGGCGGTTGCCATCGTTGTTGCTGTATTGCTCGGCTTTCTGGCGATGTCTAATGGGTTTCAGCAAACCCTAAAAGGCACCGGTTCGGAGGCTCTGGCAGTAATATTACGTGAAGGTTCGCAGGCAGAATTAAATAGTGTTTTACTGCGGGAACAATACCGTGTCATTGAAACCGCACCGGGTATAGCGCTAGATGCGGAAGGGCCAATCGTCTCCGGAGAACTCTATATTATTGTAACCGGAAAGAAAAAAACCACTGGTACCGATGTGAATTTACCGCTTCGGGGTTTGGACAACCGTGGTATTGCCATGAGGGAGAATATCAGCATCGTCGCTGGCAGAATTTTCGAGCCGGGGACCAATGAAATCGTGGTAGGAGAAGCGATTCTTAAAGAATTCAGCGGCTTCGAACTTAATAAAACCATTCGGCTTAATAATATTGAATGGACAGTCGTCGGTGTGTTCGCCGCCGGGGGCTCGGTCTTCTCAAGTGAGTTGTGGGCCGATTCGAAAACCGTACAGAGCCAATTTAATCGTGGCAGCAGCTACCAAATTATGCGCGTAAAACTTGCGAAATCTGGTGAGATAACACCATTAAAAGAATTCTTTAAAAATGATCCGCGCCTAAATTTAGATGTCTGGACGGAGTCTGATTACTATTCTGAGCAATCTAAAGGGATGGCGGATCTAATATTCTATCTGGGTTGGCCTCTCTCGATTGCAATGGCATTGGGCGCATTAGCCGGAGCACTGAACACCATGTATACCTCAGTAGCGCAACGAGCAGTGGAGATTGCAACGCTGCGGGCGATAGGGTTTAGTGGAATGTCCGCCTTCTTCGGCACCTTGGTCGAATCTCTGGTGCTTTCGGTGATTGGTGGTCTTCTGGGTGCCGTGGCGGCCTATTTGTTTTTCGATGGTATTACCGCCTCTACCCTTGGGGGAAGTTTTACCCAAATTGTGTTTGATTTTGAAATTTCAGGCGATGGCTTTCTGCAAGCCATAAAGTTAGCACTTGTTATCGGTCTAATTGGTGGTGTGTTGCCGGCTTACCGCGCGGCAAAGTTGCCAGTGATAGTGGCGTTTCGACGTTAGTGCTGAGGTAATGCGTAGAAGCGTTTTTTCAGTCGAAAAACGTAGGTTGAATAACGAAGGATTCAATAACTAAATGGGGTTTGGGAGAAAAAAATGATAAGACTTGTAGTTACCGTAATCTTACTTACCGCATCGTTGTGCTATGCGGCACCGGAAATTAAGGGTTACCCAGAAGATCTTCGTGGGTTTCTCTACCCAAAAGAGACTCTGGTAACGATTAACGATAGTGCAGAAAAAACCGCATATTCTGATGAGGCTGATATTAACCTGGTTATTACCACGGAGAAAGAGCGGCTTTCGCAATCCCTAAAAGCGAATACAACTGTGCGAGAAAACGTACGTATGTACTTAATCGACAAGGGGTTTAAAGCTGAAACGATAAAAAATTCCAAATTTTCGACATCGCCTCAATACGGTTGGTTTGGGAAGAAACCTAATGCCTTTAAAGTCGTTAATAGAATGACGATAAAAATCACATCTGAGCAGCAGCTTCAGGATATAGCCACTATTGCCGATGAGCTAACGGAGGTTGAGATATCGTCAACACTGTTCTCTCATTCAAAAAAAGACGAATTTCAAGAGGTGGTAAAGCAGCAAGCTCTAGATAAAATACTGGCTAAAAAACGACAGTATGAAAAATCACTTGGGATCAAATTAATTCCGGTTTCGTTTAGAGAGCTGGGGGTTGGCATGCAGGCCACTGAAGGGGCACAACTTGTTGAAGAGGTTGTGGTCGCTGCCGTTAGGTCTGGCGTTGACTACGATATGAAGCGCAAGGGGAGAGTTCAGCAGACTGGAAGCTCATTTGATGAAGTGAAGTACCATGCGAATATGCAAGTTGAATTCAGGGTTGAGTAAGTCGTTTACCCGGCGCTAAGGGAAACATTTGTATTTGAGAGTGATGCCGGAGCAATCGATCACCAACCTATATCGTTATCGAAGCGTAAAGGGGGGAGCAAGGAGGTATCGCCAAGTGACCAGAACGTTTTGTATTGGTTGTTGTAAATTGCGAGGGTAGTAACCAGTCAGCGTTTGGTCGTAAACGAGGAAGGGACTATGAACGATATTTTTATCAGCTACAAAAGGGAAGATCAGCAAACAGCCAAACAATTGGCCGACGCCCTGCAGAGGCAGGGCTGGACGGTTTGGTGGGACCCTCACCTGCGCGCGGGAGAACATTTCGACGATGTGATCGAAGCTGCGTTGCAAGAAGCAACGTGTGTCGTTGTTTTGTGGTCGAAGCTTTCGATAAGTTCGCGTTACGTGAGAGATGAAGCCAGTTATGCGCTGAATAAACAGAAGTTGATTCCTACACAGATAGATGATGTCGAGCTTCCATTCCGGTTTGCTGGTCTTCAGACCGTGCCGTTATATGGGTGGGACGGGACAGACAATTATCCTGGGTTCGTTAAGCTAATAGCCGATATTCGATCTAAACTCGAGCCTGGTATTGCTGCTGTATCCGAAGGCGTTCAAGAAAGCAATCAAGATGTAATGTCCGGTTTCAGAAGCGAATTGGTGCAGGACACCGCTACAATATCAACGAAAACACACTCGAGAGAATCCGTAGGTGGGCGCTCAAAGCTTGAGTGGACGCTGAGTGTGCTCACACTATTGATACTGGCTTTCTTTTATGTCGCCGCCGTTGCTAATGGCTGCTCCAACCATGACATTTTGGTGCTATCGGCGACAATAGGTTTACCGCTTAGCATTTTTATTATGTTCAAGCGAAAGCCTTATAGAATTACATGGTTGGCTGTGCCTATCGTCAGCTATTTTATCGGTATGCCCTATGGACACAACTATGGAAGTATCACGAGTTCACCATTATTCGGATTGCCACAGGGTACTAACTGCCAGGCGAGTGCTGAGGTAATTGTAATTTTCGGCGTAGTTTTTGCTGCCGCTGTGATAGAGCACACGGTGTACCTCTTCAAAAATAGAGCGAACGTATAGTAGGAATGCGTTACAGCCTAGTTCTTGGGAGATAACCTGGACGAGGCTACAGTCTTTGCTAAGCGAGTGTCCGCGTTGGTGCATACCTGCTTTTAAGCCCCCGTGCTCGCAGGATTAGCAAAACCTTAAATTGTCGGTTTCCGTCAGAATCCTAAAATTGCCAACTTACTGAAGCATGCTAGGTTAATTCCGCTTGTGAGTTTTAATGATGAGTGGTTAAAATACGCACTACTTGTTCGCATGGTATTGCAGTAAGTACGGTATTTAGCGTTGGCCAAAACGGTTAGCAGAGCAAGGTATTATCGATAGATTGGACCCATACTGTGAGACTCTGGAGTTTGCACCCGTGTTACTTAGATGCGAAAGGGCTGGTTGCCTTGTGGCGAGAAGGTTTACTTGCACTACATGTTTTGTCCGGCAAAACCAAGGGTTATAAGAACCACCCACAACTTATTCGATTCAGGAACACAAGAAACCCTCTGGGGGCTATCACCAGCTATCTAAAGTCGGTGGCCGATGAAGCGACTCAGCGAGGGTATAACTTCGACAAAAGCAAGCTGCCCAATAGAGCTATTCGCTCCAAGTTGCGCGTTACCACTGGGCAGGTGGATTATGAATTTCAGCATCTACTAAATAAACTGAGCGTAAGGGATTACAAGAGATATCAACAAATCGCCTTATTGAAGAAGCCAGAACTTCACCCGTTGTTCTATTTAGACAACGGTGAAATAGAATCCTGGGAGATTCTACCCAAATAATAATGACGAGGCCTACGATGGAATTGACAGGAGAGTTTCAAATAACTAATTGGGATGAAAAAGTTATTCACGAGTATGAAAATGGCACGAAACAAAGTTATGTTATTGTGACGCAAGCGTACAGTGGCGATATTTGTGGCTTGTCTGAAGTTCATTATCTTATGTATTACCAGAGTGAAAAAAACGCAGTTTTTGTCGGCCATGAGCGAATCGTATTGGACAGTGGCAAAGGTACTCTGGTATTACAGCACGAGGGAGTATTCGAAAACGGTATTGCCAAGAGTGAATTTACCCTGGCAAACTCCGAGGGTGAAGTCACTGAACATGGAGTACCCGCTACGGGCGCGTTTGAGTCCACCGCCGGTGGGAAAGCTCAGTATTCTATAAAGTTAAATGCCTAAGGAGTGACGATGCTTAAAACCACAACGTCGACAGTAGATGGCAGGCCCATTCGGGAATACCTGGGTGTGGTTGTTGGTGAGGCCATACTGGGGGCCAATATATTCAAAGATATTTTTGGCGCTATACGCGATATTGTTGGCGGTCGGTCTGCCGCTTACGAGCAAGAAATGGGAAAAGCCCGAGAAATTGCCTTCGATGAAATGGAGCAAAAAGCAAAGGCCCTAGGTGCCGATGGTATTGTTGGTATCGATATTGATTACGAAGTGGTTGGCCAGCAAGGAGGGATGATGATGGTGTCGGTGAGTGGTACAGCTATCCGGTTTAAGTAAATAAAATTACACAACATATAGGTTAAAGACGGCGAGAGCTCGTCGTCTATTTTTATTTAGTAGAGGAAAAATTTGTTGAGTTAAAAACTATCCCACCTTAAAGAGGGCCAAGCCATGAAAAAAGGACTTTATTTCGGTAGTACCCTTGTTATAGCGATTGTTGTTTTATCGCTTACTTCCTGTATTTCCCACCAACAATATCGAACGAATTACGAGCTTTGTACCTCTAGTAATCCTCTGCAGGAATGCAAAACCAGCTCGATTCAGAGCTATAAAAATCTCCAGGATAGCAGTCAGGATTATATGCTGGCGTTTATTGAGCTGGACGACCAGGGCCAGCTATGGCAACGCAAGCAGATGGACAAGGTGCTGACTAAAGTGGCCACGGATCTAATTGAGCAAGACGCCTTGGTGGTGGTGTTTGTTCATGGCTGGAAGCACAGTGCTAAGGTGGGTGACGATAATATTCAGAGTTTTCGCAAGAGCTTAATGCGCTTAAGTGCGATGGAATCGGCGATTAGCAACAGTATGGGTATGCAGCCGCGTAAAGTGACAGGCATTTATCTAGGGTGGCGAGGGGGTTCTGTTAGTTGGCCCGTACTGAAAAATCTTACGTTTTGGGAGAGAAAAGAAACTGCTCATAAGGTGGGTTACGGAGCAACAACAGAAGTACTCGGCCGCTTGGAGTTGTTACGTAATACCAAACATGCCATTGATAGAAAAGAGGGGAAAGAGAGCGGCACACGTTTGGCGGTTGTTGGGCATAGCTTCGGTGGTGCGGTCGTTTATTCGGCGCTGAGTGAAATTCTAGAGTACGGCTTTGTGCATACAGAAGGCCCGCAGGGGTTCGTGAGCGATACGATCGGTTTTGCGGATTTGGTGGTGCTGATTAATCCGGCATTTGAGGCTATGCGCTACGCTAACCTGAGTGATATGGCCACCGAGCGAGGCCATTATTTTCCCGGGCAGTTGCCGGTACTGGCAATTTTAACATCGGAATCCGATGGCGCTACCAAATATGCCTTTCCTATGGGGCGCTGGTTTTCGACCCTGTTCGAAAAAGAGCGCAAGGCTGAGCGTTATAATGCGGTTCTCCAGCAAACAGAAATTATTGACCAGGGTGTTGCGAATCAAACTGCTGTAGGGCATTTTGATCACTATAAAACCCACTACCTGAGTGCGACGGAGCGGAAGAACGAAGATGCAGCGCTGTGGGAGTTTGATCTCCAGAAAGAGGTTGAACTCTTTATGCGGACAGCAGAAAGCTGGGAGCAAGATCATCCGGGCAGTACAATAGCTTTTAGAGGCTCCTCGCTGAAACGCACCGACAATAGCGCTGGCAGGAATCCCTATATGAATATTCGGGTGGATAAAGCGCTAATTCCCGATCATAATCATATCTTCGACCCGCGCATTGAAAATTTTTTACAGCAGCTGATTTTAATTTCATCACAAACAGATGCGCTGGATAAACGTAAAGCATTAAGAGCAAAAAACGTATCTAAATGAGAGTACTGCTTTTTATCTTTTTACTGGTGCCCGTATCCGCGCAGGCCTCGTGCGTTGTTTTGTTGCACGGTTTGGCTCGTACCAATGCTTCCATGGGAAAAATGGAGGCACGCCTGAAAAAAGAAGGTTATTTTGTTGTTAATCAGGCCTATGAATCTCGAACGGGAAAGATCAATACCTTGGCTGAGTCGGCTATTTCTAGCGCCTTAAAAAGCTGCCGGGAGGAGAATGCCGTAAATTTTGTTACGCATTCCCTTGGCGGTATATTAGTCAGGCAGTATCTTCATAACAACAAGCTACCGCGATTAGCTCGTGTGGTAATGTTGGGGCCGCCCAACAAGGGTAGTGAAGTTGTTGATAAACTCGGTGATTTTCCCGGCTTTCATCTTATGAATGGCGATGCCGGTCTACAGTTGGGCACCGACCAAAAAAGCATTCCCAATACTCTGGGGCCAGCAGATTTTGAACTGGGTATTGTTGCCGGTACCAGTAGCATTAATTTGATATTGTCAGCGCTAATTCCTGGCGATGATGATGGAAAAGTGAGTGTAGAGCGGAGCAGGCTTGAAGGAATGGCTGACCACTTAGTTCTTCCCGTTACGCATACTTTTATGATGACAAATAAAGAAGTCATTGATCAGGTTGTCTATTTTTTAGCGTTTGGAAAATTTTTTCGAGGCGAGAAAAAATCTCGGGTCAATACATTTAACGAGATCCCTGAATGACCTATCCGTGTAATCGAGCCGTTTAGCTCTCTGTGACTACTTCTCTCTACTGGCCGCTTTACCTTTCTCCCGAATAAACACCACCATGGCGGTAATCTGCTCGTCAGATAGCGATCTGCCCATAGGTGGCATACCTTTTTTGATTACACCCTCCTTAATTACCTTGGCAATATCGGCGTCGGTAGCTCCGTGTTTCCACTCGTCGTCCACCAGTGAGCTGCCAAATGAACCTGTGAGTTCGGGCCCGTGGCAAGCGATACACAAACGTTTATAGAGTTGTTCGGCAGATTTTTCGGCGTTAGTAACGCCGGAAAAAAATAGTGCGGTTAGAAAAAAGGAGCCTATTAAATGGTACTTATACGAGACCAGCATACTGACAATAATCCTAGAATGGTTCGCATATAAGTGTAGCAAAAGGTCAGTGCGTTTCGCCCGAAGGCTTGCCATAATAGAGACACCTATTTAATCGAGATCAGATTTCAAATGGAAAAACCTTCCTGCTGTAGTAAGTCTAAATCCGTTGATGAGTCCCCCCCCGGCGGGGAAAGCGAAAGTTGCTGTCAGTCCAAAAAAGAATCAGAACCCAAAAGCTGTTGTGCTGGCAAACCGAAATCGGCGTCGACCTGTTGCGGTAGTGGCGAAGTAGCGAACGAAAAACCCAGTGCCGGTGGCTGCTGCGAAACCAGCGATAGACCCGACTATATGCTCTGGGGATCACTGTTTGGGGTTGCACTGGGCTATGGTTATCATCTACTTATCGCGAAGACCTTTCCAGAGCAAATGGCGTCTATGCTGGGCCATCTAGGTCATGCGATATTCGAGCTGATCAACACCATGGCTTGGGGCGCGGCCCTTGGCATCTTTATGGTCGCGTTGTTGTGTAAGGTTCCGCGAGAGTTGGTGATGTCATTGCTGGGAACCCATGGTGGACTGAAAGGCATGCTGCGGGCCACAGGTGCTGGCCTGCTGCTGGACCTTTGCAGCCACGGTATTCTGATGGTTGGTGCGAAGCTCTATGAGCGCGGCGCCTCCACTGGGCAGGTCATGGCCTTTTTGATTGCCAGCCCCTGGAATTCGTTTTCACTCACACTGATTTTAATTGCCATGATAGGCCTGGGCTGGACGCTTACGTTTATCGTGGCGTCTGCCCTGGTGGCCATTGTTACCGGGCTAGTGTTCGATGCGTTAGTCGCGCGGGGAAACTTGCCCGCTAACCCCAATACCGAAGCACTGCCAGACAATTTCGAATTTTGGCCAACGGCCATTGAGGCGCTAAAGCAGGGTAGCTACAACCACCGTAGTCTGTGGCAATTTTTTGTCGATGGTGTTCGGGAATCACGTATGGTATTACGTTGGTTGTTGTTTGGCGTTTTACTGGCGGCGGCGATCCGTACGTTTGTTCCGCCTGATTATTTCGGCAATTACTTTGGCCCCACCGCTGTGGGCCTGGCGGTCACGTTGCTGGTGGCGACGGTACTCGAAGTATGCTCCGAGGGTTCGGCGCCTATTGCGGCAGATATATTTAATCGAGCCGTGGCACCGGGAAACAGTTTTGCCTTTCTAATGACGGGCGTAAGTACCGATTACACTGAAATTATGGTGCTTAAAGATACAACACGCTCCTGGAAGCTGGCCTTATTCCTGCCGTTGATTACCGTCCCCCAGGTGGTTGTGATTGCGCTCGCTTTAAATGGTATTTAAGGGTTTAAAAATTAATGCAATACGATGTCATTATTATTGGTGCCGGTGCGGCGGGTTTGATGTGCGCCGCTACGGCGGGAAAAAGAGGTCGTACGGTTCTGTTGTTGGACCACGCTAATAAGCCGGGGAAAAAAATACTCATGTCCGGGGGGGGCCGCTGCAACTTCACGAACATGGATATATCGCCGGAAAATTACCTTTCGCAAAATCCACATTTCTGTAAATCAGCCTTAAGTCGCTACACTCAGTGGCATTTTATCGAGCTGGTGAATGAACACAATATCGCCTATCACGATAAGGGTGAGGGCCAGCTTTTTTGCGACAATAAAGCCAGCGATATTCTCAATATGTTGCTGTCGGAGTGTGAGCAAGCAGGCGTAACAATTCAGACCCACTGCGATATTGTAAACGTGCAGAAAAAAGAGAATCACTTTTTTATTGAATCCAGCCGAGGCGAGTTTGGTTGTGCGAGCCTGGTGGTCGCCGCAGGTGGACTTTCTATCCCAACAATGGGGGCGACAGGCTTTGGTTTCCAAATTGCCGAACAGTTCGGTTTAGAAACCCTGGAGCGAACAGCCTCTTTGGTTCCGTTTACGCTCTCTGGTCATTGGCAGGAGCTGTCTGCAGCGCTGTCGGGTGTTTCTGTTCGAGCAAAAGTTGAAAGCTCCCAAACAAGCTTTACCGATGAATTGCTGTTTACTCATCGAGGGTTAAGCGGGCCGGTAGTATTGCAGATCTCGAATTACTGGAACCTAGGGGAGAGCATATGCCTTGATTTTTTGCCGGGTGAAAGCCTTTCCGGTTTGATTATTGAGTGGAAAAAAAACAGCGGCAAGCAGGAGCTAAAAACGTTGTTGTCAAAATATCTGCCGAAGCGCTTTGTGCAATCATGGCTTGAGCAGAAAGTGGGCAATAAGCCTGTTGCAGAATTCAGTAATGAAGAGATTGAACAGCTGCACCAGCACTTTCATCAGTGGCGGATTACGCCGTCCGGAACAGAGGGGTATCGTACCGCTGAAGTTACACGTGGTGGTGTTGATACCGATGAGATATCTTCCAAAACCTTTGAAAGTAAAAAGGTGAAAGGCCTGTATTTTATTGGTGAAGTCTTGGACGTTACCGGCTGGTTGGGAGGGTATAATTTCCAATGGGCTTGGGCATCGGGGTGGTGTGCGGGCGAGGTTGTTTGACTTTGGGGATTAATCGGCGCACAAATGTGCGCCGGCATTGTTATCTGGAGTTGTATAAGGTCTATTTGCGACAGTTCGCAGGGCGGTATCTATTGTCCATATCGCCTTCCGTGCAGGACCAAAATTCCCCGTAGGTATTGTCGAACTGCGGTGTCAAAACGATGGTCGACCCTTCAATACTAGTCGGTTCGTTGAACTCGATTGTAATCGCTCCGGCTGTACTAACTTCCAATTCTGAATGCGTGTTTAAGGTATAGGGTTCTTCCAAGCCCAGCATAATATTACTATCTGGAAGCTGGTCGTTAGCTTGGTAAAAATCCTGAACCAGTTTTTTTGCGTGCGAAGCGTCAGCCATGGTTTCGGCTACTGTCGCTCTAGTGGTGTAATCCTGATATGCCGGTAGTGCAACGGCCGCTAGAATGCCAATAAGCGCGATGAGAATAAATGCTCCACCGATAACCGCAATAATAATGACTGCCGCACTGCTTCCGTCGTTCGGCCCCTTGGGACGACCTTCGTTATATTTAGCATCCCAGTTTTCCTGGTTGCTACACAGAAATACAATCATTTCGATAAAGGCGATAATACCGGGTATCCAAAGCCAGAAAAAAAGTAAATAAAATATTCCCCACCACTGGCCCATGTAGAATCGATGAACACCAAAGCCGCCAAATAAAAATGCGAGAAGTGCGGCAATATCTTTGGGCATGCGATACATTTGATCATGTCGTCCGGAGCAGATGCCTCGGGTGTTTGGTAGGGATTATCTGTCATTATTTTTTCCTTATTCTAATTTTAACAACACGGGTATAAATAGGCCGAGAAGTTCTGCGGCGATGAGATAATCAAAGCGTTAGCGGTGAAGGCTAGCGCGATCACAGGCTATACTAAGTAGCGAATATTCTCCAGCCGAAATATTCAGGTACACGTTAACGATCAATTTAGGACGAGTAAAAACGACCGCCAGAATTTCGTACGCACTGCATACAGCTGCTACGGAATCTATAGGAAATCGGTAATGCTTCCGAAGGTGCTTTTGATATTGCTCTATACGTACCATTCTTTTTGTCGGTATTCTTGCGGATAACATACTGAGTAATACAGATTTATATCTGTGACGTTTTGCAATTGAACAGGAAATTAAACGTGCATTCACATAACTTAAATCAATGGCAACACAGCCACAATTTTGCCGTAGCCAACCAAAAGGGCGAAAGGCGAACCCTGTATGTTCTGGTGCTCACGGCTATTACCATGCTGGTGGAAATTATTGCCGGTAGTATTTATGGTTCAATGGCGCTGTTGGCTGATGGCTGGCATATGGGCACGCATGTCGCCGCCTTTTTGATTGCAATGCTTGCCTATCGTTATGCAACCAAATATGCAGGTAGCAACCGCTACACTTTTGGTACGGGCAAGGTAAATGTTCTGGGCGGTTTTGCCAGCGCAGTGGGTCTGGCGATTGTAGCGCTGGTGATGCTGGTTGAATCTTTACAGCGCGTGATTGAACCCCAGGCGATCCATTTTAATGAAGCAATTGTGGTGGCATCGGTTGGCCTGGTGGTCAATATAGTTAGCGCCTTTTTACTCAAGGATGCTCACCACCACGGGCATGACGATCACGGGCACGACCATCACCATCATCACGATCACAATTTAAAAGCGGCTTATATGCATGTGCTTGCCGATGCGCTTACTTCGGTGCTGGCAATAGCGGCTTTGGTGTGCGGCAAATACTTTGGTTGGAATTGGCTAGATCCGGTCATGGGTGTTGTGGGGGGGATTATTATTACTCACTGGGCCATAGGTCTGATCAAACAAACAGCGCCAGTGCTTCTGGACGCAAGCATCAATGAGCAGGAGCAGCAAAAAATACGTGAGGTGATTGAGGCAGATGCGGACAATAAAGTGTCGGACCTACATATCTGGCACGTGAGCGCCAATCACTATGCGGCAATTATTGCACTGGTCACGCATCAAGCTCGGTCTGCTGAGCACTACAAAGGCTTGCTGAAAGATTTTGATAAGCTCTCCCATATCACCGTTGAAGTGAACCTGTGTGAAACGGATCATGCTTAGTGTATTTTACGAATAGTGAGTGGAATTGACTAAATAGAAGGGGTGGAGGCAACAAAATAATATCGTAACTCAATGTTTTATCAGTGTTTATTTAACGTGGACGAGTAATTACTTTAAGCATGCGTACCTTTTGAGTGATCCACTAATAGAACGAGAAAGACAATGAAATACGTGTTACTTACCCTACCAATGTCGCTCGTTTTTGAAATACGGACGTATTCCAGTATACAGGCGCCTTGACCTTGGAAAACCAGAATGTCAAGATTTGATTCGACTTAACCAGAGTTTCCTCGATCTAAGCACACTAATTTTAGTTGGCGGCATGTTGTTCCTTCCATCTTACTTTGATGTTTTGAAAAAGCCCGCCACTGCCTAACCACCAAAGATGTACGCGCCTCTAGAATCCCTCAAAATGATGGCTATAAATATTAATTTAGCCGCCATGAAACCGATTACAGTCTAATGGTTTGAAATTGATTTCGAGAGATTTTAAAATTTGTTGTCATCTTCACAAAGCGCATTTTAGTATGCGACGTCGCATTGTTTTTTGCGATTTCAGTAGTGTTTTAGTCAATCGTCTTCAAAAACTTCATCAACAATAATGTGTATAGAGAATGTATTCGTTAACGTGTTATCTAACGATTTTCATGTGCTGTGCTTGTCGTGAAAAAAGGAGGTTGTAGCGTTTCACGAATGCATTCAAACAAAACCTGTTAGGAGAAGAAAAATGATAAATAGGACGTTATTCATGGCCGCTGCCTCGTTGGTTGGGTTGGCAATGGCAAGTCAGCCGGTTGTTGCAAAAAAGGGTGGCGCAATGTCACACTATCAACATCATTGGAATATACCCGAGCACCTGTACATTCCACCGGCAAATGAGGGCGCGCGAGACCAGTTCAAAGCGTTGCTTAAAGAGGGTGAGTTCGAGGATGCAGGGTCGCTGGCGGCAATGATGACCACGCCGCAGTCTGTATGGCTGGTGGGATCGTCTGCCGATGAAATCAAGCAAACGGTTAGGCAGCACCTTTGGCAGGCGCGAATGCAGTTTAATGCCACGCCGGTTTTTGTTGTCTACAACATTCCTTTCCGTGATTGTGCATCTTACTCTGCGGGTGGCGCCACCAATGCCGACGAATACCTGGAATGGATAGACGCTATAGCTGAGACAATTGGCGAATCTAAAGCGAAAATTATGCTTGAACCTGATGGTTTGGGGATCATTCCGCACTACACGCCGTTGGGTAACGATTCCCCTGAGTGGTGTCAGCCCGATGAAGTGGACGCAGAAACCGCAGCGGATGAGCGCTTTTATATGATGACCGAAGCGGTCGAGCGTTTTAATGCTATGGGCAATGTTGATGTGTATCTCGATGCCACTCATGTGCGTTGGTTAGGGGTTGGCGATATTGCTGATCGTTTAAGCAAAGCGGGTATTGCTGATTCTGCGGGCTTTTTCCTAAATGCATCGAACTATCAGGCATCGGACCAGCTGATCAAATACGGCGAGTGGATTTCCTCTTGTCTCGCCTTTGCCAATAATGATGAAGAAGGCGGTTGGCGTTTGGGTCACTATGATTGGTGTGCTAGCCAGTACTACCCTGCGAATCTCGATGATACGAATACCTGGGTAGAAACGGACGACTGGTATGTGAGTAACCTGGGAACGGCGGAAGCTACAACACACTTTGTTATCGATACCAGCCGCAATGGTCAGGGCCGTTGGGTTGGCCCGGAAGATGCTCCCGGCGACGTGCAGGATTGGTGTAACCCTCCCGAGCGCGGCTTAGGTTTACGACCAACGCTGGATACCGGTATCGATCTGGTGGATGCTTATTTGTGGATCAAGATACCTGGTGAATCCGATGGCGAGTGCACTCGATGGGAACCCGCTGGATCACCTGACCCCGTTCGAGGTATTGACAACCCTCCCGCAGGCGCATGGTTCCCAGAGATGGCTCTGGAGTTGATTCGCAATGCCGAGGAAGGTGCTTTGCCGGAGTTTCCTTGGAAGAACTAATAGAGCCGCGAGTGATCGTGTAGACGTTTAGACCTGAGTAAAAGCCGCAACCTGCTGTTGCGGCTTTTTTCTTTGTTGGTGGTGGTAAGAAGGTGAAAATAGAGAGACTAGAATCATCCTCCGACAATGGTAACGCGGAGCAACCCCGTTGTGCCTGGTTGCTGGCGTCTATCAACCCGTCTGGATCATTACGGCTGTATGCGTCGGCCCTCAAAATAGAAGCGTTTATCCTGCGCCTCGCCCATCGAAAATGTTTTTCTCGGTAACGCGCCGTCAAAGATTACCGTTTTAAACAGAGCCTGTTTATCGATGGGTGGCAATAAAAATCCAATATTGCTCTCTTTCTCACCCAGCTGAATCGTTGTGCTCTCGCCGTGAATATAGTCGACATTGGCTTGAGGGTTATCTTTTAGATAATCGTCCAGAAACTGTTGCAGGCTTCCCGCCGCCAGCTGCTGTGCAGGTTTGTGAATAACGAGCGAGCCGCTGGTGTTGTGATAATGAAAGGGAATGGCTTGGGCGTCGGCGCTAAGGTTGGCAGGCTCGGCTTTCAATTCGGCCTGTTGATCGCGGTAGTAATCCAAAAAAGCGGCGATCAGTGCTTCGGGGTTTGTATTAAACACCACCCGGTGAATGGCCTCGAACTCCAGTGATGTGTCGTAGAGATTAACCAATTCCACCAGGGCATATCGGGCGGGGTGATCCGCAACGGCGTCAAAGCCCCGGTCGGCTTTCATCTGCTCCCATATTGCTCTCGCCGTAGCAAAGGAATGATTGCCATCACCCATGGCGTAGAGCAGGGGCTGCTGTTCTGGGCCGGTATCGTATTTTTCCTTGAAGCTGTCGGGTTGAGCGAGCTTTTCCAGGCTGGCGGCGAAGGCTACCAGCGCCTCGGGGGCGTCGATTAACTCGCCGCGCAGCTGACCACTGTTTTGCATCAGCTCGCATTGATAAACGGGTGTTGCCGACTGTTCGAACAGGGGTTCAATGACGGTTCTGTCGGGGTCGTCGATCAGTACCATAATGTGGGGGAACTCCAGCGCAGCGCCCTCGCGGATCTTGACGCGCGGCGGCAGGCGGTCAACAATGGTACCCTCGGTGGCACGAATCAGGGTTTGGCTGCCTTGCCGATAATCGTAGTGTTCCAGGTCCAGCGCAACGATCACGCCTTTGCGCTCACCGGTTGAGGTGCTGCGTCGACAGCGAATAAGGCTGCTTTTGTATTCCTCGAAAACGTCCTTTTGCAGGTAGGACTGCATGGTGCTTTGAATACCCTGAATAATGTCTTCGTTATTGCCACTTTCCAGCCATGCTTCCGGAAATACCATATGCCCGGTGGAGGGGCTGTCTGCAATGGCCTGTGCGACCTTTTGCCAGTAGTCCGGTTGGGAAGAGTATTGATCGCAGGCGACAACCGCCCAGTTTGTAGGGTCTATCGAGGGAGATGGCAGCAAAATGTCGGGGATTTGCAGGCCAATGGCATCAAATTTCATAGGCTGTTGTTTAGGTGGTAAATGGGTGCGCGAATTCTAACCTATGATAAGATCGTTGTTCTTTGATCTCCTACCAGTTGTACCTCTATGTCCGAATCTAAGTCCGCTTCCGCTGTAAATATTTCCGTATCTGAGCCTACAAGTTTTTGGCACAAACCAGAAAACCTCCTTTTAACCATGAGCTTTGTGATGTCATTTATGTTCGCCACCTGGCAGGTGTTGTTGAACAATTTTGTTATCGAGCGTGCAAACTTTACCGGTGTGGAAATAGGCATGCTGCAAAGCTTGAGGGAAGTGCCGGGCTTTCTGGCGTTTACGGCTGTTTTTGTACTGCTGATACTTCGAGAGCAATACTTTGCATTGCTCTCGATTGCGGTGATGGCGCTGGGAGTAGCTCTTACCGGCTTTTTTCCTTTTGCCATTGGGCTGTATTTAACCACTGTGGTCATGTCCATCGGCTTCCATTATTTCGAAACGATTAACAAATCTCTTACGTTGCAGTGGCTGTCAAAGGAAAATGCGCCGCAGTTTATGGGGCGTGCCTTGTCGGTAAGAGCGATTGCCAGTCTTTCCGCTTACGCGCTGATCTTTGTTGCGATGCATCAGCTGGGGGTAGATTACCAGTGGATGTACTTGCTGGCAGGAGCGAGCGGCCTGGTCGCGACATTGGTGATTGTGGCTAAATTCAAAAATTTTCATCCTCATGTAGAGCAGCACAAAAAATTGATTCTACGCAAACGCTATTGGCTTTATTACGCCCTGGTGTTTTTTAGTGGTGCGCGGCGGCAGATATTTGTGGTGTTTGCCGGATTTCTAATGGTAGAAAAGTTTGGCTACAGCGTGGGTGAAATTAGCGCGCTGTTTATTATTAACTATGTGTTTAATTTTTTCTTCGCTGCGCGCATAGGCAAATTTATTGGCGTTATTGGTGAGCGCAGAGCACTCATTATCGAGTACGTCGCGCTAATCCTAGTCTTTGTTGGGTATGCTTTTGTGACCAACGCGCACTTTGCCGCCGCGCTTTATGTTGTCGACCATCTCTTTTTTGCCTTCGCCATTGCCATTAGTACCTACTTCCAGAAAATAGCGGATAAAGCGGATATCGCCGCGACCGCCAGCGTCAGTTTTACCATTAACCATATTGCGGCGGTAGTGATTCCCGCGTTATTGGGTATTGTCTGGTTGACGTCGCACAGTGCGGTGTTTCTATTGGGGGCGGTGTTTGCTGTGCTGTCTTTGGTGATGGCTTTTAATATTCCCTCACAGCCAGGCCATAATAACGAAGTACTGGTAGGGCGAGTACCTCGATAAAAATCTACGGCGCTATTCTGCTTGCCAAAGCTGGAAGCGCTCAACCAAATTGAGAGTGAGGAGTAGTTCGCCAGTTGCACCAATGTGATGTTGGAATCTCCCTTGTCGGTAAGTTCAAAGGTCAGTTCAGTGACGGTCGATTTGGAATCTAGCGGATGGCGGATAACTGAAGGCGTATGCGTGTAAACGAACGCCCCATCTATTCGATGACAGGCTATTAAAGCCTTTAAAATAAAAGTGCTAATGACTAACAGCAACAAGGGATGAACGATGTTGTAATGTCGATTTTCCGTTGTGGTAGATCGGTCGATATTCATCAGGCTGGCTAGAGTTTATATCGTTGTTGGGGAGAAACCTTAATCCTCAAACATGGACGGTGTTTTTCCACGCATTCATTTTTGAGCTTCGCTGCCTTTGGCAATGTGATATCGGCGAGATTTTCTTGCCGTATAGAGGCTGTCCAGCGAATAAATCGCCAGCGCCACCCAAATGCAGACAAAAGTCATTGCTTTCTGCCAGACAAGGACTTCATCAAACCAGCCTATGGCAGTGATTAACACGATGGTGGGCGCGAGATATTGTATAAACCCCATGGTGGAATAATTTAATCGGTTAACGCCTGCGGCGAAAAGTATAAGTGGAATACTGGTTACCGGGCCCGCCGCTAGCAGTAAAAAAGCAAAGCTGGTTTCATTACTGGCGATACGCAGGGATTCCGCCGGGGTAAAAAAATAAAAATAGAGCAGCATTGGCAGCAGTAGCAGAAGTGTTTCAATAAACAGCCCCTCCAGTGCGCTCACGCGTATTAATTTGCGCATAAGTCCATAGGCGCCAAAAGAAAAAGCGAGTGTTAAGGCGATCACGGGAATTTCTCCAAGCGTGATCATTTGCAGGCCAACACCGGTAAAAGCCAAGGCGACAGCGAGCCATTGTAGCCGCCGCAGTTTCTCACCCAAAAATAATAAACCGAATAACACGTTGATGAGTGGGTTGATGTAATAACCCAGGCTGGTTTCCAGCAGGTGACCGTGGTTGGTTGCCCAGATAAATACCACCCAGTTAATAGCCACAAAACCGGCCGCTGCACCGAGGATAAGCAGGGTTTTGGGTGAGCGGAAGTAGGGTGCTAGTTGTGGCAAACGCTTTAATACTACGAGTATCAGCCCGACAAACAATGCAGACCAAACAATACGGTGAACAAGCAGCTCCCCCGCAGGTATTCGGCCAAATAGCTTGAAATAGAGGGGGACAAAGCCCCAGCAGGTATAGGCGGAGATGGCAAAGAGAAGTCCCCTGCGAGTTTCTTGAGGCATAGTATTACGGCTTGGCTAAAGTGGGCGTTGAACTCATGCTGTAGAGCATATAGTGTTTCCCGCTCGTTATAATAGCCGCCGAGCCATTCTGGCTGCTTTTTGTCATATTCAGGTTAACGATAAATGAATAATCCGGGTTGGTTCGTGTATATGGTGTGCTGCCAGGATAAATCGCTCTACACCGGCGTTACTACCGATGTTGAGCGCCGGGCCGGGGAGCATAACAGCGCAAACAAGGGCGCGCGCTATACGCGGGCGCGGCAGCCGGTGGAGCTGGTGTACTACGAAGCGGCGGAATCCCGCTCTCTGGCCTGCCGGCGTGAGTCAGAAATTAAACGGCTGTCGCGCAAAGCCAAGTTGGCTTTGATCTCTTCAACTATCATTAACACATAATTTCCGTACAATGGCGCCCCCCAAACTTTCGCAGAGATTCTTAGCTGATGATAAGCACTTTCGTTTTAGGTCAACGTTGGGTAGTCGATTCCGAGCCCGAGCTGGGATTGGGTATCGTCACGGGGGTGCAAGGTCGTACAGTTTCGATCTTTTTCGAGCAGGGAGATTGCGAGCGAAATTATGCCGTTGCCCAGGCACCGCTTACCCGTATCCTGTTTTCTGAGGGAGATGAGATATCCCTGGCCAAGGGTGAAAGCGCCGTTGTAAAAGCTGTTCACGAGCAAAACGGCCTGCTCATTTATGATATTGGCACTGAGCAGCTGATACCGGAGACGCAACTGTCCTCTGAAGTGAGCTTGAATCAACCGCTCGTGCGTTTGCTTACCGGCCAGCTGGACGCGCCTAAGTGGTTTTATTTCCGTCGCAAATTGGATGAGGCCGTGAGCAAAACCTGGCAGTCGCGCCTCGGTGGTTTGCTGGGGGTGCGCGCCAACCTAATTTCCCATCAATTATATGTCGCTTGGATGGCCTGCGAGCGCGAAAAAGTACGTGTGCTGCTGGCCGATGAAGTGGGTTTGGGTAAAACCATCGAAGCGGGCATGATCCTTAGCCGCATGCTGAAATTTGAGCGGGTCGAGCGCGCTCTTATATTAGTGCCGGATGCCTTACAGGTACAGTGGCTGGTTGAGCTGGTGCGCAAGTTCGCGCTGGTGCCGACCCTCTACGCAGGGGAAGAGCACGATTTCGTCAGTGGCCAGATCCATATTGTTCCCCACAGCATTGCCGAGCATATTGCCCCGCAACTTCTGGAGGCGGAATTTGATATCACCATTGTCGATGAAGCCCACCATATTCTGCCAGACAGTGAAGCCTTCGGTTGCCTGCAGCAGTTATCGCTGAGCAGCGACCACTTGGTATTGCTAACCGCCACTCCAGAACAGTTGGGCGCCGAAAGCCATTTTGCCCGTTTACAGCTGCTGGATCCGGCCAAGTTCACCAGCCTGGAAAACCTGCGTGCAGCGGAAGCTGAGTACCAGCAATTGAACGAGCGCATCCGAGCATTGCCGCAGGGCCGCGAGCAACTGATAGACGACTACCATTTGCCCGCAGGTGCCAGCGACGAGGAGCTGGTAGATGAATTACTGGATGTACACGGCGTTGGCCGGGTGATGTTCCGTAATGTGCGCTCGGCGATCGCTGGTTTTCCTAAGCGAATGGCGACACCTCATCTATTGGAAGATGATAGCTGGCCGGTGAAATTCGAGTGGTTGGCACAGTGGATAAAGCAGCAGGGTAGCGAAAAAATTCTGGTGATTTGTCACAGCATAGAGCAGGTTAAGGATTGCGAGAGCTTTCTTTGGCAAAAGCATGGCATTGACGCAGCACTCTTCCACGAAGAGCAAAACCTGATAGAGCGCGATAAGGCCGCCGCCTACTTTGCCGACCTGGACGAGGGCAGCCAGATTCTGATTTGCTCTGAAATCGGCAGTGAAGGCCGCAACTTTCAGTTCAGTTGTCACTTGGTGTGCATGGATTTGCCAGAGCATCCGGATTTGCTGGAGCAGCGCATTGGCCGCTTGGATCGTATCGGTCAAAACCGCGATGTAAACATTCATATTCCCTACGGACCACAGTCGAAAACTGCCCTTCAGCTACATTGGTATCACCATGTACTGCACTGTATCGAACAGCAAAACCCTGCCGCCGGTCAGGTGCATGATGAGATTGTTGAGCGGCACAGTGAGGCGCTTGAATTCTACAGTGAGGAAGTACTTACTTCTGATCTGGAGCAGGAATGCATGGATAAGGTCGAGTTGCTGCAGCGGGAAATTCAGCTGGGACGCGATGCACTGCTGGAAATGAATAGCTGCCGTCAACCCTTTGCTGATGAGTTGGCGGACAAAATAACCCTGTTCGAACAGGACACTCCTCTGGAATTGATCGAGATGGCCAGCGACCTGTTCAATTTTCATTTTGAGGGCACCTACGAAGGTATCTACAGTCTTATTCCCTCGGATAAAATGCTGATTCCTGCGCTGCCTGGGATTCCCGGAGAGGGCACCGAGCTAACCTTCTCGCGCGATATTGCCAATCGTCGGGAAGACCTGCAATTTATGAGTTGGGATTCGCCTTTCGTTATCGGTTTGTGGGAGATGTTGCACCATTCGGATCTCGGTTCTGCTTCCGTGGCGACCCTGCCCAGCAAGCAATTGCCCTCAGGCCACTGCTTGCTGGAAGTGTGTTTCGATCTGGTGATCCAATCCAAGCATTCTGCTGCCTGTTTACCCTTTCTAAACAGCCATTCTGTTCGCTCTTTGGTGTTGGATATCAGCGATAAAAACCTCGCTGCATTACTACCGGAAGCTTCGTTACAGAAGACAATTGAGCCGGTGAAGAAATTTCTTGCCAGGGATGTGGTGAAATCTCGAAAAAATGAAATAGGTGATTGGTATAAAAAAGCGGAAGCCTTTGCAGAAGTTGAAAAAGCCAGCCTCTTAGAGCAAGCCTCGGCGCGGGCAAACCGCTTCTTTGACGCAGAGACCAGTCGCCTGCAAAACCTCGCGCGACATAATGCGGGTGTGGATATCCGGGAAGTAGAGATGTTGCATCAACGCCAGATTGATATCGTGGGCGCACTGGAAGAGCAGACTCAATTGCAGCTTTCGGCAGCAAGGTTAATTGTGATTACAGGCTAAAACGCACTGCTGTTTGGGGGCTCCTCATCCCAGCGTGAAAGAGGGCAATGCCTTTGTTGGAGGCTGGCGGTGTAATTTGCCTATTGCGCTGGCCCCCAAATAAAAACTCCTACCTCCTCACATATTCTATCTAAACTCGAGCACAATTCAGGCAATTACTGGTTAGAATTCATGCTTTCTTCCGGTTGCCTTGCAAACGGTTACATTGTAGTTTTACACCCCTGTTCTTAACGAGCAGATATTTACAGGCACCTGAATAACAATAATAGCGACAGGGTGGCATGAGCAGGGTACGGCTTTCGATCCAGTGGTCATGGTGTTTTTTAGTCTCAGTAGGCACCAGTACGGTAGAGAATGTGTCCCTTTTCAACGGATAACCTTTGTTAGCCCTTGGGCTGATTAGCTCCAAGGCGCGTATATCGCCAAACTTCTTTTCCCTCAACTAGCTGTATCTCGTATGGGGTAGGCCGTGCTTTGCCTGTGGCTTGTGCCGCCGAAAGAAGGAGTGCGCTATCGTGCTTTTGGGTGGGTAATTCGGCACCGTCAGTGAAGCCTCGTTAGACAGGTGTTTTTTTCGGGAACCTTTTAGTTGGTACGGCGAATATAGCGCCGGGTAGAGGCCCCTCATCAGTAGTGAACAAGGAGTCAATTATAATGACCACCAACTTCTTCAAACGTTGTACTGCGCATCTCACCAAAACCTGCGGTGTGGCGGCAGTGACAATGGCTATGGCAGCTAACAGCTGGGCTGGCTTTTCTGTATCCGGCACCCAGTTACTGGACGCTAATGGCAACAATTTTATTATGCGTGGTGTAAACCATGCCCACGCCTGGTATAGCGGTGAAACTGGTTCTATTGCCGACATCGCCAATACCGGGGCCAACACGATTCGCGTTGTATTAAGTAACGGCGACCAGTGGACGCGTAATAGCGAATCCGATGTTGCTAATATTATTTCGCTTTGTAAGCAAAACCAGGTGATTTGTGTGCTGGAAGTACACGATGCCACCGGTGGTGGAGAAGAAAGTGCAGCGGGTACTATTGCCAGCGCGGCCCAGTACTGGGTGGCGATTGCGGGTGCGCTGCAGGGTCAGGAAGACTACATTATTATCAATATTGCCAACGAGCCTGTCGGGAATAATCAAGCCGATTCCATGTGGATAGGCGATCATCGCGCGGCTATTCAGACCCTGCGAAACGCCGGCCTGACTCATACGCTGATGGTGGACGCTCCCAACTGGGGACAGGACTGGGACAATGTGATGTATAACAATGCCTCAGAGGTTGCAGCAGCGGATACCTTGGGTAACACCATGTTTAGTGTTCACATGTATGAGGTTTACCAGGATCGTGCTACCGTTGAAAACTATATAACTGGCTTTATGAGCAACCATAACCTACCGATTATTGTCGGCGAGTTTGGTGCTGATCACCAGGGTACCTTTGTTGATGCCGATTCCATTATGGCGGTGTCCCAGCAAAACGGTACGGGATACCTGGGTTGGAGTTGGTCTGGTAACGGCGATTGCTGTACTGCGCTTGATATCGTCAATAACTTTAACGCCGGTAGCCTCAGTACCTGGGGTGACCGTCTTATCAACGGTACGGATGGTATTGCGCAGACCTCTCAGCGTGCTTCTATCTTTGGCGGAACATCTTCCAGCTCTTCTTCAAGCAGCTCCAGTTCTTCTAGTAGCTCTTCCTCGTCTTCAAGTTCTAGTTCCAGCAGTAGCTCCAGTTCTTCCAGTAGCTCAAACGGGCAATGCGAAGATGTGTGCCAGTGGTATAACGAGGGGACTTATCCACTCTGTACCAATGCTAGTGGTTGGGGTTGGGAAGATGGCCAGAGCTGTATTGGGCTCAGCACTTGTGAAAGCCAAGGTGGTGGTAACGGTGGTGTCGTATCCAGCTGCAGTTCTAGCAGCAGCTCTTCATCTTCAAGCTCTAGTTCCAGTTCTTCTAGTAGCTCTTCCTCGTCTTCAAGTTCCAGTTCTAGCAGCAGTTCGTCGTCTAGTTCTAGTAGCAGCTCTTCTTCAGCTACCGGACAGCAGTGCAACTGGTACGGAACACTGACCCCTGTATGCGCAAACCAGGATAGCGGTTGGGGTTACGAGAACAGCCAGAGCTGTATTGGTGCTATTACCTGTGAATCCCAGAGCGGAGATGGCGGTCTTGTGGGTGGCGATACTTCAAGCAGCAGTTCATCATCTAGCAGTTCTTCTTCCGTCAGTTCTAGCTCAAGCTCCTCATCTACCGGTGGTGTTTGTAACTGGTATGGTAGTGAATACCCTCTGTGTACAAGTACCAGCAGTGGCTGGGGCTGGGAAAATAATCAGAGCTGTATAGCGCCAAGCACCTGTAACTCTCAGTAGATATCTCATCATCGGCAGGTCATTTCCTGCCGTTTTCTGTTTGATGCCGAGCCCTAGCTCGGCTTTTTTATATGCAGGAATGGCGCGTGCATGGAGGCACAGGAGCGGCACTTTTCCTTCCATTCCCGTTATACTTCCGCGTCTTCAGATTAAGGTGAGTGCGTGGAAGAGATTAAAGTTGGCAAAACATTTTCTGGTGTCGTGAAAGACTTGGCCAGCGATGGTCGCGGAGTGGTAACGCACCCGCAGGGGAGAACGTTTTTTGTGCCTGGGGTCTGGTTGGGCGAGACGGGTGAATTTCGTATTGCTGGGTTAAAAGGCCGAATAGGTTTTGCCGAGGTAATTACGCTGGAGGAAAGCTCTCGCCATACGAAACGGGTCGATGCGCCCTGCCCACACCATGGCCATTGCGGAGGCTGCCCCTGGCAGTTTATTGAATACGGTGAGCAGCTGGCCGCTAAGCAGGCTCGGGTAGAGCAGGCTATGCGTCGTTTGGGCTGTGATAGTAAAGTGTTGCCCATTATACCGTCTTCGAAATCGCTGGCTTATCGCAATCGTGCGCAGTTAAAAACCGATGGCAACAATATCGGCTATATGGCAGTGAACTCCAACCGTCTTGTTGGCGTAGAAAGCTGCCCAATTCTGAGTGAAAAAAACCAGTCCACGCTTGCTGGGCTATTGGCGCAGCTGCCCAACAGACAGTGGAAACCCGAAGGTAAGCACAAGTGGATAACTTTGGATATCGATGAAAGCGTTGATGCTGAAACGGCCAGCATCAATAGTCGCTTGCCTTTTCAGCAGGGTAATAGTGAGCAGAATAAAAAAATGTGCGACTGGCTATCGGCCGGTTTAGGTCGGCTGGAAGAGGGTAAAACGGTGCTGGAGCTTTTTTGTGGTTCCGGTAATTTGACTGAGGTTATTGCTCGCAGTGGGGCTAAGCAAGTGTTTGCGGTTGAGGTAGTGGAAGCTGCCGTTGATCAGTTGAAACACAAAAAACTCGAAATGGTGTTGCCTATTATCTGCAATCTGTTTTCTGAGCAGGGTGCAGAATCGCTTTTACCGCTTGTTAAGCAGGCAGAGGTGCTGGTGCTGGATCCTCCAAGGGAAGGCTTGAAAATTTCCAGCCCTCTGTTCTCCAGGAGGTCTGCCATCCGTTCGGTATTTTATATTTCCTGTGATCTGGCCACGTTTGGCCGAGATCTTGCCGAATTTATAAAAAATGGTTTTCGGCTAAAAGACGTGCAGCCCTTGGATATGTTTCCCCATACGCCACATATTGAATTGATGGCCGAGCTTTACAGAAATTAGTAGTGGCCCAGTGTCTTGGCGAGGGTTTCTCTTGCCAGTGATAAGGTATTTCGCAGTTGCTGGTTGGGCAGGCTATGGCTAGCCAATGCAGCCTGTTCCATTTTTTTTATATCGACTAACCTATCCATACGGTAGTTCTTAGCTGCTTCTTTTCCGTAGAGGATGGCGATCCAGTCATTTACGCAATGCACGTAATTGGCGGTTGATAGATCCATATGGCTGGCGAAAGCGTTGTGCACGCCTTGTAGGTTACGCTCTCCGGGGCCTTTAAGATCGTGAGGTTTTAAAAACGACATTATGTAATGGTAGGGGTACTGCAAAAGTTGTACACAGCAGCACAGAAGCCACCAGGTTACCAGCAGGGGTAGCAGGGCTATTAAAGCTATAACGTAGATATATTTAATGGTGAAAGAGCTCTCCCACGCGAACCTCAGCAGCGGAGGCTTTGGCGTTAGCGAAGCCAGGAGCTGCTGCCACAACTGGTGTCGTTGCCACTTCATGGCGGCTTCGAAACAATGCATTTCGTTTTCGCTCATCTTAAGCATTGCTAAAATTTATCTCCTTTCGACGCTGTCGGGCAAGTGATTGTGCCGTTAGTCCTTTACTGCCGCTATTGAGCCACTGGTAGCTGCATGTTAACTACTTTTGATTAAATGGGTGCGAATTTGCACAATTTTGTCGATTTTGGAGCGCCTCAAGTTTTTCGCCTTCGGGTATTAGCCAGGTTTGGATATTGTCCATTACCAGCTGTTTGAGCAGCTCTATATGTTCTGGTTCACTGTTGAGCGCTGGAATATAGTCGTAACGACTGCCGCCACTTGCCATAAAGTAAGCGCGATTTTCTTCACCAATTTCTTCGATGGTTTCGAGGCAGTCAGCGGAAAAACCGGGGCAAATTATTTGTACAGATTTTACTCCTTTTGCAGGTAAAGATTTCAGTATTTCATCCGTATAGGGTTGCAACCATTGTTCACGGCCAAAACGGGATTGAAAACTAGTGATGTACTCGGATGCGTCGAGGCCTAGAGCGCTCGCGACCAAACCTGATGTTTTTAAGCATTGGCAGTGGTAGGGGTCGCCCTGCTGTAAATAGCGCAGGGGCACACCGTGGTATGAGAGCAATAACATTTCGGCTCTACCTTGCGTGCTCCAGTGGTGGCGAATACTGCTCACAATGGCATTGATATAGGCGGGGTGATCATAATAGCTGGTGAGAAACCGCAATTCCGGCAACCAGCGTCGATGCGTAAAGTCGGCTGCCAGAGCATCGAAAGTGGAGGCCGTTGTAGCACCGGAATATTGCGGGTACAACGGCAGTACCACAAGTTTTCTTACGCCTTTATCCATCATATTTTGTAATGCGTCTGCGATGGAAGGGGAGCCGTAGCGCATGGCCCACTCGACCACAATACGATCGTCGACTGCCTGCAGCTCCGTGGAGAGCTGTTGCGCTTGTGCCGACGTATGTATCGCTAAGGGAGAACCCTGTTCAGTCCAAACGCTTGTGTAGGCCTTTGCTGATCGGGAGGGGCGAATATTCAGAATAATACCGTTAAGGACCAGCCACCAAAGTAAGCGTGGAACCTCCACAACACGGGGATCGGATAAAAACTGTTTGAGATAGGTTCTTAGAGCGCGTTTGGTCGGGGCCGTTGGTGTGCCGAGATTAGTGATGAGAACGCCAATTTTTTTACGTTGATCATGGCTGAAAATCTGGTTCTTATAGCCCACGGAATTTCCTTGCGTCGCCAATAGTGTAGAAAGGAGCTTTAGTATAAAAGTTAGATAGCTTGCCGTCGATTAGGGTTTTTCAGAGCAATGTTATTTTTATGGTACGGGCCAGACAAAAAAAACCGGAAGAGGTAACACCACTCCCGGCTTTTTAAAATAATGTGTGACGTTATAGCTTACTCGGCGGCGGCTTCGCCTTCTGCTGCTACAGCTTCTGGTTCGGCCGGCTTTGGCTCAGCTTTTTTCATTAAGCCTTCTTTCTGCAAGATAGCTACTTTATCATCGCCATTGATCCAGCTGCGGTTAGTACCGCGCACGGCGTAACGCTCATCATTGCGCTGGAAAATGGTGTACTCGGCGGTTTTCTTTACTTGTTTCATGGGCCTTTCCTCTTGTTTAGGCTTTTCTGGGAGCGAGAATTTTACTGGAAATCGCAAGAAAGTACATTAGTCGTTTTTAATTGGTACTTTCTTCCGGTGTGAACGACTGTAATTCTTTTCGGCACTGGCAAAGCTGGCGTGAATCGAAGACAATTGTAAGCTTGCAGCAGTAGAACGCCGATCTGGATGTACAAGGCGTCTTCGCAGACATTTTTTGGCGATGTCCTCAAACTTAATGGGATTAATTGAGTGGCTTATATCCGTATTCGCAAGCATTATTTGCACGTTCCTTTTCTTGTTCTCGGGTGTATTGAGCTGGTGGGTCATGGCCTGGTTGCTCACCAACTATCCGCGCAGTTAACACCTCCCCCTGAATTTGCATTTTTTGAACAGCCGCCTTTGTGGGGGCAGACGATATTCTATGCATTAATAATGGCTTGCTGTTCTCTAGCAATGGGGGTGTATGGCGCCCTAACCCGTGAAAGCTTTACCAATATGCTATTGCGCACCATCGTTAGTTTTTTTCTGTTAGGAAGCCTAGCTTTTACAGTCTCTGGTTTTATATTGCCCTCCATAACGCTTCATCAAACGGTTGTATTTTGGGCCATTATCACCAGTTTTTTTATGGTCATAGTCGCTCGGGTAATTTTCAGCCTGATATTTGATAGCCAGCAATTGCGCAGAAATGTGGTTATTTTCGGTAGCGGTAAAATGGCAGGATTTTTAGTGAAATCCGCCCGGGAAGAGGAGCTACGAGAAACGGTGATTGTGGGTTGTATAGGAAGTGAGTTTGACGACCGCATCCCTAAAGACATGCAAATGCCTCTCCCGGACGACTGGAATAGCTTAATTAACCAATATAACGTATCAGAGATCGTTGTTGCGCAGGATGAGCGCCGAAAGAGTGAAGGTGGTGGTATGCCACTTTACGAGTTTCTTCTATTAAAATTGCGAGCGGTCTATATTTCAGAAGCTATTGCTTTCTACGAACGGGAATATACGAGATTGAAAATCCCGTTACTGTCAACGTCCTGGATGCTGTATTCCGACGGTTTTCGCTATTCAAAAACACGAGATATGGCTAAGCGTCTGTTTGATTTGGCTGTTAGCGGAACGTTATGTTTACTGCTGTCGCCCTTTATTCTCCTTACCGCAGTGGCCGTATTTTTGGAAACCGGCAGGCCAATACTGTATTACCAAAATCGTGTTGGGTATAACGGAAAGATATTCCGTATATATAAGTTTCGCAGTATGCGGCAGGACGCGGAAAAAGGAGGGAAGGCCATTTGGGCTTCAAAGAATGACAATCGTGTTACGAGGGTGGGCGCCATTATCCGCAACACGCGCCTTGATGAATTGCCACAGCTTTACAATGTTATCCGCGGTGAAATGAGTTTTGTAGGGCCGCGGCCCGAGCGTCCGGAGTTTGTAAGTGAGTTGAGTAAAAAGCTAGATTATTACGATATTCGCCATACGGTCAAACCCGGCTTGATGGGGTGGGCGCAATTAAAATACCCTTATGGTGCGTCCGAAGAAGATGCAAAAAATAAATTGGAGTACGATCTATATTACACCAAAAACCACAGTTTTCTTATGGATCTTCTGGTTATGATCCAAACAGTGGAAGTGGTGCTTTTGGGCAAAGGCGTACATTAACAACTTGGAGTGGAAATGAAGCAGATTGTCGGTTATTTGGTAAGGGTTGCTGGTATTTTGGTGTTTGGCGTCTTGGTTACCGCATGTGGTTCGAGTAAAACGCTAAAAGAAAAGCCAGTCTATCAGCCACCGGAAAGTACCGAAGCGTACGAAATAGGCGTCAGTGATTCTTTAAAGATTAATGTTTGGCGTAATCCCGAACTATCCTTGGATGTCGTCGTCAGGCCAGATGGTAAGGTTTCAATGCCCTTGATTGGTGATGTGATTGCTTCGGGCCAATCAACAGAGCAACTAGCAAATGTTATTAGCGAAGAGCTTAAGGCCTTTATTCGTAACCCACAGGTCACCGTAATTGTTACTAACCCAAGCAGTGCCGATTTTCAGCGTCGAATACGTATTACCGGTGCGGTTAATAGTCAACTTTCTATGCCCTATCGTGATGGTATGACAGTACTTGACATTGTTTTACAGGCAGGAGGACTATCGGATTTCGCCAGTGCAAACAAAGCAAAATTATATAGAAAGGTTGAAGGGGCAGTGAAAGTCTATCCCATTTATCTTGATGACATCCTGAGCGACGGCGATTTAGATACTAATTATATGTTGCTGCCTTCAGACATAATTTCAGTTCCAGAAAGAGCTTTTTAACGATGGATTTTCAGGTTATCAAATTACTACTCGAGTCATTAAAGTTGGAGATGATTCGCTACAAGGGACTCTGTGTTTGTATATTTATTGTAATTAGCAGTGCTATGTTGGGTATTGGTTTTATATGGCCTAAGAGCTTTACAACGAGCGCGGTATTGTATGCCGCTGAAACCAATATTATCGAGCCTTTGTTAAAAGGCCGCGCGGAAATTACTGAAATCGATCGAGCACAGTCTGCAAAAGAAATTATCTATACCAGGCAATTTCTAGAAGCTGTAGCGAAGGAAGCTGGCTTAGTCGGGGCAGATCCTAAAGCCGAAAAAATTGACTCTGCGTTGAAATTTCTACGTCGTACGATTCAGATAATACCGGTTGGAAAAGAATATTTTAAGGTTAGCTACTCGTCGGGTTCTGCAAACGAGTCATATAAAACCCTTGTTTCTGTTGTGCAGGCCTTTATCAATTATACCGTAAAGCAGAAAAAGGACGAGAGTTATTCCGCGTACAAGTTTATTGATTCGCAAGTACAGGCCTATAAAAAGCAGCTTGAGGAAGCTGATGAAAAGCTAAAAGAATTTAAATCAAAAAATACAGAAGGAAGTGAACTGTCTGTGTCCCAGAGAATTGCTCAACTACGAAGTGAAATTGAAGAGTTGACATTGGAGAGAGACGAAACAGCTTCCAGAATGGCGACCCTCAAAAAGCAGGTTGCAAATGAATCCAATTATCTTCAAGCGAAGTTCAAGCTTGAGGAGCTGGAAGATAGAAAAAGATCTTTACTTGCCAGCCGTGAAGATTTGAGAATAACTTATCAGGAAAATTATCCAGATGTTGTTTCTATCAATTTTCAACTAGAGGAGATTGATAAAAAAATAGAAGCTATTTATGGTGCCGAGGGCGTCGCGAAATCAGTTAAATCTGACGAAGCTACTAACCCGTTGTTCGAAGAGCTCAGAATCCAGTTGTCAGGTGCTGAGGTGAACTATAGGGCTCAGAGTCAACGAATCGAATCTCTGAAGAAATTGCGGGAACAAGGGTTGGAGCGGGCAGAAAAAGTTGCTTCAAACGAGGCCCAGCTTTCGGATTTAACCCGTGACTATGATGTGACCAAAAGCGTATATGAGGAAATGCTTGAACGTAAGGAAAATGCGAGGCTGTCAATGGTTTTGGATATTGAAGGCCAAGGCGTGAGCTATCAAATACATGAACCCGCTGTCTATCCTCTCGGCACTACGGGGCTAAGATTTATACACTTTGCTTTGGCTGGTCCGTTTATCGGTTTGATCATCCCGATTGCTCTTTTAATCGCATATATAATTGTTGACCCGAGACTTCGTTCTTCCAGATCAGTTGCAAGCGCATTTGGAGATTATATGCTCGTTTCTGTTCCTCATCATCATACTGCTCTAGGCGCGAGAATATTTAAACGAGATGTGTTGGTCATATTGTTCGTAGGTTTGGTATTTACATCGCTATATGTATTAGTTATCGCAAATCGCTATTTTACACTATTTTAAGTTGGAAATTATGTGCACCATTATGCGGAAATTTTTGTGGCAGTGCGCAACGGTTATTTGTTTCTACTGGAGTGTAGGTACAGCCCATTCTGTCGAGTACGGTTTCGATATAGCTATTGATTCGGAGTATTCGGATAATGCTTTTCGCGATAATGACAGGAAAGAGGGTGAGCGCCAAGATCGTATTGGCGTGAGTTTTGGTTTGACCGAGCAGGGTGAAGGGATACTTGCAGATTTAAACTACATATATAACAAGCAGTTTTACGAAAAGGATAGTCAGCTTGAGCGGGGTTTACTTGAAGGTGATGCTCGGCTTAGATTGGGGCAAGAAAGTGGTTTGTTTGTGCTTAATATGGAGCACTCTAACAGAGTAACCTTAATAGACAACCGCCAAAGTGATACCACACAGAATCTTGACGAGCGTTCAATTTATAGCTTAAAGCCCGAAACAAATTTTAAGCTGTCATCAGCTGATAGAGTTTCAATTATAGGCACGTTGGAGAAAATAGAGTATTCCGAGCAGTCTTCAAGAACAAGTGAGCGGCGCGGTGCGGATATGCAGTGGTCCCATCGCCTATCTGCTTTGTCCGAAATCGGGGTAAGCGGGAATTATCGACAAATAGACTATACGGAGGTTGATGGCTCCTCAAATGAATTAAGTTCAGTATATATAACAATTAGTCGAGCCCTTCGGAATGCTAGTTATGACGCCAAGCTTGGATACAACCTATCGGAAAGAGATGGTGAGCAGTTTGATAGCTTTAGCTATTACGCTACCTTTGCTTTGAGTGGGCTTGAGTATAATTTGGTAATAGAGCTGTCAGATTATATTACAGATACCTCCGCTGGAAATTCAACTTCAGAGGTTGTTCTGAGTTCTGATGTGCAAAATATTACGGGAAGCTTTAACGGTGTAGATCAATACAAAACACGATCGAGTGAACTCATTTATAACTATTTAGGCTTGTGCTTAAAGTGCAATGCAAATATCACGATTGGGACCACAAAGGATGAATACTTACAGAATAAACTCGAAAACGTAATTAACAAGTATGGAAGTATGACGCTCAGTTACAATCTTAACCAAGAATCTTCTGTTCGCTTAGCGGGCAGTATTAGAGAAATGGATTTTATTAATTCCGAACAAACTACTGATTACAGTGTTGTTGATTTTCGCTATGTACATCAGCGTGTTTCGGGCGTTCGTTTTGCTGTTATCGGATCACATAGTTCTCGTAAAGACGACAGCGGTCTGAGTGCATTTGATGAAAATAAATATGGTATATCCCTGGGGTACAGCTTTTAGTTAAGGAGTATTTCATTTCTATTTATTAGTGGCTGAGACGATTTAAGGAAGATTTTTTACGAGGTATGGTCCGACTCTATTTGTTAAAAATAGCGGTAGTTTTTTCCATAGTTTGATTGCGAGTTTATATTTGCTGTTTTCCGGGTTTAATTCAGGTAGCTCGCCACCTGTTGGAAGCCAATAATACCAATGGTGGTTTACAGGCTTTGCTCCCCATTGCTTCTTAAATCTATAGGTGCTGCTATCCTTTGATGAACGCCCAAAATCGAAGAAGTTGTAGCCTCTATCAATAGCGAAATGAAGTATCTTATGGTACATCCACATGTTTATACTCGCGTGATTTGCTGAACGAATTGTAGATGCCCAAGGGATTTCAAGCATTTGGCGAAATCCTATGAGGAATGCAGTACCTGAAGGTTTATTTCCAAGGTAAGCCACTGCTATGGTTGAATTTATCGAATCGTTGGCCAAAATGGTTTTGAATAATTTCTTGCTGTAGACGGGTGTTCCTAAGTCTCGCATGTTGGTGGAAAAAATGTGGTAAAAATCATCTAAAAGCTCAATGCCACCAAATGAAATATGTGCGCCAAAGCTATCGGCCTGTTTTGTTTGGGCCCTAACTTTCGCGCCTAAATTAGAGTTAAATTCATCCTTACAGTTTTTAAGCTCTAATATCATCGATATTTTTTTGGATCTTGATAACCAGGAGTATCCGGGGGTCGTTGTGCGAATTTCGAGGTGTGACATTTGAGATTCGCGAGCGACGTTTGCAGCTGCAGTTAAAAGCGATTCGGTAACAGACTTATTATCGCTTAAAGGTCCACCGTAATTAAAAAATGGGATAGAAACACCATAGCTGCCAAATATTCGGCTTTTAATCCAAATTACCGGAAGTAGACCGACAGTTATTTCAGAAATACTTGCTCGTAGATAAGTGCATTTATGCTTAAATACGGTTTCGATAATGCGTCGCCAGCTGTATAGGTGGTATAGGTTTGCCGCCGGGTGTTGAGACGCATATCTATCCCATTCGTCTCTGAAATCATCACCAACAGATTCTATAGTGATCTGTGAGTTATCGAATACCATCTTAGGCTGATACGTAAATTGGCAAGGCAGGCTAGGATGCATCGAGTTGTCGGGGAAGAGCACCTCAATTGTCGCGGCAATTTCATCTGTAATATTGTCTCGCTCGACGATCAGTGTGTTATGACCGGCAGAAATTTGTTTCATTTGCTCTTTCAAAGCATTGATTTCTTTTTCGTCTTTAGCAAGCTTGAATTTGGAAGAACACTGTTTTTTTGTTTCTAGGTGGGCTTTTAGGGCTTGTTTAGATTGTTGGAGCTGTTGTAACAAGCGTGTTAGTGAGCTCGGAACGTTAGAGGGCTCGGGATAAAGCTTTCGTATTGCACTTTCTGGATCCTTACGTAAATTTCGGACGTCCATAAAAACCAAACCTTATGCGAGATCTGAAATGTGAATTTCTTGATCGATGTGAATTGAACCAAGGCTATCTTGAACCGTTCCAAACTTAAAATCCGATAACATACGGCTCAAACGGGAGGCGCATTTTGATAGCCTGGTGTAGTGTCGAAACCTGGATTTCAGGCTTGCGCCAGAAACTTTGGGTTGGTCTGGATCGATCTCCCAAGGGTGTAAATAGAAGATAAGTGGACGGGTTTGATTTTCAGAAGCGCGGTTAAACAACCAGCGGGACAACGCGTAGGGGTATTGGCGAAAATAGCCTCCTCCTGCAGCAGGAATATTCAGTCCGAGCACCTTTGCTGATGTAAGTGGAAACTCAGTAATAGTGTTTCCACTTACAAGCTTTATTTTATAAGGGCTAGTTGGACTATTTGGCACGCCGTAATTGTCATGATGAACAGGAAAAATACTAGAGTCCCACTTGAATCCTAACTCATCAAGTATTTCCAAAGCCCAAAGCGAGTTCCGGGTGATGGAATAGCTGGCCGCACGGTACCCCAAAACAGGTTTTTGGATGATTTGCTCTATCAGTATTTTTGATTTGTGAGTTTCCTCACGAAAAACATCTGGTGTTTGCTTATATATTAGCTGATGCGAATAGCCGTGCGAAGCAATCTGATGATTACGGTTAGAAAGCTCTTCTACCAAGCTAGGGAATCGCTCGGCAACCCAGCCTAGAACAAAAAAAGTACAGCTGACACCAGCCTCTTCAAAAATATCTAGTAGCTGATAGGTGTTTTTTTCCACTCTTGAAGGCCATTTTTCCCAATCAGCAGGCTTAATAACATCTGAGAAAGCTGACACATGGAAATAGTCCTCCACATCGATTGTGAGTGCGTGAACAAGTTCGCTTTTTGATTGGGTTGATGGCATATAGTACTAACTCTGAATAGGTATAATTACTGTTTTATTTCTATCTTGGTAGGGTCAATATCAATTATGCTATTGTGGTACTACGGCGTGAAAATTGATAGCGCTAAAAACGTTATAGTACATCGAATTACATGCTCATTTTAATTAAAGTTTCTAGGAAACTAAATTGCCTAAATTAATTGGAATGATGTAAATAGATTAATCAGTTAAATATGAAGTCACGATGGTGGCTTAGAAGTTTAAGCATGGAAATTTCTGAAATTAAAAAAATTGTCGCCCTTTCCGAACACAAATCACGCCATACTTCCAATATAATAAGTGCCGCGTCTTTGTTTTCTGGGCGATTCAATATACCGCTTCTATTCGATCACGCTGCTAATCATGGGCTTCCGCCGGGAACACCAGCAACAACATGGGTCATTTTTGAAACGAAGAACGGCGAAAAAATTAATGTCTGTTTCGATATGGCAGACTGGCCGGATATATTGTCTTATGAAGCGCTGGATGTTGCTCATATCTATGTAAAGCGAAGTTACTCGAGCAGCGCGCTTGCCACCATTCCTGAAGAGATTAAAAAGAAAATCATGCCGTATGGGCTCTATTTTGCGTTCTCGCCAGGTTCGTTCGAGCATGAGCTAAAGGCGCATAAAGCGATCTTTCTTAGTGAATTAAGCCGACCTATTGGAAAGCCCCTGCAGGCCCTAATTTCTGCTGTGCGTTCATTATTAAAGTTGGCTCTCCTCAATGAGGCGCCATTTCTCCACTATGATCGTCTGGTGAATATCGTCGGAGGCGAAAATACAGTTTTTTACCAAACTCGCGTTTGGGATCCTGCGAATGTTTACTCAGAAATATCGAAAACGACTTCTGAAATTAATGAAACAAGAATACACCTTGTGAGCGAGCTTAAGGAGCGTTTAGGCGACCAATATATTGGGGGCATTATTGATTCAGATTATGCCCGTAAAGTTTGCCCTGAGTTAATAACACCTAACAAAGTATGTGTATCCGGCTATCTAGCCCTGTTAGGACAGTCTAAAATTGTAATAGCCGACCAGGGCCTGCACGGCAGTTTCGGAGCTAAATTTGCGGAATATTTTGCCGCTGGGCGCTGCATAGTCGGAGATATGCCCTATTATGATCTGCCTGATGCGCCTGTGAATGGTATACATTATTCGGTTTACACCGATGTAGCACATTGCGTCAGTATTTGTGAAGAGTTATTAAACAATGCAAATAGAGTGGATAGCTATATGCGTGAAGCCAAACACTACTTTGAGTCTGTATCCGACCCTGTGCTCTCGTTGGTCGCTCCGGTCCTTAAGTATTAAGGTGGTCTAGAAAAATTGATTAATGTCGTAGAGGTCTCTGGCGCCCAACCACTTATTAGGTATTGGTTCTGGCGCTAGGGAGGCGCGAATATCATTAATATGAGTGCCTTATAAGAGAAAGTTGTAATGAGTACTGGTGTTCATAAAACTATTCACCATGCTCAATGTTAAGTACAGCTGATTTAAAATAGAAGGCGCGAGGTATGTCCCAGCATGTTGTTTATGCATGCTAGACTTTGATTTTATCGTACATATCGGTCGAGTGAGTTTGGAGTATATAAATGAATAGACGTGAAATCATTAAGTTAATTGCCGCAGGTTATACGCTTCCCGTCGGAGGTGTTCAATTACTGGCGAATTCCGCCCACGCGAAAGATAGCCTTGTTCAGCCGTTGAAGATCGAACTCTCGACTGCGGGTCGGATTGGGTTTTATATAGATTATTCAGAACTCACAAGCCCTGGCACACATACTTTTTTTGTTTATCGCACCCATGGCACAGAGGGTAAGGTTTCGGTTAAATACCAAAGTAGGGGAGACTCCCATGACAATGTCTCCGGTGAGTTAAGCTGGGAAAATGGGGAAGCGAATATTCAAAAGGTTGAAGTTAATGTACCGGAAGATGTAAAAGCCGCTGGCGAGCACAGGATATGGCTTGAGTTAACAGAGCCAAGCGGCGAGGCCAAATTACATTTTGGTGATGCGACGGTTGCATATGGTGTAATTGATGACGATACGATAGCCCCCGATGTGGAAGCTGTGTTTTTTGACACTACGGCAGATAACTCCGGAGACGGTACACAGAAGAGCCCGTACAACAATATTTATGATGCAATCGCAAATGTAAACACAAAGCGATACATCTATGGCCGGGGGCTGGTTATTTCCGATGGAACGAATGATTCAGGAATATATAGAAGTGAAGGTACCAACTGCATTAAGGTACCGGCGACGAGAAACGGTGAAGCAACGCGGTTGATTATCCGCAATTGGCCTGGATATAAGCTCTCTGTAGAAGGTAAGGAAGGCAGCAAAAATTGTATTGGTTTCCTTGCCAAGAAAGATGAGAGTTATCACACGTTCAAGAATATTGATTTTAAAAATCTCGATGCTAGCGATGTTGGCCCTTCAGCCGGTATTTGGCACCACTATGCGGTAACGTCGGGTTGTAAGGCAAATACCGTAGAAGGTTGTAGCTTTGAGGAGATCAACGGTCACACGGGAACCAACAGTGCAGGTATTTCTCCCTACGGATGGGCGAGCGGAAAAATCTGGAGATGTACTTTTGATCGTGTTGCAACTGCGGGAAACTATAAGAACCAAAATACAGCAGGAGTACTGGTGTATAACGGAAAGGGCATTTCTGTTCAGCGTTGTGAGTTTAAGGAGAACATGTACCATGGAGTTTACCAAAAACGAATTAAGGAATTACATAATGTATCCGCTAGCGTAAAATTCAGCGTATTTAATGGCGTGACTGTTTACTACGGTAATTCGGGGAGTTCTGGAGAATCGCATAGCTACACTATTGTACAAAATAATGTGTTCATAGGAGGCGGGACTTCCTCAACGCCTTCTGGTATTAAACATAAAACCGAAAACAGCTCGGTAGGGGCCGTTGGAGAGAAGCAATGGTGGTGTAATAATGTTTTCTATAGATGTGGCTACGGAGAAGATGGCGCAATTAATTTTGTATTAGCGAATAAAGCAGCCATCTTTAATAATATTTTCTATGAGTGTCGAAGAGCCTGGAGAGAATATAAAGACTATTCCGATAGTGACATTGATATCGAATTTGCAGACTATAACTGTGTATATGGCACGACTTACAAATATGAATATGAATGGCGTTCACTCGATATATCATACGCTTCCAAACATTTTGATTCGCTCAATAATTTTGTAAGTAAAGATATACAGGTGGATCCTCTATTTGAGAAAAATAGTTTCCGTTTTCTGTTGGTGAGCCCGTGTTATAAAAGAGGCGTTAGTGGCACCGATATGGGTGTTTACCTGACCGGTCGAGAGGTGATAGGTGTGAGCAACGAGGAAGTTACAAGAATAAACCCAATTCAAAAAATGGGCGGGGAACGCATTAGAGAATTTAAAGCTTAGACAATGATCTAAGTTCTGTAAGCTAATGTTGGGTATCGATGATCTAGCTCTCGTTGTACGTGGCGGTGTAAAAATATTTTTGCGTTCAATTGGCTAAATATTCTTTCACCGTTTCGTGCATGCAACGTTCAGGGTATTTCTGCTTGGTCTTCTTTATAGGTTGGTTTACTCGAGAAGTGAATAATAAAGCTTCTCATACTTGTTAGTAATTTGTGCTAGTGATAGGGACGATGATTCGATGCGCGCCTTCCCGTTTAGGCCCATGTCTATAGCCAGGTTCGGGGACATAAGTAGTTGTTTTATTTTTTCAAATAAATCTACATGGTTGTCACACTGGAAAACCAACCCCTCGTGTTTATCGCTCATTATTGAAGTTGTGCACGCTCTATCACTGGCGATGATCGGTACGCCGGACGCCATCCCTTCCAATACAACGTTGGGTAGGCCTTCACCACGAGATGGCAGTATCATTATATCGCTGACACGTAGGAAGTCCGGAACTCTTGTGTCACGCCCCCAGAAAATAACAGAATCTGTAATCGCCTTATCTTTTGCATAATCCCTGATGGAATTACTGAAATAGTCTGGGGGCGAATTATCTTCAGGGCCTAGTAGGAGTAGAGATCCATCTAGCTGTTCGCTCTTAATCTTCTCCCAAGCTTTGATTAATGTGTCAATGCCTTTGCGATAATCAACAATGCCGACAAATGTAATCAAAGGCGTTTCGGGAAGGCCGAGCTCTTTTTTCAATAAATTCCGCTTTTCTTGATTGGAACATGGGGAAAAACGTTCTGTATCTACTCCATTTGGTATGTCTGCGATTTTAGCTTCCTGTAGACCGCTTTGTACTAGTTCGGCTCGTGTTTCCTGTGAAATACTAACGTAGCGATCTATGCATTTCATAGCAAACTTCTGAAGCTTACCCCATCGCCCTTTGCCAATGCATGCTAGATCGCTTTCTACCAGTGTGATTTTAACTAACGATTTTTTCCCAAGAATTCTTGCAAAAACTCCAACAATGCCAAGCTGCAAATGTGCGCCTATTATATGAATAATGTCATAGGAGTTACGTTTTAGAAATAGAATAATAAAAAGCCTTATCCAGAAACGAATTAATTGGAGTTGCGCGAGACCGCCGCTCGGACGGGAAACTCGGTATACCGGAATTCCTTCGATAACTTCGTGATCCAACAAATTATCGCGTTGAATAGTAACAACAAATGAAGATATGTTTTCTTTGTTGAGCGATTTTAGAAGTGCGAGCGCTTGTAAACTGGCGCCACTATAAGATGGCGGAAAAAACCCCGCTATTAGGCAAATTCTTGGAGCGCTATCTGAAGCCACTGTTCTATCCCTTTTTCCAATAATATGTGTTAGTTTTATCAAAATTAAAATAAATTATGCTAACTTTCGGTGTTGCCATACTTAATAGTCTGGTTGTGTGGAAATCGCATTCTTTGGTGATTTTGGTTTTGAGCCGCTTAGCTTGCCTTTTAAAAATAGCGTAAAATATTTTTCAATCAAAAGGTAAGTTATTGATGAACAGAAAATAGATACAAATAATGCCAGCGCTGGCAAAAATATCATGGGAAATTTTGAGTCCAACCCGAGGAAAAACCAGAGCTTCCCTACGGCAGGCAAAGCAAAATCATGAACCAGATAAAGCGAATAAGAAATATTTCCAAGTAGAATAAGAATTTTGCTACTGTTCATTAGATTCTCTTTCGGCAGCATAATGCAGCCGAATACCAACATCGAGCAGCCAATACCCCAGTCGAAAACTCTGCCACCGGGAATTGGCAAGACAATAAGAAACAAACCAAGGCCAGCGACCAAATAGCTGAGGTTGCTGGTAAATTCCTTTCTAAACCAAAATCGGGCAATAATCGATCCTGTGAGAAATTCAAGTAATAGTGGAGACGTTATTTGTCGAAGAATTGGGTTGTTAAGTTCTAGTGATGCGCCGGCTAGTACGGCAAGTAAAATGATTGACCATACTACGTTAGGGCCAACATTACGCGGTAAAATAAAGACCAAAGAAAAAATTATGTAAAAGCATATTTCAAAATTTAATGTCCATCCTATGCCAATGACTGGTGATAGCTTGTTTGGAATAAAAAATAACGAGTAAAATAGCTGTTCAGACGTTACTTTCAGGCTAGAGAATAGCTGTGGGAAAAGATAAAACAAAGAAAATAAAAAAATTGTCAGTGCCCAGTAGAGCGGGACAATACGTATTATTCGACCTGTGATAAAATTGGTCCAGGAGATATGCTTGCGTTGAAAATTATACGTCATAACAAAACCGCTTATTATGAAAAACAAATCAACGCCAGACCGAGCGTCATCAAATATCTGGCTGGCGTGTGCTTTCATGTTGTCAATGCCATAGTAATCGTACATGAGTGCTTCGGCATGAATAAGTGCGACAGAAAAAGCCGCGATTCCCCTTAATACCTGAATTGAATATATCATCAATTATGTCCTAAAATTCCTTCTGCTCTATAAACTCTATGAGCGGATATAAGCTGTATCATACGTTTTGTGTCTGGTATGCGTAAATGAATCGACAGCTGGTGAAGACATATAAAAACTACGTTTTTCCGAAAAAACGGGCAGCAAAACGAGAAGGCCGGATCAATTCTTCATTACGTTGGTATATGCACACAATTACTAGTCACAATTCAATCGCATATAGTGCTTATGGGAAAAAGTTTATCGTCCGAGCACCTTATATTTCGATTGAAATGATAAAAATTTTATTATGATCATTATAGCGTAGTAAGTTATCTACCTGGCGATCCCGCAAGTTTTTCAATGATCCTTGAAATAAAATTGTCGTATACTAACTGGGAGTAATAGGACGCTACCCCTATAATGGGTAAACAAACAATATATAAATATAAGGTTTGATATATCGGGGTAGCAGGGAAATAGAATTCCTTAAGCAGTAGAAAAATCGGTCGGTGAAGTAAGTACATGCAAAAGCTCGAATAGGCCAGTACTGAAATAAATTTAGAATCTATAAGGCGAGCATTAAACCGTTTAGCTAGACCGACGATGACAAAAGCTCCTATTAAAACCATAACCATTGCGATTAATGTATCGATAATACGGTATTTTACATTAACAAAAGAAATTGCTACGGCAGGGAAAAAAAGCAGCAGGGCTACCAGTGTACTTTTTTTGTCAATAAACTGGGGAATCTCCTTTCCTATATACAATGCTACAAAAAAACACGCATAGTACTGAAGGAATCTTCCATCTATAGACGGAAAAAAAACAGAAAGTATCAAAATTGTACAGAGAATCAAGGAGAAAAGTATGATGTAAGAAAATACATTTTTACTTGATTCGATGTAAATAGGCGCCAAAAGGTAATAAGTAAATAGAACCGTGATAAACCAGAGGGTTAAAGGCGAAGACCCGTCAAATAGGGATACAAATACTATTGACTTCCAAACGGTATAGAAATCAAGTAACCCAACTGCATAAAAAATGAGTAAAGATAGGGCGTATAAAGGATAAATTCGGATGAAGCGTTTTATGAAAAATTCTTTAAGTGTGAATTTTGACTTACTTGTCGCACCTATTAAGTAGCCCGATACAAAAATAAAGGTGCCTAAGACAATAAGTGTAAACTTTTGTGTTGCGAAGTTCATATAGAGAGGAAAAGCATCTGTATAATTGAACAAATGCCAAAATCCTACGACGTACATCATAGAAAGTGAGCGAACATAATCGAGATAAACCATTCTTTCCATAAGGATGTCTTTCTATTTTTGTGTGATTGTGAAGGTCATATTTTGTCCAGAAAAGCCATATATTTATTAGTATAATTGCCAATAGTAAACTCTTCATTGTAGCGACTGTACGCATTCTTACCGAGCGTTGATCGCTGCTCAGAATCGTACATTAGTAACTTCAGTTTCTCTGCAAGATCGGCTACATTTTCAGGTTTGAATAATAACCCATCTACTCCGTTATCTATGACGGTTGGAATCCCATCTATATTTGAGGCCAGTCTCGGACGAGAGAGAGCTGCAGCCTCCAGTAACACTCTTCCCATTCCTTCCGTACGTGAGGCAAGAACAAAAATTGTACAGAGGCTGATTTCATTAGGAATTTCAAAAAATGCTACTGGTTTGGAGAACGCAATCTGAGAATTATTGTTTGATATAAGCTTGAGATCTGCGATCTCTGCCTCGCTTAAATGCCCAATTATTTTTAGTTTCCAATCGTTTTCCTTTTCACTTAGTTCAGTGAAAGCTTTGACAAGAAGGTCGAACCCCTTAATTTTTGATGGGAAGCCAATCGATAAAATCAGTTTGTTTTCATTGTCTGAAAGTTCTTGAGGGTGAATGTCTGTGTATGATGCGAATATTGCAGTTTTAACTTTGGATTTAATCCTAAAGCCTTCCAGTTGCTTTTCAAATAGTAATTTCACGCCATTTGCACGATTCATCACAAATTGCTGAATTGCGTGCATTAGCCAATATTTTGGAGACTTGCCCGAATTCAGCTCTGAATTGTAAACACCGTTTACTTCGATAATCAATTTACATCGAAAAATTAGTTTTAACAAAAGCCCAATCAGTCCCGATTTAAGTGGGTCATAACATATGACGAATATTTCTTCGCCAGGACTCTTGGATTTAGACAGGCGTTTTAGCTGGCGATAGCTCTCTTTTAGCAGTCGAAATATTTCAATAAAGCGATTTTTAAAATTTGCTTTAACCAACACGGCATTATAGTTGCTGAGCTGAACGGACTCAGTGTCATTCGACGTAGAAACGATCGCTCCTCGGCTAAATTTTGAGAAAGCCTCACACTTTGTCTTGAATAATGCGTTAGGGTCGTAAGTTGGTCCAGGGTATATGTTTAAAATAATCATTGTTATCCGCGATCATTTTTGAGTTTGTTGTCATTTATATTTCGAAAGTGTCTTCGTTGTATCGCAAAGACAGCGATCCAAATTGGGATATGCGGATAGTACGCTACGGCTATAAACGCACCAGATACGCAGTAAGCTGCCATATTTCCTATCAATATTCTTGCTAGTAATTGATTTGTCTTTTCGTCTGGATCTGTAACTGGCTCGTCATTCCGAGCCATGCTGAAATAGAGCTTCATCGGGAATAGTACAAATACTATCAAATAGATCAGTGAGCCGATCGTACCTGTCTCCGATAGAATTTGAAAATATACTGAATGCACTACTTTGCCACGATAATTTTTGTTGTCTCGCCCTACCTTATACCAGGAAGTGAACTGTTGGTAATCTCCGGCTCTAAAGGCGAATTGAGCGACGCCTACGCCCATTATCGGGTTATGCTTATAGGTCACCCAGGCAGTTTCCCAAAGCTGGTAGCGTTCGACTTTGGTGTCATCGTTTGGGTCGGTCATTGATGCCATGTCTTCATAATAGCCATCAGGCAAAACAGCGAATATAACGCCGGACATAGTGACGGATACAGCTACGGCGATGAGAGCATATTTGATTCTCTTTCTCCCCAGCCACCAAACCGTAAGGAGTGTTGCTACCAAGCCAAGTAATCCGCCTCTTGAGCTAGTGATGATTATGGCCATAACGATTATAGCTACGGTTCCAATTCTGAACCAGAATTGCTTGCGTGTGATATCGGGTAGCCACAACGAATAAAGGGCGAATGGAAGTCCCATTGCGAGAGCTAGAGCTGCGTCATTTTCATCACTGGTGAAAGCGCCTGGACCACGACCACCGTTTTTAATAGTAATCAAGGCCATAAAAAAATGTATGACAACCATTAAGTTGATCAAGCTTGAAATTCGCTTGCTGTTATCGAATATGATGTATATCGCTGCACACTGAGTAAAAAGCTGTGTTACATAGCGAAACCCCATTTTATAGGGCACAACGTTAACCAGACCTATTCCTCCGACAACAAAAATGACACCGAGTATAAGTACAATTACGACAGGCGACTTGAGTACGCTGGCCCTTAAGTGAAAGAGTCCCCAAACGGAAAGTAGCGCGAATATCACCCCAGATGTGGGGAATAACGTCATCCCGGGGATATACTCTTGTGGCCTAACATACATAAAGAATAGGTATAGATAGGCCAGTATGGTACCGGTCTTTCTGTCGCCATCTGTTAAGCTATTTTTGTCGTTATAAATATCCATGTTTATAGGTAGGCGTAGAAATCTGAATTATTGTTCACTGTTAGAACTCGTTTAATTTGATCGTATCAAGGTTAATACTTCTCTAAAGCTACTTCTAAAGAAAATCAAAAGCAGAGTAAAATAAGTAAAGCTACCCATTAGGATTTTTAATGTGAGTATGTATGCAGATGGTAGCTCGCTGGCTAATAGAATGCTATTCATTGCTATAAGTACAGCTGTCATACCAAGGGTACTGGCGAGCGATGGTAGAACGGTTTGAAAAAACTCATATAAGGTAAGGTCAAGAACTTTGAAAATTTGCATGGTGAGATAGATGAAGCCGATTGGAATCACTATAAACCAAGCCATTAGCATGGCGTTTAAACCCCAGCTGCTTGCGTAATAAATTAGAGTCGGAAAAGCAATAAGACCTATCAATTGATACTTTAAGGAAATGTCGCTTCGGCCCAATCCGTCCAGTACCTTATAGAAAAAGAAGTTGCTGATCATAAAGATGTTTGAAATGCAAATTATTTTTATCGGTATTAATGCCGTTAACCATTTCTCTCCCAGTAGCAACAAAATAAGCTCATCTGACACAAGTGCTATGCCAGAGAACATTGGAGCTGAAGCTAATAGTAAATATCGATACATTTGTATGAATATTTTCTTGCTACGGGGTATATCGTCCTGTATTCGTGAAAAAGATGCAAAAATTATTTTAAAGATAATCTCAGATATTTTACTTAACGGGATGAGAGCGATAGTCCGCGCCATCTGATAGCTGCCGACTAATGTTTTACCAAGCACGGCCCCACCAATTATGGTAACCCACTGATTATTTATATGATCGATAATTCGGGAGCCTAGTACATTAGCACCATACTTATACGATGCGCGGTTGTTACCAAAAGAACCAAATCCAGAGGGTAAGTAAGGGTGGGCAATATAGACGCCAGCAGCCATAATGACTTCACCAAGAATTGTAGAGTATATAAGTGTCCAGTAGCCGAAACCTGAAAAGGCCATTGCAAGAGCAGATACAGTAATGGATGTGCTGGCAATGCCATTGATAATAGCGGTGTGCTTAAATTTCATTGCTCTATCGAGCAAAGCCCTTGGTACAATACTAAGGGAAGATACAAATATAATGAGGGAAGCAACTCGTAAGACAGAGTTGAGTTCTGGTACTTCATAGTATTCGCTAATGAAGGGGGAAAGGTTGTAGAGAAGAAGATAGGCAAGGATTGCCAATGCATTAGATACCCAGAAAAAATTATCTAAGTCCGATTTGCTTACGCTCTTTTTATTGACAATAGCACTTCCTAGGCCCATACCTGCTAGTTTGAGGCACAGGCCCACAAATACCCCAGATATGGCGACAATGCCATAATCTGACGGCGTCAAAATCCTTGCGACCCAAATGGTTGATACCCAAGAGAGTATCTGAACAAATAATTTTGTTGATGACTCCCAAGCGAATCCAGAAATAACTTTAGCTCTGAGATCTTGCAACGCTTTATCCTCTAGCTTCAATATTCGAAAAGACCCTATTTGGGAAGGCAGTTTTTTCTGGATAGTACTAAATTTTTGAGATTTTCTATGCACGAGACATATTGGTAAAAATCGAATAAATTATCTGGTAAGCCAAATCTGGGCAAGCAAAAAAGCGCATCTTTGTCTTTTGTACTAGCTGGAAAGGGGGCGGCGCTAACTGCAGCACTGAATCCAAGTTTCTCACAAAACCCCATTTCTCTCAGGCCGAAATCTTGTGAGCGACCTACGGGGTAACAAAATACGTTGGATGCCGAAGGGATATTTTCTAATAGTTGTGTTCGGGATATTTCGATTTCCTGATAGGAGCGTGCTTCCGTTTCTCGTGAAAGTATGGGGTGTTTATGCGAGTGCGCTCCAATTTTAAGGCCGTTATCTGATAGCTGTCGCAGCCTATCCCATGACGTTGGCGCGTATTTATTTGGGGCCTTTTCAGGAATACCAATATCGAACTCTTTAGAAACAAGAGCAATTGTATTGTCTATGCTGTCAATATTTTTATTTTTTATCTTCTGAATGATGTTTTTTATAACACTCAACTTATTTGATGAGCGCCCTGCCAGATCTGGGAACTTTTGCTGGAACCTTTGAATTTCCGGAGTAGCGATATTGTCGAAAACGTAGTGAATTTTTGCATCCCAGAACCAGGATTCTCCATTGATAAATCCCGTCGTTACAAAAAAAGTTGCAGGGCAATCGTAGTGAGTAAAGAGTTGTGCCGACGCCTCGATTTGGTCCCAGTAACCATCGTCTAATGTAAAAGCTACAGACTTTGGAGGTAAAGGCTCCCCTGAGCTTATCGAGTGTGCTATATCATCAACACTTACAAAGTTGAACCTTTCTCTACGCAGAAATTCCAGCACGTAACGAAGATAGGGCAGCTCATGCCCAGATATCCCTAGGGTACGATTTTGGAAACGATGAAGCATAAAAATTGGTACGCTGTACGGAAACAGGGTCTTACACAGAGTATTATATGGGTAACGACAAGCGATACTAGCAAAAAAAGATTTCATATAATACGCCTGCCTACCCGTATTGCCTGAGTATATTTTTATACCAGCTCTGAAACATAACAAGTGTCCAAATCGAATTTCCGTGGTCGTAGGCACCTGACCTGTGCTGGTTGAGGGTCTCGGTTACAAGTCGAGGGTCAAAAATTCCTTGGTTGGTTAAATAGCCGTCATTTAAGAGGCTGTCTGTTAAATCACGTAGTTCACAATTTATCCATTGACTAATAGGCACAGAAAACCCCATCTTTGGGCGATCAATTAGCCTGGGTGGTACGTATTTGTATAGCACCTGCCTTAGTAGCCATTTGGACTTTCCTTCTTTGACTTTCATTGTATAGGGGATACGCCAGGAAAAATCTATCATGTCTTTATCGAGTAGTGGAACACGCAGTTCCAAACTGTTAAACATTGATGTTCTGTCGCCTTTGACAAGATTGTCACCAGGAAGATAACAACTTTGGTCCCACGATGAAGCCGCTTTAAAGTAATCATCTTCGAAAGAGTAACCCGAAAATAAATCTGTTTCGTATATGTGATTGTTTAATAATTGGGTAGGATGTTGCCAATAGCTGCAAAGGTATTGATAAACTGCTGCAGGTGAATCGCTTTGAAGAAGATCTATGATTTTCTGAGCCTTTAGACCAAAATTTGCGGAGCCTTTTCGTCCTAGTACCGCATTGATAAACCCATATAACTGCCCATATCTTTGCGTGGGTACTAATTGTACGAGGCGAGATAAAGCTAGGCGAAGAGACTTGGGGTACTTTGCGATCAATCTTGAAAATTTTGCTCCTTGTATATAGCGGTTATACCCGCCAAATAGCTCGTCCCCTCCATCGCCAGATAGGCAAACAGTAAGCTTGTTTCGTGCGAAACGGTTAACTATTAATGAAGGTAGTTGAGAGGAGTCTGCAAATGGCTCATCAAACACATTGGTTAGTTTTTCGACGTTAGTTAAAATGTCTGATGCCGAGATATATAGCTCGTTATGAGCGGTACCGAGATGATTCGCTATAGCTTTTGCATGGATGGCCTCATTAAATTCCTTTTCATGAAATCCAATTGTAAACGTTTCAACGGGTTTACTGCTAATGGCCTGTAAAACCGATGTAACCAAAGTTGAATCGATACCGCCTGACAGAAAAGATCCTAGTGGAACATCTGAAATAGCCTGTCTACCTATGATCGTGTGGAGCAAATTGTCTGCGTGCTCAATGGCCACTTCTTCGTTGGTATAGGTATTAGCTTGGCCTTCCTCTATAGCTTCGTTAACCGACCAGTAAGCGGCTGTTTGACAATCTTCTAGGTCAATATTACGAGTGTCGTGATCAAGTAAATTGATTTTAAGTATGTGGCCAGGTGGTAAGTGTTTACACTCCTTAAATACGGTATTTGGCGCGGTGAAATACCCGAATCGAAAATAACTGCCGAGTGCATTAAAATCCAAATTGAAAGAGCTGGGGGGCACAACACTGAAAATTGCTTTTAATTCCGAGCCGAATAAAAACACTCCATTATGGAGTGCGTAGTAAAGCGGCTTCTCTCCAATTCTGTCTCGAACCAAGGTAAGAGTTGCCTCTTCTACATCCCAAAAAGCAAATGCAAACATTCCTTTTGCTAAAGATAGTGTTTTTTCTGGCCCCCAAAGTTCAAGAGCTTCAATCAAAACCTCTGTATCCGAACCGCCTTTTAGGTGAGTTCCCTGAGTATGTAATAAATTTTTGAGTTCTCTGAAGTTGTATATTTCACCATTGAAGCAGATCACGCTCTTGCCAGAACGAGATGTCATGGGTTGATGGCCCAGCGGACTTAGGTCCTGTATAGCTAAGCGCCGGTGGGCGAAACTAATGGGGCGTTCTTCAGAGTGCCAACAACCAAACGAGTCGGGTCCTCGATGAGTTAACTGTTCGCTCATCGCGTAGGCAGTTTCGTGTAGCTCTCTTGTGCTGCGATTGAAGTCAATTAGCCCTGTTATTCCGCACATAGACTACTTTCTCGAGCTGGTAACTGATTGAATTGATCGGCCAGCTTTTTTCCAATAGATTCGAAAGAAAAATTATTAACAACGTGTTTCCTTGCAGCATCACCAATGGCTTGGCAAAGGTCAGGGTTTTGCATGAGTGTCATTATTTGCTTTATATAGTCATCGGCGGTCGTTGCAAACAGGGCGTGCTCCCCTTCGACCACATTCAACCCTTCAAACGTAACGGGGTGGCCGACAACCGCTTTCCCTGAAGCGAAGGCGTCGAGAATTTTAAGCTTTGTACCTCCACCATCGTCGATAGGGCATAAGTAGATTGCAGCATTATCAAAATAGGGATTAATGTTATCGACATAGCCGTGAACATGAAAATGTTCGTTGTTGGATGCGTACCTAATTAATTCTGCCGGAGGGTTCGCGCCGATTATATTCATCTCTGCATTAGGAACTATCAGCATCAGCTTTGGCCAAATTTCTTGGGCTATAAAGTTAACCGCTCTAATATTAGGGTACCAATTGAGCGTGCCGACAAATATGATGCCAATCGGACAAGGGCTAACCTTACCGGGTTTAAAGAAATCAATATCTACCCCATTGGGTATGTCGACGAATTTTCCATCCGGGCAAAAATCTAAAAACCTTTCAGAGTCTAAATTTGAGCATGTAATGTTAATATCAAATTTCGGGCATAATTCTTGTTCCACTCTTTTAAGGCGTCTGCCTTCCTGTTGAAAATAGAGTTTTTTAAAAATATTCTTTTCGAGACCGCTACGTCTGAAAAGCATATGTGATTCGACGTTATGGTGGTCTAAACTTAAAAGGCAGTTATCGATAGCTTGGATATAGGGGGCGAGGCTTATTGTGTCACAGTGAATGAGGTCGTAATTTTCTGATTTATGTAAATCGTTAGCAAGCGATTGATATCGACTACTTGCTAACCAGTTAATATTGTACGGATATTGAGTGAATAAACTTTTTGATGCGCACAGGATTTTAGTAAATTTTGATTTATCCATTGGGCAATCAACAAACAAAACTTTTTCACAATATTTTTCGAGCTCCTTCTTTGCTATGTCTGTACCTTCCTCATAGCTATTGAAATACGGCTCAATAAGAGATCGTTGGTTAAACGCCAACAGGTGTACGCTATGGTATTTGGATAGTTCTTTTATTAAGTTATAGGCGCGGAGCAAAACTCCCGCTTTGGGTGGGAAAGGTACGAGGTGTGATAACCAGAGTATTTTCATATGCGCCTATTTTGAATATTGCTTAAGATAAGAGTTTAAGAATGATTCCTTGCCAAAGCTTCTGTTGACTTTGTTTCTGCTGGCTTCGCCCATTTTTATTCTTAGTGCGCTATCATCCATTATTTCATTTAGCGCAGTAGCCAAAGCGCTACTGCTATTGGGAGGGATAAGCAAACCATTTTTTGTCGGTTCTACGAGATCACTATTTCCGCCTACATCGGTTGCAATAATAGGTAGCGCTGATGCCATAGCCTCTAAAATACTGCGAGACATTCCTTCCGTATCTGAAGCGAGAACAAAAATATCTGCGGCATTGAGCAGATTAATGACGTCAGTGCGCTCACCTAACAAAATGACCTTCCCCTTTAACTTGGAATTACTAATTTGTAATTCAAGTTCAGATCTGAGAGGCCCGTCACCAGCAATGTAAAATGTTATATTGCTGGTGGTATTGACAATTTCCGCTGCTTTTATCAAAAGATCAAAGCGCTTCAGGTTTACTAGTCTGCCAACACTTATCACAACTATCTCATCTTTCAGCTCAAGTGACTGGCGTGTTATTTCTCGGGAACAGCTGGGAACAGATTCATTAACAAAATTTGGAATATAAGTGATTGAATTGGTAGGAAAACGTCCTCTTTCTCTATAAAACTGAAGCATATTGTTGGAAACGGCCACAAACCGTGTACCAAGAAAGGCGACTATTGATAGCATGTGTATCCGGCGAGGTGTCTCCTCTACCATATAGATATCATGCAGTGTGCCTACATGCCGTAGACCACATAACGATGATACGAAATGCATAGTGATGATAGGGCTATACAGGTGGGAGTGGAGACAATCTAATTTTAGGTTCCTAATAAAACTAATTGTTCTTAAAATAAAAATTGGAAGTTTATATGTCTTTTTATAAAGCGAGTGATTGGGTATGGTGTGATTTTCTATACGGTTGGCGTCTGCGAATTCTTGTATATAAGAACTGCCAAAATGTAGTAGTACAGGTTCATGACCGTGACTTTTTAACAGTGATGCTGTGTCTATCACCATTGTTTCTGCACCACCCAAGTTGAACGTATCGATAAACAGACCTACCCTCATTTAGAGTTTCCTTGGTCGAGTAACTTGTTGTATACGTCAGCGTAACTCTTGGCCATCTGATGTGACGAATAGCGCAGGCTTATTCTCTGGCGCGCGTTATCTCCAAGAGTGTGTCGCAAATCAGTATTGGAAGCCAGTGTCTTAATCGCTTCAGCGAAGGAGCTTGGATCACCTTCGATTAACCGGCCGCAAGTGTGGTCGATCACTGTTGGGATTTCGCCTACAGGTGTTACGATTGATGGTTTGCCAGCTGCCATTGCTTCAAGCAGTGCCATTGGTAAGCCCTCTTTTAGTGAGGGCATAGCAAATATGTCAATCGTTTGCAGGATTTCAGGAATGTCTTGTCTTCGGCCCGTAAAGGTAACACTTCCATTTAAGTTAAGAGCCTGTGTTAGGGAGAGCAGGCTTTCCATTTCTGGCCCGTCCCCAACCACCAGCAGGTGTACTGGAAGACCTGCTAGCGAACTATCTGACAGGGCTCTTATTGCGACATCTACAGCTTTCTCGGTCGTTAGGCTGCTGAGAGTGCCTATTACGATTCTATTGCCGGGTATACCTAGTTCGTTTCTAAGGTTGCTATCCGTAACTAAACGTTGAAGGTCGACACCGTTTGAGATTGTGCTAATCCTGTTGTCTGGTAGGCCGATAGTTTTCATCTCTTCTGCAATTTCGTTTGAAACCGCAACAATGTGCGCAAAAGATCTAAGTAGTAAAGCGTCTATTTTTGCGTAGAGCTTTAACCTTAGGTTGGTTCTTTTCCATAGGTGATTCGTGGCAACTAGGTGCGTGTCGTTCCGGCTATGGTGAGCGTAAAAATCCTCTCTGTAGCCATGGGTATGGACCACATCAATATTATGCTCATTAATGTATCGCCTGATCCGTGCCGGTGCGCTAATATCGAAAGCGTGTTTGATGGGGAACTGGACTATATCGAACCCCATCTTTTCCGCTTCTATGGCGAACTCGGGGCGCGGCAGATTAGCTTCTACCGGGATGCCAATTATGGGGTGATAGCTAAACTCAGGCAGAAATTTTCCGAGTTCCAGGATCACGCGCTCTGCGCCCAGTAGTTGACCGGTGCATCGGATATGAAGTACTTTTCGCATATGCCGGAGAATGTCTTTTTGTTTGTATCATGGCGATTTTAACAACAAAGACATGTTAATTCGATAAGCTTTTTTTATGACAATTCAAAGTCTGTGCTTTAGCGTTGCTTGTGTGTCGAATAATATTACATGTTTTGTTTGTTTAGTTGACTTGAAGCGATGAGGAGGAAATCTTAAGATGCTTTCTCGGTGCTAACGTTATACGAATCTAAAAAAATACTTGATAGACCTAGTTATTAGCCTATTTGACACGAGTCTCATTGAATTAGTCATTAAAGATGTGGCCGCTCGGCTGCAAAATGTTCTACCGCAACTATATGTGGCTCAATTAATTTTTTCTCTACGGGTTACAGTCTCGCAGATAGCGTAGTTAGTTTAAGACACATGGTGTTTTCGATCGGGCTACCGGATGTTGTAACGTCGTTCAGAGGTGAAGGCAAAGTGTTCGTTTGTCGTTAAGTGGCAAGCTTCTTGAGCAATGTTTCTCGGTCTTGCTGCTCAGCTTGAAGACGTTAGCGTCGAATCGTGACTTAGTCATAGTACGACCGCTATCACAATCATTTGACAAATACGAGACGATTACACTGGGGGATTTCTTGTATATCCATAAATTAAAGAAGACTGAATTAGCGAGTGTCGGCTAGTACTATCACATTGAACCACGAAGCCATGAACTAAAATTTTTCATCCAGGTGTAAGATGAATGGGTGAAGCGAGTATTCAGCTGTGGGTATTTTCGTAAGGCGGTAAAGCGGTTTAGGTTTGTCTTTTATCGTAGACTCCCAAATAGTGTGATTCGATGAAGTAGGGGCGGGCATGGATTAATGGCGAAGTAATGGTGTATTGAGGGGTAGAATGGTTGTTGAAAAAAAGCAAGTTGTAATGGGATAGGTAAATGGAAGCTTACAGTAGTGAGACAAGTCGGCGTTTTTTTCTGGTAATTGCTGCAGGATCTTTGTGTTCGCTGCTGATCGTATATCAGCATACTCTAATTTTGTATGATCAGTTTTGGTCAGATCCAGTAAAAGCATATTCCCACGGATATTTGACTGTTGGAATGGCGATGTTCTTATTTTACAAAAGAATCAGTTTATTACAAGAAATTGTTGTTCAGCCATCAATAGCCTTTACGCCATTGGCGTTGCTGTTTTCCGCGCTATGGTATATCGGGCATTACGTACAGGTCTCGATTGTTGAGATGGCGTTACTACCTGCCATCATTTGGTCGTGGGTTCTCATTGTTGGGGGAAGATCGTTAGCTAAGACGGTTCTACCTGCGGTTGCGCTTTTTTATAGTGCAGTGCCTATCTGGGATATGCTGGTAGTTTATCTTCAGTCGATGGCTGTTTTTGCTACCGAAAAATTCTTGTTGTTGGTCGATATACCGGCTTATGTTCGCGGAGAATACATTGAAATTCCAGCAGGGTTGTTTCGCGTAGAGAGAGGCTGTGCCGGATTACACTATTTAATGACGGGTGCAACGATTGGTTTTTTTTATGCGTTTGTATATAGGTTTTCCTATGTTAGCAGAGTCACTATTGTCTGTTTGGCCGTTGCTTTTTCTGTGGTGGCCAACTGGGTAAGGATTATTGGCTTGGTGATAGTGGGAAATGTTACAAACATGGAACACAGTCTAATTACAGAGGGACATTCGCTCTACGGATGGCTGATTTTTTCAGTAGTAATGGTTGTATATTTTGTGCTTACTCGATATATCGGTGTGTTACCGAGTGAAGCTCAAGAAGCGAAATTATTCTCCAGGCTGGGCGTAAAAAGGTATGCATCTAAAGTGTCTATTGCCTTTGTGGCGATTGTTTCGGTTGCCCCCCTATTTGCTTGGTATAGTTCTTCTTATACACCCTCTTCCTTGGCGACTCCAAATAGTTTTGATTTGGAAAGAGCTATACCAGAATATATCTGGAGGCCAGATTTTAATGGCTATGATAAGGTGGAATACAGTAGCAAATATTTTGATGAATATAGCGCGCAAATTTTGGTTTTAACATACCAGTACCAGCTCCAGGGAAAGGAGATGATTTCAGACAGTAACAACCTTAGCGAAGATAACGAAATAAAATATGTAGATAATCTAACGCTAGGGGAGCATGGTCAAATAAGTATTCATGTTGTCAGTAGTGGTCGAGATAGCCGTTTGGTTTTCTGGGGGTACTTAACGCGGGACGTTTATACTTACTCTGATATTCAGGCGAAATTGGACCAGTTGGTGAAGAGAAGCAAGGCTGGGCAGAAAGCAGTATTTGCAAGCTTGTTGTGCCAGTCCAAAGCCTGCAATAAAGAGATTCAAAGGCTGAATAAAAATGAGTACTCTTCTGCGGTTCGCCAGATGTTGATAGAAGCGGCAAGAGAATAGTTTCTTGAGTGTATAAAACTAGAGTGGAGCTTCATGTGTTTTGGGTATATTGAAAACTAAGTCTAGTAAAAATAGAGGGTATTATGCTTGTAATCTTATTTTGGATAGCAATATTTTTTACTTTGTATAGCTACTTTATTTATCCTATTGCCCTTAAGCTTATTGTTTTTTGGGGTGGTGGTTCACGTAAGCAAGTAAAGAGTAGTACTAGCGTTAATATATCACTCTTGATTACGGCTTATAATGAAAAGGATAGGATTGGTAAGAAGCTAGAGAATACGTTGAAATTGGAATATGATCACGGGTCTTTGGAGGTCATCGTTGCTTCAGATTGCTCGGATGATGGAACCGATAATATCGTCCGTACTTATGAAGATAGGGGGGTAAGCCTTGTTCGTGCGGCTAAGCGCTTAGGTAAAGAAAATGCGCAATTGGCAGCAATAAAGGTGGCGCAAGGTGAAATACTTGTATTCTCAGACACCGCGACAGATATTCCGCCTGATGCTCTTAATAAATTAGCTGCATATTTTAGTGATGAAAGTATTGGAGCCGTGTCCAGTGAAGATCGTTTTGTCGCGCAAGATGGATCTCTACCTGGCGAAGGCGCTTACGTTAAATATGAAATGTGGCTGAGGCAGCAAGAATCTAGGTTGGCCGGCTTGGTTGGTTTAAGTGGATCATTTTTTGCTGCGAGAAAAGAGGTGTGTCAAGAATGGGATATTCATTCTCCTTCCGATTTTAATACTGCGTTAAATTCAGTTCGTTTGGGCTATAAAGCAATTACTGCCCCTGATGTTCTTGGTTACTATCAAGATTTAAAGGACTCTTCAAAAGAGTATTCTAGGAAAATACGGACTGTGATTCGAGGTATGACGGCTTTACGAAGACACCCCGGCGTTCTTGATCCTACTAAGTACGGCCTTTTTTCCTTCCAAGTTTGGAGCCATAAGTTGATGCGGTGGTTGGTACCTTGGTCGCTATTAGTGCTTTTTGTGGTCTCTGCGTTTATCTCAGGTGAAGGTCAGCTTTACCAATTGGCATTATTGGTCCAAATAGTTTTCTACGGTATAGCGATTGCGGCGCACTTCAATAGTTCGCTTTTACGTTATGGTGTTGTAAAACTCATTTATTTTTTTGTTCAGGTAAATATTGCGCTTTTTGATGCATCGATCAAATTTTTCTCTGGTACGAGAATGACCACCTGGAAGCCTTCTGCACGATGATAACCAGTATACCGCCTGTGGGTAGCCGGGTGCTGGCGTTTAAATCAAGGGCAACCGCGCCATCGTTCCCCGGTTTTGATTGCACTTGGTTGAATTGTGGAACTGCAGCGCTGGCGCTTGCACTTCTGGCTGCAAAGGCATTGAAGCCGGAGGTGAAAAAACCAAAAGTTATATTGCCAGCTTACGGATGTCCTGATCTGGTTGCGGCGGCTGTTTTTGCCGGTGTAAAACCAGTCTTGGTCGATATTCAACCCGATGACCCCTCTTATGATCTCGACAAACTATCCATGTCGCTGGATGAAGCGGTAATTGCAGTTGTTGCAGTAAACTTTCTTGGTATACGGGAACGGTTACAGGAAATTAAAGATCGACTCGTCGGTCGCGAAATTGCGTTAATTGAGGACAACGCTCAATGGTTTCCTGAAGAGTACTTGTTCGAAATAGAAAGATCTCCAGCAGATTTTATATTGACCTCATTTGGGAGGGGGAAACCTGTCAACTTGCTGGGCGGCGGGCTCTTACTGAGTAAAACTATCTTTACCGCTCAGCTGAAGGTGATGCAGGCAGAGTACAGCCTCAGCGCGCCGAAAAAATGCAATGCAGTTGTGGCATTAGGGTTTCGGCTTAAGAGCATACTTTTCAACGCATTTTTGACTCCTACTGGTTACGGGATTCTCAGTCGGTTACCTTTTCTGGATATTGGCGCGACGAAATATCATTCGTTATCAGCAATAACTTCGATGGATGAGGTGAGGCGTCGGTTTCTACCGCTAAACCTGCGCCAGCGTATTGAACAAGATCGATCTATTGAGGCCTATTATCACAATGTGCTGGATGAAGGTGGGGTGCATTCATTGCCAGTTTCTCTTAGCGAACGGTGTGGTCGGTTATTACGTTACCCCGTTTTGGTGGATACCGAGTTAACAAGAAAGTACTTAATTGAATCGAAGCTGGGAGCATCACCTTTTTATGGTAAACCATTAATCACAATTGATGGTATATCGGCGTTGGCTATCGGCGAGCCGAATCCTGCTGGTGCACGCAAATTTTCTGAACGGTTGTTGACCTTCCCGGTGCATTCAGCAGTTCACCAAAAGCATGTAGATGGCTTGACCAAAATAATACAGCGGAGTTAAATGGTGAGCTTAAAGGTAGCTGTAATAGCGGTTATTTCGATTGGACTTTTGGGATACGGCGGATTGCTTTTTTCCATCGGGCATTTTATGCCTAAGCGGCAAGTAGTATTACCTAACGACAGGGGAAGCCATGTGCTTTTTAAGCAAGGTAATATTCGCTATGTTCGGGATTCGGACGATAAAACCACTACTGTTTTTTTGCACGGTTTTAACGGACGCCTCGAAGTGTGGGAAGAGACGATTGCTGGACTTAATGGTTGTGGTACCACTTTCAGTCTAGATGTTCCAGGTTATGCTGGATCAATGTGGGACTCAGATGATTTCAGCGTGCAGGTACAATCCCACCGAATATACCATTTTTTACAAGACCAGGGGCTAGAGCGGGTAACGCTTGTCGGTATATCCATGGGCGGTTCTATCGCAGCACAAATTTCTGCAGATTATCCGGACTTTGTCAGCTCGCTGGTTTTAATTGCTCCATCCGGGTATACGAATTCTCTAAACTTTTGGGTGCCTGCAAAGTATTTTCTGGAGAAAGGGTTGCTAAAAAATGTAGCCTTGTCGGTGGCCAATACTTCGCTATTTAAATACCTTTATCCAAAAAGTGTTGCGGCACAGGCAATGTCCGTTACGGACTCTTATAATGATCAATGGATTAACAGCTTAAAAAATATAGAAGCGAAAGCCATTCTTTTATGGTCGAAAGGAGATAATACAGTTCCGTTCGAGTATGCAGAAAAAATCTCCAAAGAGATTGACGGTAGTGTTGTACACGCACTGGATGAGTGGATTGGCCATGACGTCACAAAAAATGTCCCTCATATGATTTCGGAAGTGGTATGTGGCCTACATTTAACTAATGGCTAGAGAATATGCTTTTTAGTATAAATTATTTTAAATGTAGAAATACTGGCTAGGAGTTATGTTTATGAACAGTAAAAGACTTCAATTTCTGAGTGAGCACTTCAGGTCGCAAGGCTTTCTGCATGCAGCCAAAATCTCCTTCCGAAGAATTTTCTTTCCTTCCCGGTGCTACAAAATTTTGTTTGCACTTGATGAGCCCAAGCCAAATGAGAAAGCTGTAATTACCTCCGCCAATCATGTGTTCAGATTTGCTACAGTTGACGAGCTTAAGATGTTTTCTAAAGTGAAAGACTTTGATATCCATGATTTTGATATCGAACGTGTTGAACGCGGCAGTGCAAGGTGCATGCTACAATTGGACAAGGAAAATCTTGTCGGCTATTCATGGATATGGAGAAATAATCTTGCCCATATCGATGATGGATTTCATATTAATTTGCCAAACGATACGATATACAACTTTAAAGGGTATACCTCTCCAGAATACCGTGGTGACGGGTTTCAGGCTTTACGTCATTTAAAGCTATTGGAAAATCTCAAAGACAGTGGTGTTAACCGTCTATTTGGGTTTGTCGATCAGTATAATCTTCGGTCGCTAAATGGTGTGAAGAAAAGCGGCTATAAAAGAGTGGGAGAGATGGTGATAGATAGAGGGAGTGAAGATGTACGTATGTCGCTGCACCTGAAAAATTATTTTTGGTCCAGGGAAGCGCGTACTTAACTGGCGTTTTTTTTGTGTTTTACAAATATTGTTCCGTATCGATAGTTTCGATTTTTTGATAGTGCGAAATAGGGTTCGCAGCCCCAATAATACCCCCACCAACGTTCATCGATATGCTTCCTTGAATAATTATAAATACTCTTCAATTTATAGGTTAAGGGGGAGAGTTGTGTGTTTTTAAGAATATTTGTTCGCATATCTAACTCCATCCCGTCAATAAAAAGTACCGAATTATTTTTCATAAATGGAATGATTTTTCCCAGTACTTTCGTGGCCATTGTGGGTGGCATATGAAAAAGCACATTTTGAATAAAAATAATATCAGCAGAGCAAACTGATTGTTGAATATCATCTGTTAGCAGGTTGGCTGTTGAAAACGAAACGTGACTCTTTAAGTGCTCTTTTACGCAGTAGGTATCTGTTCCTTGCTGCTTGTCGAACGTTTGAAGTATGAATTCTTGAGGTATGCTGTGGCCTTGTGTAATTTCACGAAGCGTGTAAATACTGCTTTCTGCTTTTTCCACCATTTCCTGGTGGAGGTCAGAAGCTTGTATATTAAACTTTAGCTTAGGGTTAGCTTTGGCTAACGCAGACGCCACAGTGTAGGCTTCTGCCCCGTTGGAGCTTGCAAATATCTGGATATTGAGGGTTTTACTATCTGTTGGGGCTATATGATCCAAAACCGGACCGGTTAAAGCTTCAAGCTGTAAAGGTGAACGGTAAAAGCATGTATAAGTGTGGTTGTTTAAACGATCCGTTGTTTTTAACAGCTTGCGATGTTTCTTGCGACCGTATGGTAGAAGAATAAGGCCGAAATAGAGCTTTTCTCTTGCCCAGCGGTATACCTTTTTCAATAGACGAAAGACCAGTGTGTTTCTCATAATATAGCAAGGTCGTGAGTTAGTGAGTGTAGATACGAAGTGTAATATTACCGGTACAAATAGGTATCCCGTTCTGTGACACGCCAACGTTGCATACCGCTACGATATGATCTTTTTGTGTCTCACACTCGGTGACTTCTCCCCTGGCCTCTAGCGGCTCATTGGGTACGGCGCTAGCTTCCATCTTCCAGTTAATGCGTTCTATTTCGGAATTTTCACCGAGCCATGCTTCGATCATTCGCACCAAAACATTACCCGTTAAACCTCTGTGAACGACAATATCCGGAAGACCTTCGCTTATTGCTGCTTCCTTGTCGTAGTGCACATGATGCCTATTCCATGTGACCGCACTGTACATAAAAAGGTGAGTACTGCTAAGCGTTGTTACAAATGCGGGAATGGTATAGCCGACAGTGATATCGCTTGGTTTAGTTGTCACGAGTTAAAGCCTTTTAATAAAGGTGGCTATTTCTCTGGCCACTAATTGATGTTCTCTTAAATAAAACTGGGTAAGGATTTCAATAAAGTAGAGCTTCCCCGAACGCCCTTCCTTAGTGAAAACGCCTTTTAACTCGGTAGTAATGGTAATATCATCTCCCGGTTTTGCTCGCTCGAAAATTTCATATTCGCTGCTTCCACCGACGGTGCGTGTTGCCGGAAGAGGGATATTCAGTTCGGCAGGAGAGTTGTCTGAGGGCAATCCGCTAAGCGGTATATCGTCATACGATAGCGATTGGTAAAAAAGGGGGGGGGCTACAATACCGCCGTAGCGCGTTTTCGCAGCATACTCTTTGTCGAAATATAAAGGATTGTTATCCCCGATCGCCTGGGCAAAGCGTTTAATATCTCTCTCATTAACGATATATTTGCGCGTACTTTGTTGCCCAATATGATCTAAAGCTTCTTTTGGAATATTGTTGCCCATCTCGGTTTACTCGAAATCACTGTATTGGCGGATATGGTTTGTATTGCCCAGATAGAGATATTTGCCGGTAAGCCCCCAATCACTAGAAGCAAATCTTTCGGTGTCACCAGTACCCAGCTGATCATTCGTGCGAACAATATTTTCGTATTCACTTACGCTTAGCCGTTTGCGCGCATCAAGTTCTGGTTGTGGATCTATTAAGTGCGTGTATTGTTCGAAACCTTGGGTTGGATACACAATGCCCCATGAGGCGGCGCAACCACTACCATAGGAAAATAAGCTGATTTGTCGTAGGGTTTTGGTGGTGTTTTGCCGCAGTAGATCGATAAGCGCCAAGAACAATGAACCTGTATAAATATTTCCGACAATGGCATTTAGAGAGAGCCACGGCGTAACACGTTGTTGTAGTGATTCGCGAAAGGTCGCGTATTCGGGAGTGTCTCTTTCCACTATGAGATTGTTATCGATCTCATAGTGGCGCTGGTGAGCTTTGATGGCCATTTTTACAAATGGTACGTGATAAATACAGGCATCCAGCTGATCAAGTTTAAATAACTGGGGTAGAGTGGCCTTGCTCATGGCATCACTGTAGGCGCCGGACAAAGCATCAAGGTAGCAGTCTATGGAGTAGTGCCCGTCGACAAAGGCCGTTTTCGAGTAGAGGGGCCGCCAAAAATCCATAACATGTTTGGTGTAATTACCCGTTATATCTTCATCAAAGGTTAATAGCTTTGGAGTGTCCGAGATAATCATTGCAACGGCACCGGCACCCTGCGTTGGCTCCCCCGCATCGCCAATGGGATAGCGCGCGATATCTGCAGCGATAATCAGCGCTTTTTTTCCGGCCGCTCGACCACAGGAAATCCAGTCTGCAGCGGAAGTGACAGCAGCCATGGCCCCGAAACAGGCGTGCTTGGCTTCGTAGGTGTGGCAATTACTTTTTAAACCCAATGCTTGATGTACGTATACTGCAACGGGCTTGCTGTGATCGACACCGGTTTCTGTACCAACAACTAAGGTTCCGATTTCGGCAGGATCAATATTGAATTTCTGAATGGCTTTTAAACCCGCATTTATTGCGAGATGTACGGGATCCTCCATCGGGGTGGCGATTGCCATGCGGAGCTGCCCAAGCCCTTTAGTGAATTTGTCGGGATCAATTTCTCGCGCCTCCGCGAGGTCTACTAGATCGAGATAATGTTGGGGGCAGTGAAAGGCAATTGCTTCAATACCAACTCTCATTATTATATCCTCTGCTAACGGCGCCAACGTTTAGTATGCGTGTTCATAAGTCTGATTAGACTGAATTTGTACTAAAGCTGCAAGTCGCTTGCCAAAAATAATTTCTTTCACTACCGTTTTATTTAGTCTTGCCCGCAGTAAAAGGTTGATATCTGGGGGAAAAGGCTTAAAAGATAAATTTTTGATTAAGATTTTTCTAATTGTAGACATTGTATTTGTGTCGAATCGGTTTACAGTGCGAAATTTTTTACAGGCTGGCTATTTTTTTAATTCATATTAATATGGTGGGAACGTTTTAAACGGAATAGTGGTATGTTTGAAGATAAGATTAAAGAAATATTGAGCAAGCATGGGAAATTGTCATCTGATGTGAGCACTCTAACCGATACCAGCGACCTCTACGCTGCCGGTCTTACATCTCTTACAACGGTAAATGTGATGCTCGCGATTGAGGATGCTTTTGACGTTGAGTTCGAAGATCGCATGCTAAATCGACAAACATTCCAAAGTATCGATGCGCTAATTGAGGCCTTGGAAGAATTGAATTGCTAACACCTCTAACAACAAGGTAAGCGGGGTCTTTTGTGAGCGAGGATAGTAACGGGAAGTTCTATGCAGTGCTAAAGACTGTAGAGCGTCTGGGCGTTGATGTTGTTGCAAAATGGGCTGACGATGTTGATAGGAACGCGCGTTTTCCAGTAGAGGCTTTCGATGTATTTAAAGAAAGCAAGCTATTGAGTGCTTACGTTCCTGCGGAATATGGTGGTATGGGATTGAGCATAAGGCAAATTTGCAAGATATGCGAAACGTTGGGTGAGTACTGTGCTTCAACGGCAATGGTGTATGCGATGCATCAGATTCAAGTGGCCTGTATTGTTCATCATGGCCAAACTTCCGAATATTTTCGCAGTTTCTTGAAAGCGCTTGCACACAATCAGTGGTTGCTTGCTTCAGCTACCACTGAGCTAGGTGTAGGGGGCGACCTTCGCTCCAGCATTTGCGCCCTGGAAATAAAAGGAAAGCAATTTAGTTTAACAAAACAAGCGCCGGTTGTGTCCTATGCCTTGGCGTCAGATTTTATTCTTATTACCTGCAGGGCAAGCCCTGACTCGCCATCCAGTGATCAGAAGCATGTCGTCGTTAAAACAGAAGATTGTGAGATTGAAGAGATTGCTGGATGGGATACCTTAGGGTTTCGTGGTACTTGCAGTTCGGGTTATACGGTGAAAGCAAAGGGCGAGACCGAGCAAATTTTGCCAGTAGAGTTTTCCAGTGTGCTAGCACAAACTATGCATCCCGTTGCGCATTTAACATGGGGCTCTCTGTGGGTGGGTATGGCTGAGGACGCTGTTCGGCGGGCGAGGAAATCGGTGCGTATTCTTGCCAGGAGAACGCCGGGTACAGCCCCGGTAAGCGCCCTGCGTTTAAGTGAAGTTGATGAGCAGCTGTTTGCGATGAAGGGAAGTTTGAAGCAGATGATTGTGGAGTATCAGGAGCTTATAGACAGTAATCAGTTGGAGTTCTGTAGCCAGTTTGCCTTCGCAACAAAAGTGAATAATGTCAAATTACGATGCTCTGAAATGCTTGTCGACATCGTGGGTAATGCGTTACAGATTGTCGGAATTTCCGGTTATAAAAACGATTCGGATAACAGTTTGTGCAGACATATACGCGATGCTTACGGTGCTGCGTTAATGGTGAACAACGACCGTATTCGTGGCCACAATTCAACTATGCATATTGCGATGAGAGATTAGTATGTGCGTTCAGGATACCGATATTTTGGCAGCTTACTCCGAGTTTCGTAATGCGTTAACGGCGGCGGGGCTGTTGATTGCGTCGGATGTAAATGGCGTATACGGGCGAAGTGGCGTATTTGAAGCTATCGTGGATGGGCTGGAGTTGCTTATTACACGCGAAGGGGCTTTTCAGAATGCAGAGGTGATGCGTTTCCCTCCTGTTGTTAGCCGATCGACCTACCTTGCAACCGATCATATAGAAAATATGCCTGATCTTATGGGCTCGGTTCATTCGTTTAAAGGTGATGAAAAGGCGAAGCGCCAGTTAGTTGTAGATGCGAATAAGAAAGCTGCCTGGGAAGAGCGGCTTTTGCCCACCGATGTTATGTTAGTGCCTGCGGCCTGCTATCCGCTTTACCCGGCGGCCACCGGCACCTTGTCGGACGAAGGTCGAGTGGTAGATTTAAAAGCCTTTGTCTTCCGGAACGAGCCTTCTGATGACCCAGCGAGAATGCAGTGTTTTCGCCAGCGTGAATACGTACGGCTAGGTTCGGCCGAGCAGGCAATTGAGCATAGAAATCAGTGGTTGTCGCGAGCGGAAAAAATGTTGTTGAGTTTGGGTTTGGATGTACGCTCAGAAGCAGCCAGCGATCCTTTTTTTGGTCGAACGGGGAAAATAATGCAGGCTGCGCAGTTAGAGCAAGAGCTAAAGTTCGAGATCGTGGTACCCATTTGCTCCAAAGAAAAGCCAACGGCCATTACATCTTGTAACTACCACCTCAATCATTTTGGACAGACTTTTAAGATATTATTGCCAAATGGAGAGCCGGCCCATACCTCCTGTATAGGGTTTGGTTTGGAGCGTATTACCTTGGCACTGCTAAAAGCCCACGGCCTGAATCCAGAGCTGTGGCCGAGTGAAATCAAAGAGCAGTTGGCAATCTAATGGCCAGTATTATTCATCTGAGCCCAGCAAGCTATAGTGCTCACAGTCTTCATGCAGGGGACAGAGTGTGGAGCGAAACCAACTGCTACGTGGATGTTTTAATCGAGCTTATCCATTCATTAGGTTTTGAACCTATTGCAGGATTAGCGTTTACACTAGCGATTGATTTTGAAGAAGATCAGTGGACGTTTTTCAAATACCCCTTGAATGATCTTCTGCAGCTCTATGGCATGGACGTCCAGGAATTAAACCCATGGAATGATTTGGCTCGGCATATAGAGACTCAGGTGAGCGCCGGGCGATCGGTGTTGGTGGAATTGGATTCATACTTTTTACCCGATACGGTGGGAACAGCCTATAGCGAAGAGCATGTAAAATCCACAGTGGCCGTAAATGCAATGGATACGAGCGCTAAATTTATGGGCTATTTTCATGGCCAAGGTTACTATGAAATTATAGGTAATGATTTCGAGCAGGTATTTCAATTGAACGGTTTGGTACACGAAAGAATGTTGCCGCCCTATATTGAGCTTATAAAGGTAAGAAAAAATCTTCAGGCGAAATCCGAAAATGAACTAGTTGAACGGTCAATAATGAGTTTACGGCAACAGTTTCTGCTTATGCCGGAAGACGGCCCGCTTGAAAGATTTAAATTGAAGTTCGAAAAAGACCTCCCTTGGCTAATCAGTGATTCGATAGAGCAGTTTCATCAGTATTCTTTTGCCACATTAAGACAATTTGGTGCATGCTATGAATTGGCCGCTACCTACCTGAATTGGCTAGATTCTAAAACAGATTTGGAGTTAGATATTGCGGGTCAGCATTACCTCGCAATATCGAACGACGTAAAGGCTTTCCAATTTAAATTAGCTCGAACTATTGCGAGGAAGAAGCCTATTGACCTGGCGCCATTGGACAAAATGGCAGAACACTGGTGGCAAGCAAAGCAGCTGCTTAAAATTGCTCTATCCCTTTAACGCTCATGCCGATTGGCTTGTAAACCGGAAATTGTAATGGAAATAACTGACTGGCGTATAAGTCGATCGACACCAAAGCAATTCCTTGAGCCATCTGAACTTGATGATACTCGCTACGATCTCAACGGATTGTTTCCGAGCACTATTGCGCAAACGTTAAAGGCTAGTGCGCGGACAGCCGACAATATCGACCAATATGACTGGTGGTTTCGCACAGAATTTAGATATGAGAACAGCTGCGCACAAACGCTGATGCTGCACTTTGAGGGGCTGGCGACAATTGCAGAGGTTTGGTTAAATGGAGAGCCTATTTTAACGTCGGAGAACATGTTTTTGGCCCAGTGTGTTTCTCTAGGTGTACTGGACGACCGTAAAAATCGGCTGGATATAGTATTTCGTTCTGTATTTTCTGCTTGTGTACCGTTTAGGGGCCGACCGAAATGGAAGACCAATTTAGTTAAACGGCAAAATTTGCGCTGGATTAGAACATCCCTGTTAGGGTATATCCCCGGATGGACTCAAGCGTACCCCGCAATAGGCCCTTGGCGACCCGTTCATGTTCTTCCGAAAACGGAATACTACCTGAAAAAACTGAAAGTTATTCCGGCTTTGAATGGCGAATCGGGGGAAATCAAAATTCTGGGAGAACTTTGGCAAGACCCTTCGTTGAAATTCGATCCTACAATTGAATTTTTTATAGAGAGTAAAACTTTTACGTTAAAGTTGGGTAAGCCTGTCGAAGGCTATTACAGTATTAATGAATCCATCAAAATACCGTCGCCTAGAAAATGGTGGCCACATACGCATGGTGATCAAAATTTATATCAATACCAGCTAAAACTTGGCGGCACCGGCGCTAATTCGTTAACACGAAATGGAAACGTTGGCTTCAAATCACTTGCACTACTAAACACAAAAAATGATATTCAATGTTTAATAAACAATGAAGAAATTTTCTGTCGGGGTTCCTGCTGGACCATAGGCGACGCGTGCAACTTTCAAAGTGAAAACTTGCCCAGCCTACTTGGACAATTTGTCGACGCTGGAATGAATATGATTCGAGTCGGCGGCACCATGGTTTATGAAAATGATGAGTTCTACGGCTTGTGCGATAAGCTGGGAATAATGGTATGGCAGGACTTTATGTTCGCCAATATGGACTATCCAGTCGAGGATCAACAATTTAGAGAAAATATTCGAGAAGAAGTGCGCCATCAGGTTCGACGCCTGTCCGAGTACTGTTGCATAACAATTTTTTGTGGCAATAGTGAGGTAGAACAACAGGCCGCGATGATGGGCTGTGATCCTGATGAATGGAGAAATGAATTCTTTGCCTGCGATCTGGCTGAAATATGCAAAGAGAGCATACCAAATGCTGGCTATTTTCCCTCATCGCCTTGCTATGGGGATTTGCCTTTTCAACCAGACGTAGGCTTAGCCCATTATTTTGGTGTTGGCGCCTACCTTCGCGAGCTGGACGATATCTGGGTAAGCGATATCAAATTTTCGCCGGAATGTTTGGGTTTTTCGAATATTCCTGACGAACGAACACTTATTGAATGTTTCGATTGTGCAGCGCCGCCTGTGCATACACCAGCCTGGAAGGCTGGTGTACCGCGGGATAACGTGGCGGGTTGGGATTTCGAAGATGTTCGGGATTTCTACACCGAAAAGTTGTTTGGTGAAGATATATTGGCGTTACGATACTCCAAAAATCAAAAATATTTTAAACTTTCAAAACTGGTTACGGGCGAATTGATGAGCCGGTTATTTGCTACTTGGCGAAGTTCGCTCACCAGTTGTCGCGGCGCGTTAACTTGGTTTTACAAGGATATTATTCCTGGCGCGGGGTGGGGTCTGATCGATTCGTTTGGCAGGCCCAAGCCTGCGTGGTACATATTGAGACGCTGTCTGCAGCCTGAACAGGTTCTCATGATTAACAAAGGCTTGTCTGGGCACATTTATAGCGTAATAAATGAAACCGAGAATACCAAACGCTATAAGCTTTCCATAGATTTTTGTAGCAGTGGTGTCATTGTACAATCCTTTAATACGAGCATTTGTGTGAATGCACGAAGTGAAATACAATCCAGTCTCGCAAATCTTGCAAATGGATTTCAAGATACGACATTTTCCTATCGCTTCGGCGAGAAAAAGTACGATGCGATATTTTTAAGTTTAAAAAATGATGATAGCAGCATTATTTCGCGCTACGTCGATTTTCCTGGCTTAATCCCTACTATACCAAACAAAATGGAATCCATTCTGGTGGATCTCATCCATGAGCTAGGAAATGACTATCTGGTACTGACAACCGATAGTCCAGTCTATTTTGTGGAGCTATCGAGTAAGTCGATAAGCTTATTTGATAATTATGTGCATCTGTTACCGGGGGAAGATTACAAAATCAAAATCACAATTGATCCAGGGGTGACAAAGGTGAGGGGTAGCCTCTCGGCTATAAATTCTTCTAATAGCGTACGGTTTGTCTGTGAAGTTTAAAAATATATGAATAAATCCAGTATTGATCTTGTAAAGAGCATATTTAAAGAGGTCTTCGGCTTTATGTCCGACACAGAGCTAGAGCGTCTAAATAAGGATGAAACCCAAGCGTGGGACTCACAAACGTTAGTTCGTATTGTAACGGAAATAGAAGCAGAGTTTGATCTATTCCTGGAAGTGGAAGAGGCAATGTCTATTAAAAGCTTTCAGAGTTGCATTGCTCTCCTCTCGTCGAAAATACCTTAACACTATTTATGAGCCGTATAGTGAAGACTATTGCATGGCTTGGTGAGGGTGATGGCGCGGCTTATAGCGTCCATTTTTCATTAGACAGTTCAAGGCCCTCAATGGGTGTGATTCTCTGCCCCCCCATTGGTATTGAGTATAGCCACCACCATCGTTTACTTACACAAACAGCCGAAAATTTTGCCTCGACAGGTGAATGTCAGTGCATCAAATTAGACTATACAGCCACAGGGGATTCGCCTGGCGATGTAATAAGCGGTAACTTACTACAGAGTTGGCATAACAATATTGCTCTGGCGGCTAGCCATTTAATTAGCGAGCGGGGTGCTACCTCATTGCTACTTTGGGGGTTCCGATCGGGCGCTTTAATAGCTGCTTCGGCGGTCGCTGAGCTGGCGGCACGCTACCCTCTAAAGAAATTAATTCTCTGGAACCCCGTTTTATCCGGCAAAGCGTTATTGAGGGATGCAGAAATATTTGCGCGAAACCAAGATGCAGAAAATTCGCGATTTTTTGATTTTGGTGGTCTGGTAACAACGAAAAATTCGGCTCAGGAATTGGGAGCGCTGAAGCTGACAGAGTTTCGATATGAGGGCTTAAGATCTATTTGTCTTTTACAGCCGGAAAACGAACGGCCCGTCAAACGCTTGCGTGAGTACCTGGAAGGTGCTGACGTACAGTTGGTGCAATATCAATATGGAGGCCAATCGGAGATGATGAAACCGGCACTCCTCAATATAGTTTCACAAGAAGCTATTGATAAGCAGTGTGAATACTTGTGTATCACAGAAAGTAAGCGGAAAAAATGGGCTACTAGTATTAGTGAGTCATCCAGGCCTCTGATAACAACGAATTACTGCGAGAAAATCATTGCCTGCAGTAATCGGCAAGCTGTGGGGGTGTTGGCTATGCCAGCTTCTGCCGTGGACGTGAAGATCATTATTGTACTCCCTAACGGTGGAGCTTCACCAAAGTCCGGTCCTGCTAGGTTGTATGTCCATATTGCACGGACACTGGCGAAAGCGGGAATGGGCAGTTTACGAATAGATTTAAGCCAGCTAGGTGATGGAGCGATGGTTACCGATAAAGCAGAGAAAGCGATATCACCTTATCCTGATAATTCGTCGAACGATATACAAAAAATGCTATCTAAAATAAATCAACTTATGCCGAATAGGAAGATTATTTTGGGGGGGCTGTGCTCAGGTGGACACAACGCTTTCCACTATTTGTTGAACGATAAGAGCCATACTGTAAACGAATTAATTTTTATTAATCCAATCGATTTTTATTGGAAGCTAGGGATGTCCGTTACTCCCCATGTTGAACCCATATACAACCGGAAAGCGACGGATAGGATGGAGCTGGCAGCCAGGCTGATAAACACTATTTCTTGGGGCTTTGGAAAAAAACTCGCGACAAAGGCAGCAAGATACTGTCTGATAAGAGACAAATACCTCGTGCAGGTTAATCCCCAGTTGAGTATTGATTTTCTAGGGCTGGTAAAGGAGGGGGTTGCAATCAAATTTTTTGTGTCGAAAAATGAACCGGGGGAAAGTATTCTCAAGGCTTCCCTGGGGGCAGTATATTCTTTTTTGCGGAGAGAGGATAAATTATTTATAACGAATCTACCAGCAACCGGACATGCTTTTCTATTATGGGATAGCCAGGTTCTGCTCGCGGACGCCTTAATTTCAAGTTACAAAAAAACGCTCGATGGTGCATGATTAGAGTATTTTTTTACCGTTGGAGCGCAGCACCAAGAAGACGTTTAGCTGCCTTACGTATGAATCTAGATAAATATCTTATTCTTAGTCGTAGAGGCAATACTTTAGGAATTAGATCTTCGCTTATATAGCCTTTCTGAGCCATCGTTCGTCCCGCAACCCAATAAAATTCCTGTTGCTGGGCGTGATTAAGGGAGTTTTTCCAGTCGCCAACTTTCCCTTTTCGGAAAAAGTTTTTTGGCTCAGACCTATTTGTCGTACCGGAGGCTACGCTTTGCCCCGGATTTATAAATGTGCTTTTATCGTATTGATTTGCTTTGAGTTTTTCAAAGGTGTGATTACCGTAAATTGCCTGTATTTCGGCGAGAGAAATGGGGATGTCGAGAAATTGGAATAGGGTTTTTAATGTTTCCGGGCCTGTTGCTAATAGGTCCTCGTAACGAACTTCCAGATAATTACTGGTGAGATGCCTTGCTTTAGCGCATTCTGAGACAGCAGTTGACCATTCTAGTGCTGCGTCTTCAACCGTATTATGGGACCAATTCCGCCCCCAGCTTTTTTTCGCGGCTAAAATAGATGTTGTGACATCACGGCCATCCCGGAGTAGGTGAATTATTTTAGCCTGAGGAAAGCATCGTAAAATAGTTGGAATATGGAGGCTGTTGTTAGGTGACTTCTCTAGAAAATAGGTAGCGCCGGGCTTGGCCGATAGAACGCTGTCAAATACTCCGACAGCAAAACGCGTCAGTAAACGATAAAAACAATTTTCATCGATATAGGCAGAAATCCCGTGAAAACGTAAATCGCTTGTCTGCGGGTAAGCCAACTCTCCTTGCCAGCGCTGTACCAAATGTGAAAAATAATTATTAAATAATTGGCTCTCCTGCCCGGTAGCGATTGCAGCGTGGCTACCCAGCATCAGCTGTAGCCAGGTTGTGCCGCTTCTGCCAGCGCCTACGACAAAAACAATTTTTTCCATTGGTAGATTTTTCGTTTATGGACAAGAGTTCAATTTACCAGATTTCATTTGTGGTGGTATAGTTTTCTCATGCAAAGGGTTCAGATTCTAAGTTGGGTACACTTGATTGAATAAAATATTTCGCAAACCGGGGTTTTACTCGCTCAAATCGGGTGGGATATTCTGTTGGTTACATATGAAAAGCCATGTACCTAAGGCCTTAGCTGTTATCTGCCCACCACTTGGCCAGGAATATATGTCTTCTCATCGCACCCTGCGACATTTGGCGGATGCGTTTGCCGATGTGGATGTTGCCAGTATACGTATGGATTATCTGAATACGGGTAATTCGTCTGACACTGGAGTAGCTTATCCCTCCATGTCGGATTGCATCGAAAGTGTGGTTACTCTCTGTGAGCAACTACAGCGGGACGAAAAAATTGAAAACATCATATTGCTCGGATTTGGATTGGGCGCTTCCATTGCGTTTCAAGCTGCAAAACAGCGCGATATCCACACGCTTGTACTCTGGGAGCCCTGCATCAAAGGCAGGCGTTTGTTAAGAGAGCTTCGCCTTCTGTCCGGTGTTGTGGGTGGGAGAGAGTGCGAGGTCAATGATGTGGTGGGTCTAACGCTAACCGGACAACTAATAGGCGAACTGGAAGCTTTAGACCTGGAAAATGAAGAGCCCACCAAGGCAGCGAATACAATATACCTATACCGGAATGATAGGGGGCCGAGCCAAAAGCTATTGGCTTCCCTAGCTGCAAGTAATACTAACGCGATACAAATGGCTTACGAGGGTTATGAAGGGATCGTTGACTTTCCTACGGAAACGTTAGTGCCATATCACGTTATTAATCGGATCGTCGCCACAGTGTCCCGGCGCGTGCCGGAAACGGCAACTGTGTCGCTCGAGTGCATGAATAAAACGAGTCGTGACAACATTATCGATACAACAGTTAAGGAAGAGCTATTGTTGTTCGGTGCGAACAAACTTCTTTTTGGTGTTCTTGCTCAGCCGGTTGATACTGTCGATAAAAACCAACCGGTCATTCTTTTTTTAAATTGCGGGTCTGAGCACAATGTGGGTCCACACCGAATGTACACACGTTTCTCTCGGAAGTTGGCGGAAAAGGGTGGCGTTAGTTTTCGATTCGATATTGAAGGAATTGGGGATAGTTTTGCAAATGGAAAAAACCAGGACAATATGGCGTACTCTCCGGTAGCAATGAAGGATATTGGTGAGGCGATAATTGTATTGAAAGAATACGGCTTTAGCCGATTTATTTTGTCGGGAATTTGTGCTGGTGCCTATCATTCTTTTAAAGCGGTTTCTGAACTTGGTGAAGGCCTTGTGGAAGATGCCATTTTGGTTAATCCGTTGGTTTTCGATTGGTCCTTTGTTGGTGAAAACGGTGGGGAATACTTACACTCGATTTCCGAGGTGTATCGGTATAAGTCTACTTTTTTCAAACTAAATCACTGGAAAAAGTTGTTGTCTGGTAAATCTAATATTGCCTCTGTACTGGGGGTTTTTACGCAGTATGCAAAACTCAGGGCGTATAACCTGATATCAAGAGTAGTCAAGGGAAATGAAGGTCCTGTTATTAGGCGACTAAACAAAATTGCAGAAAAAAAATGTAGGTTAATGTTGGTTCTTTCTGAGGGAGAACCTGGGTATCAGATCCTAGCGGTAAGTGCCGGGAAAGAAATAAATAAATTGAGGGATTCTGGCTTACTCAATATTATACATATCGATGGGGGTGATCACGGTCTTTCAAAGCGGTTTATGCAGGATGAGCTATACCGTATTATAGAAAGTGTATACCTAAAAAATAGAGGCTACTGATCAGATAGCTGATACAAATGCACAAATTTATCTGTTTTTCTTCGTACTTCCTTGTTCCATATATCGAGTGTGTAATTGTCCTGCGGGTATCGTAACGCTGCGCTCTCTCTAATAAAGGTAAAGCCCTCTCTGGCCAACTCATTCTTAGTAAAGCTCTCATCTATACGGTGCAGTTTTACGGCGGTATTTACATCTTGACTTGGTTTTGACACATGATCCGTTATGAGTAAAAAGCCTCCAGGCTTCAGGGTATGACGCATTTGCTCAAAAAAGTGAACCCTGTTAGCTTCGAATTCTGGTCTATTGGGTCGGTGGACATAGATATCATGAAAGCTGAGGGCTAACCAAATAAAATCTACGTTCCTCGGTAGCTGGAGATCATTCCAAGGCACATCAAGCCGCGTAACGTTTTTAAGGCGATTTTTCTCTAGCCTTTTAGTTAGATCGTCACCGGCAAAATTAACAAATAAAGGGGGGTTAACTATATACACGTGTCCCTTGGGGCCGACGACGTTACTTAATATCTCGGTGTACCAACCACTACCACCAAGGAGGTCAACGACTATACTACCCGGTTTGATGTTTGAAAAAGCCAAAATCTCATCGGGCTTTCGTTCTTTGTCACGCTTTCTGTCAACATAGGGCCGGATTTTGTTGTAATAAACAGCTCTTTGGTAGATGTTTGCATCTTCAAATATTACCGGCGGTTTTGCACCGCAACCGGCTAAAAAACTTAATATTAAGCTTGCGAGGGTTTTTATGTTCATCGTCTTAAAAACTTAATATACAAGTTTCTAAAGGTATATAATAATTTATACAGTGTTGAAAATACATATTGTGCGCTCTCCATGTATATTCCCTCGGAAGCTATGCGGGATTTGTAGTTGCTTAATTTCCCGTTTCCCGCGAGCAAGTCGAATGCTGTAATATCACTGGCTGCAAAACAATTTTCAAGCGCATAGCCAAGCGTGATCAGGCCAATTGACAATTTTTGGTCAGTCATATCCTGAAATCCAAGCTGGAAATTATAGATACTTGAGCCACACTTGATATCAAACGAAGCACCAATAATATTTTCATCCACCTTCAATATAAAGCCTGTAGCGGAAATAATTGCGTTTTTCGATAGCTGGCGGACAAATAATTTATGCGTATCAAATACTATGGGATTATCCCATCGGCTACTGTGGAAATTGGATATAAGAGAAAATACATCCTCAAAAGCATCCTGACCTAATTGAACAAGTTCAATTTTTCCAAGTTTTTGGAGATTTTTTCTTCTGTTGTAGATCTGTAGTCTCGAATTTTTTCCCAACGTTTTTAGGTATTCTTCAAAACTACCTTGGGTATCTACGAGGTAAGAGACGTTTTTCGATTGAATTCTCTTATGGCAATTTGTAGTAGTTACAAACTGATCTAATGCGGTGTAAGTGCAGGAGTTCACAACAACATCTATCATAAATAATTCATCTAAGCTGTAGCGATCTCGGATATACGCGAAAACAGCACTGCAAACATCGTTTCCATTAGGTGGAGTGGAAATAATCTCTAAATATTCCGTTCGAAAGCCGGAGAAACCTTGTTTTGCTGTTCCAAGGAACATAACACGTCGAATATTGGGTAGGTACTTAACGGTAGTATCGATAGAGATGTACAGTGGAGCAATGCCAATTAAGACACCTTTTTTGATGATGGTGAGAACCAGTAACTCATCCGACGGATTCCGATACAGCGTCCACCAGTTATGCATCCAGTGCCATGAGAGAAAGAGCTTGTCTACATTTGATTGATAGAGCAGGTTTTGCCAGGCGTTTTCCATTTCAGAAAACGCTGCATCACTTACAGCTTCTATGTGTAGAGTTTCCATTCTTTTAAGGCTCTTATCCCTTAGGCTGGTTTCAATGGTATTGCTAATTGAAGGACGCCTTTGCTTTATTTAAGTGTTCTTCTATTTCCTTTTCGCCGGGTGCAAGAGCAAAGGCTTTCTCCAGAAGCGTAATTGAACCTTTGTCACCCAATCGATACTTGATATATCCGGCTGTATCCAGTATTGCAGCGCTCTCTGGAGCTAGCTCAACAGCGCGTGTAGCAAGTGTATCAGCCCGTTCCAGTTTGTTTTTTTCTTGATATAGCCAAGCCAAGTTGTTGAGTGCAGGAATACTGCGATCATTTAGTTGAAGTGTCTTTTCGTATAGAGCTATGGCATCGTCGCTGTTGTTCGTTTGTGCATTCATAGCCTGTATAAGTACCGGGCGGAAATTTTTGGTGTCTACACTTGCCCATTCTTTAAAAAACACATCCGATAGTTTGGTTTTTAGCTTTGTGCTTAGTTGAAAAACCGCATTGGCCAGACGCGGGTCTTTGTTTGCTTGCCAACCACTTTCTAGTTCGGAGTAAGCCTCTTCGGGTAAGCTCTTTTTGATAAGAATATCGGCTGTAAACAAGAGAAAAATTGTAGGGTCATTCATCCGGCCAATTTCATCCTGAATTTTTTCAGCCTTGCTAATGGAGCCTTGCTGCAAATACAGATTCCCCAAGTTAATGGCGATGGGTATGGATTCTGGGTGTTGTATCCGGCCACTTTCCAGTAGTTGTATCGCGGCGTTTTGATTCTGGCTTTTTAAATGATAATTTGATTCTGTAGTGATTTTATGGACTTCCAAGAAAGTAATTTGTTCCGTAGTGCTTGCAGCGGAATTTTTAATGTTGTTGATTAAGCTTTCTGCGTGGGAAAATTGTTCAGTGCGGATCGCGTAATCGGCGAGGAATCCATCGAGCTTAACGCGGTGCGCTTCATCTTTGGCAAGCGCACTAAAGCTTCGGGTAATTGTCGACCAATTACTATTGTTTCCAATTTCAGCCTTTAATAGGGCTATCAGATAATCGCTGGAATCGATATTCAGGTTAATCGCCTGTTTAAATGCATGTATGGCTTTGTTCCAGTTTTGTAACTGCATTTCATTGCTGCCAATAAGGAACCAAGTCTTTTCGCTGTTGGGGTTTATATCGATAGCTTTTTCGAGTTGAACTGAGGCCCGATTGGGCCGGCCATTTTTTATATCCATCGCCGCAGTCATCAGCCAGCCAGCTTCGCTATTTTTATCGGAGACTTTTAGGTTGTTTGCGTAGCGAGTTGCTTCCTCGTTGAAGCCGTATCGAAGATAGTTGCCGAATATTTTGAGCTTTTCGTCAGAGTTTGAAAACGTTTTTGAGGCTTTGTTAAGGATGCCGACCGATTTTTGTTTGTCTTGCTCTACTGTGTAATAGTAATTGGCAAGAAATTGATAAATCCTCAAATCTGGAGTGCCAAGCGCTATCGCTTTTTCGAGTGATTGAGCTGCTTTTCTCTGCAGCGACGGTTGATTTAGCGCGGTTAGGCCGTAAAGAGAGTGTAGCTGCAGACTGTTTGGGTTGGATGCCAGTGCTTGCTCTAGAATGCTAAGAGCTTCCTGCTGTCTATCCAGCTTTAGCTCCGCCATGGCTGCCGCAGCACTTAGTCTCGGCGCGGCTGTTTCTGGGTCGACGCTGCCCTGAAATAGCGAAGCGGCTTTATTTGCATCACCGAGCTCAAGATTGACCAAGCCTAACAGAGCTTCGGTAGTTTCTATATTTGGGAAGTCCTGGTGCAGTTTTTCCAGAAGTTCTTCGCCAGCTTTAATGTCGCCTTTCTGGATAGTGGCAATTGCATTTTCCAGTCGAGCTTGTACATCTTCTAAATCTGGATTTGCTTCTTTTAACAGTTTTTGAAAGGGTACCGCATCAGCATAGCGTCCCTGCTGTGTGAGTGTTTTCGATAGTAGGTTTAAGATGCCACTGCGCAGGGGCGTGAGCACGTCCGTTTGCGGGGAAAGATGAAGCGCCTTCATTAAGCTATCTTCCGTCGCTGCATAATTATTTTGGAGAAAGCGGATTTTGGCTTCTGTATAAAGTATGTCAGCATCTTCTGGGAATTTGGATGTCAGTTTGACCAAGGCTTCCTCGGTCTCCTGGGGGGTTGCGGAATTAAATATCGCTATAAAGTACGCGAGCTGAACGCTGCTATCGTCAGGGTATTGTGTTTGTATTGCCTCCAATTGGACGAGGCCTTCGGTAATACGCCCACGGCCGATATGGATTTTTGCTTCGAGCAGTTGAAGTTTTGTCGTGTTGTTGTGGGGAGCAGTAATTTTTTGCAGAGCCTGTTCGGCAGAATAGAATTTACCTAACGAAAGATAGGTTTCTGCAAGAAGAAGATTTAATTTGGGGTGGGTCTCTACGCTGTCCTCGAGTAACGACTGCGCTGCTCGGCTTTGTCCCAACTCGTTATATATTTCCGCCAAGGCGCCAATCGTTTTCGCGTTGGGCGCTTTTTTAATAGCATTGCGAACTTCGAGCATTGCCGCGCGGTACTGGCCCTGTTTAATGTATTTTTCGCTATTCAATAAATGAGAATCTGCAGAGCGAGTATCTTTCTCTGTATTGTTTGATTCGCTGCAACCGGAGCTGAGGGTGAGCAAAAGTAAGGTAATGACTAAGGAGAATATTGGCGAGAGGATGCGTAAATTGGACATGGTCACTATCACTGTGTAGGTCGTTATTCTGAGAGGCTAGTCTATCGGCTGGATGTTGCCGATTCAATGCAGTTATGCAGAATATGCATAGCTAACGTAGCATACTGTTTTTTTTGGTATATGCCAGACAAGTGGTTATTCACTTATTTTTAGTTGTCGGGGGTATCGAGCAGTTGGCTATTTCTTAGCTGCATAGAATGAGGCCAGTTTAATCTTTATGACCTTATGATGACTATGGGTATGGGGTGCCCGTGTCCCTTGAGCGTTGAAGAACGTGCATGGAAGTAATAGTGCCATGGAGCGCAAAGACGTACTGGAGTGGCGAAGGGAGTTCGAATCTCTCCGCGTAACGCATATAAAAAGCCCCGCCTAAAGACGAGGTTCTCATATATGGCGCACCCGGAGAGATTCGAACTCCCGACCAAGTGGTTCGAAGCCACCTACTCTATCCAGCTGAGCTACGGGTGCGGACAGGCTGCGCATAATACCGCTAAGGCGGGATTGCGTCTATCTTTGCCGAAATTTTCCTGGAGAAATTCCGACTAAGTCAGCGTTGTTCTGCCCACCCTCTTCAGGGCTCCTACCTTAGCGTCGCCTTTTTTTGAAAGGCGGGCGTATTCCCGTAAAGAGATGTTTTAATCGTGGAAAAGCTAGGAGGCCAGAACATATTTGGGCTTGATCAGAGCTTCGATAGTGCTTCTTTCAAGATATAGCGGCTATAATCCACATCAATTTTTATGGGATATTCTAGAGCAATCATCAAGGTGGACTATATGAAAGTTATAAAATTGGCAATGATGGGGTTGTTGCTGGCGGGCGCCAGTGCCTTTGCGGCAGATGCCGATATAGCAGCGCGGATAGCGCCAGTTGGCGAAACCTGTATGGCCGGTGAGGATTGCGCTTCTGCTGCTGTACCTGTCGTTGCAGACGCTGCTGCTGGTCGTCCGGGTGAGGTGGTATATCAACAATGTGCTGTATGTCATGCTACTGGGGCTGCTGGCGCTCCAAAGTTGGGAGATGTGGCAGCCTGGGGGCCTCGCGTTGAAAAGGGTATGGATATACTCTATGCCAGTGCGATGAAGGGCTTTAAGGGTATGCCTGCCAAAGGTTTGTGCTTTGATTGCTCTGATGATGAGCTAAAAGCGGCTGTGGACCATATGGTGGAAAAGTCGAAGTAGACCACAGGATATAATTGGGAAGAGCCGCGCCAGAGGGCGCGGTTTTTTATGCCCGGTGTCTCTGTTGTTGTGTGTGTTAGGGTTTTGCCGGGTTAGCTCAGAAGATCGACGGTTTTCCTGGGGTTAAAAGCCGTCAATCAAACATACTTTTGATCGATGAAAAGGTTTCGGCGCCTTTTTTCTCCAGCTGCTCTTTACTGACGGGGCTAAAGCCCTCTCGTTCAATGTCCTCCTCGGGTAATTCATCTAGAAAACGACTATAGGTCGTTTCGACTTTTTCGCCGAATTGTTTGCGGGTTTTGGTTAGCGTCATGGTTAGTGTCTTTTGGGCTCGGGTGATACCCACGTAGGTCAGGCGACGTTCTTCCTCGATATTGTTTTCTTCAATACTGTTGCGGTGAGGCAGCAGTTCCTCTTCCATTCCTACAAGGTAGACATGGGGGAACTCTAGGCCCTTTGAGGCATGAAGCGTCATTAGTTGCACCCGGTCGGTTACATCTTCTTCATCCTGTCGGTCGAGCAAGTCCTGCAGAACAAGGCGGGCCACTGCTTGATTAATACGTTCTTCACCGGTAAGCGTTTCGTCTTCGTTTTTCTCCAGTGAAGATCGAATGGAATCCACCAGAATCCATACATTGGCCATGCGCTTTTCGGCGACGGTTGGCGTGGTGGTATTCTGGTAGAGCCAGCCTTCGTAGTCGATGTCTTCGATCATTTCCCGTATGGCAGCGATAGGGTCATTATTGTGGCAGTTGTCGCGCACACGATGCAGCCACGCGCAGAAGCCCTGCAGACGTTCTAGGCCTTTTTTAGGAATGATTGACTGTAGCCCAACTTCTTCGCAGGCAGTTAACAGGCTGATTTCGCGCTCGGTGGAATAGGTTCCCAATGCTTCTAGGGTGCCGGTGCCAATTTGTCGCCGTGGGGTGTTAATCACGCGTAGAAAGGCGTTGTCGTCGCTCGGGTTGACCAGCAAGCGGAGATAGCCCATCACATCTTTGATCTCTGCGCGGGCGAAAAAGCTGGTGCCACCGCTAATGTTGTAGGGGATTTGGTGGTGTTGGAGCTTTAATTCTAGCAAGCGGGATTGGTGGTTGCCGCGGTAGAGCACTGCGAAATCACGAAATTTACACTGACGGCGCAGTCGCTGGGTAAGGATTTCCGTGGCGACGCGTTCTGCTTCCGCATCCTCCGTGGTGCAGCGAATGAGCCTAAGCGGTTCGCCCAGTCCTAGTTCGCTCCACAGAGTTTTATCGAATTCGTGGGGGTTGTGCGCGATGAGTTCATTGGCGACTTTTAGAATGCGCGCCGTTGAGCGGTAGTTCTGTTCCAGCTTGATGAGTTGGAGGCTAGGAAAGTCCTGCTTTAATAAGCTGAGGTTTTCTGGGCGGGCCCCCCGCCAGGCGTAAATGGACTGGTCATCATCACCCACCACTGTCAGCGCACCGCGGTGACCAACAAGGTGTTTGACCAGTTCGTATTGGCTAGAGTTTGTGTCCTGATATTCGTCTACCAACAAGTAGCGGATGCGCTGCCGCCAACGCCCGAGAACTTCTTCATTGGAGGCAAAGAGCTGGGAGGGGAGGCGAATTAAGTCGTCGAAATCGACTGCATTGTAGGCTCTTAAGGCCTTGTTGTAGCGTTCATATATCAGGGCCCAGGTTTGTTCCCCTGCACTTTCAGCCATTTCCAGGGCTTGCTGTGGCTCTACAAGGCCACTTTTCCAGTTGGAAATCTGATGTTGGACGTTTTGGATTAAATCCGTATCCAGATCACCGTCCTTCAACATGATTTCTTTTATAAGCGCGCCAGCGTCCTCGGCATCGAAAATGGTAAAGCCGGATTTGTAGCCCAAATGCTTGAGTTCGCGGCGGATGATATTCAAGCCGAGATTGTGGAAGGTCGACACGGTAAGGCCTCGCGAGGCTCGGCCATTCACCAGTTTTCCGACGCGCTCCTTCATCTCACGAGCGGCCTTATTGGTGAAGGTAACCGCCGCGATATGGCGCGCAGGCATACCGCACTGCTCTATCAAGTAGGCGATTTTACGCGTGATAACGCTGGTTTTACCACTCCCGGCTCCGGCCAGCACGAGGCATGGACCATCAATGTAGAGTACGGCTTCTTTCTGACGGGGGTTTAGCTGCGCCACGCTGCGATCCTGGGATAAAGGGCGAGCGATTTTAACAGATTCTGGTCTGTTAATAATCTGTTAGTCATCGTTTGTGGCGTTAGGTTACAGGCTGTCGACAGTGTTACAGCGAGATGAAACAGCGCATAACCGACAGAAAGAGGGGCGTTAGAGGTAAATGTTTGAACGTACCTACTAGCATTGGGACTGTATTTGGGCGGTGATCAGCGTTTCCCTAGAAATAAGTGGGGGCCGCAAAGCTTTCAGATACTCCCATAGTGCTGGTAAATTTTATTTGGAGCTATTAGTTGAGGTTGTCAATTTCAACAATGATCCGTCGAATAATATGCAAAGCGGAATCAATACCCTGCATATCCGTATACAAATTCCCATCATTCCCTGAGTGATGGCCGTGCCCAATAGGTTTCATTACAAAAACGAGATGCTCGGAATCCAAATCAATTGTTGTTTGATAAATAATGGACGGCTGCGCTGGGTTTCCGCTACCGCTATAGATGGGGTCTTCCGGATAACGGTCTTTTGTATAGTATCGGTTGTAGTCGAACGAACGGTTTATCTCGGCCAGAACCTGGAATCGACGTAAGGACTGGGGCAGGCGAGCTTTAAGTGTGAAGTGTCCTTTTGGTGTGGCGCCTGTGAGCGCGTCAAGTTTAGTGGCCTGGTTGCCCTGCTGCCATTTGTGTAACCAGTAGGGAAACGATTCTTTTCTTTCAACAATATCTGTTCGCAGTGGGTCGTGAGGAAATAGAAATGAGTAGCCGGTTTTAGCGGTAATAAATAACGTGCGAATATGGTTGTTTTCCATATTTTCTAACCAAAAGACCATCTGCGGCGGGCTGGTAATTATTTTTCCCCATATGAAGGGGGAAGCTCTGTCGCGGTAATTCTCGCCAGCCTTAACTTCGATACTAAGAACGTTTAATGCACTATCGACGTTTAGACGGAGCGTTTGATTTTGTTCGTCTACCACAACAGCCGTTTGCTTAATTTTATGACTGAAATCGAGAAAAGAAGATACAGGAATTAGCCTAAGGTAGGTTGCGGTTGTGGCCAGGAGAATTGTTCCTAAGGCCATTGCAACAATGGTTAGCGATAACCGGCGGGTAAAGTAGCTTGCGAGTATTGTAAAATTATTACGGAGGTGAAAGATCGCGGTGATTACTAATAGAAATCCAAAGCAAATATGAATGCCATAAAAAAATGAGTTGTAAGGTATGAAATATAAAATTACCCCGCTTACGGAGAGAGCTAAAAAAATGATTAGGAGAAAAAGAGATGCATAGAGTTTGTTTTTCATGCTATGTTTTTAACAGAAACTTTCTTGAAGCCAAGCTGTAATTCTGTCAATTACCTGTTTGCGTGCCTTTCCTCTGGAAAATGTGTGATCAAAGTAAGGGTACATTTGTACTTGAAGTAAGTCTTTGGTGTCTAAAGGGGCTAAAACGTCTTTTAGTTGATTTTGATAGTTGCAATAATATTCAACTCCCCGGGTAAAGACGTATAGCATTCGAACGCTTCTTTCCAGAAGCGATGAGAAATCGAGGCAAAGTTTTTCTTTAGAGGGAAATGCGCGAGCTAAAGCTTCAGATTTTTGATCAAATACGCCTTTGTGCTCGGTGCAACAACGTTTTTTAAACAATTTCAATATTTTTTCCTTTATAAAACGGGGGGAGGAAAATCTGTTACTGTAATACTTTATTGAATACTTGTAATTTTTAGGGCAATAGCCATCAAGATTAACGGTTCCGATTACTCGAGAATCCAGAGTGGCTACTCTGTGGGAATTGTCGGCACCGGAACATAGCCCCATTAATACGAATTTATTCTGATGATAAGCGCCAGACAAGTAATCCATGGTTTCACTAAGATCTGCTATAGATGCTGGTGAGGAGTCCGGTAGTAGGCGCATTTTACTGTCGCCTATGCCGGAAATATCCATGCGTAGAACGATATAGTCTAACGACTGAAGCTTGCGCGCCAAATCTACACTCAACCGAAATGGGCCTACCTTGTGGAGCAGGCCAGAGTTGAGAATAATAACAATAGGTAGCGTCGGTGCGCTGAGGGCTTGAGGCTCAGAAATAACACCCGTCAGCGCTGATTTTTTGCCAAAGAAAATAGCTTTTTCTCTCATGTTGTTACCCCTTCAATAAGGGAGGATATCTTTAGGATCATCTCGCTGGGTAGAATCGCATTTTGAAATTGTTGGAAATCATACCAGTCTACATTTTCCTTCAGCAAATGATATTCTGCTGTTGGGAATCGGGATTTTAGGCTGGACAGAAAAAATAAAAATTCGTCATCGTCGTGGGAAGAGGTAATGGCGATATTTCGGCAGTACTGAAATATCGCATTCATTAACTGGCTGCTTTCAATTTCTTTTTGTATTTCTTCGGTATAGTAAAATCCCAAAATCTCGTTATTATCGGCGCCGAGCTGCTCATCGGAGGGGTAGGGGTAGGTTCTTTTTTCTTCGATAAGTGCTTTTTGGTTCATTTTTTTAAGGGATGTGAGATATTTTGAACCGCAAATTACGGGGTTCCACAGAACTAGAGTCTCAACAGCTAAACCATTGTCTATCGCCTTGGCTGCAAGTACGGAACCAAAGCGTAGAGAGACAATAGAGATTTTTGATAGGCCGCTCATAATTCTGAGCTGCTCTGCTGCGCGTGAAATATCTTTTGCCCACCTATCGACATTCCAATCCTCTTGGCCTCCCAAGGAATCACCTGTACCATAGTAGTCGAACTTAAAGACGGGAATACCTTTAGCGATAAGTTGGTTAGCAAGTAGCCGGAACGCCCAATGGGATTTCATATATTCCTGCCCAATGGGGTAACAAAACAGAACGCCCGTGTCGGAAATTATTTCTTTTGGTGTATGACAAATACCATAAAGTTCATTATTGTTTCCGAAGTATATAGGTGAAGTTCCCGGCTTTTGTTTTTTCTCTTGATATCCACCGGATTTTGGATTGGGTTGAATATCTGGTAGCACTATACCCTGTTTCCGCAATATCTCTCCCAGTGTTACGGTGTTTTCTTCGTTTGCGATTTTTTCGTAAATACCTCGGAGCAAAAATTGCCATTGAGATATTTCTTCCAACGAAAAAATGTCTGAGTTGTGCTGAAACTCCAGTACTGTGTCGTTGTTTCTACTAACGACCGCGTTAATAAAAATATCGAAGCTTTCAAAATGTCGCGGACTAATATCGTAACTCGCCTCGATGTTATGAAAGGGGAATTGTTCGACGTCCATTTTTGGGCTGTAATTCATGCAAATTTGAATAAAGGGCTCGGTAGTTTCCAGTTTTTCACTTGTAAGGTGTTGAAATGGAAGGTCAAAGTTATCAACGGCTTCAGTAATGGCATTCTTAAGTGAATTTGAAAAGTCGTTTAAAGCTAAGCCGGGGTCAAGTTGGCTGAGTATGGGCATATAGTGTAAGCAATTTCCAACTAGGTCACGCTGGTGAGTGATTGCCTGGCCTGCTGTAGGCATTCCAATAACGAGCTTCCTTTGGCCGGTAAGACCATATACCAATAGTTTTAGTCCTGCGAGCAATAGGGTGTAGTAGCTGCAATTAAGCTGAGCCGCCTTTTTGTTAAGTGATTCGGCTATCTCTTTATTAAGGCATAGATCTTTTCGGGTACCGTTAAACGTTCTGTGTTGTATCGTATTGGTCCTCTGTGGGTAAACAATGGCCTCAATTGATTCTCGAAACCTCTCTTTCCAGTAGCTTCGCGAAGAGGCACTGGCTGATGATGTCTGTTCTTCCAGATATTTTTGAAAAGACTTAGACTCTGCGAGCTGGGGGCGTTCGCCCGTAACTTCGGCGCTATAAAGTGCTCCCAAATCTTTCACCAATACATCTAACGACCAACCGTCACAGATGGCGAGATGCGTCGTCATAATTAGTTTGTAATCCCCTTCTGATAACTTGATAGCGGTGGCGCGTAATAACGGGGCTCGATGAAGATTAAATTCCTGACTAAATTCGGTTTTCTGTACCTGACGAAGGCGTTCGGCTTTGTCGCCGTCGGGCAAGCGCGATAAGTCATGTTGTGCTAGGGGTTGCGGCATGGGTGTTGTGGTGCGTAGACGATCGCCGAATTCGGTATAGCTCATGCGCAGGGCATCGTGCCTTAATACCAACTGATTTAAAGCGTATTCCATGTTGTCGATCGAAAAGGTCTCGCCTTTTAGGTTGATAGTAATGGATTCGTTGAAAGAACAGGAAGCGCTGTACCCGTAACGGCCGATGAGTTCGAAGATTTCCCTCTGGAAGCTGGAAGTTGGAATTCCTTCGATATTAGTCGGCTTAGGGTTGGCGTTGGTTGGGTCCGTTAATGATTTATTTTCTTCAACGGATTCGGACTGGTTTCTTTCAATGCGCTCACACAGTTTTTCAATACTAGAGTATTCACTGGCAAGCTGTTTAAAACTGAGACCTACGTTGAAATCACTTTTCAATTTGAATGCGATTTGAGTAAGGAATAATGAGTCGAGTCCCAGCTCGGAAAAGCTAAGAGATTGGTCCATATCATCGCCAAATTCGACGCCGGAAATTTCCTCAAGAATATGGATCAGTTTTTTATCAACACTTAGGGGTATTGTGATAGATGGGCTGTCCGTACTCTCTATGTTTGCGTGAGCGGTGATAGGTTTTTGGTTCGATACTTCTTCATTAGCACGCGTATAAATATTGTATAACGGCTCTAACCAATAGCGCTTTCTTGCAAAAGGGTAAGTAGGTAGCGGGATTCTTTTACGTTGCTGCGAACCCCAAAAGGCAGGTCGATCAATGGATATGCCTTTTAACCAGAGCTGACCCATTGCCTGTAGTATCGCTTGCCACTCACGATTGTCTTTTTCTGTATCGGCAAGTGATGGAATTGCTGTTTTTTCACCGGGGATTGTTATTTGTTGCTTCGCCATGGTTGTGGCAACGGAGCGCGGACCGACTTCCAGAAGCAGGCGCTTTGGTTGTTCCCAAATTTTTCCGATAGCTTCGCAGAACCGTACAGGAGAGCAAAGCTGTCGACCCCAGTACAGAGGGTCGGTAATTTCGTCCTTAGTGATCCAGTTCCCCGTCGCTGTTGATACAAAGGGAATTTTAGGGGGGTTGCGTTGAGCCGAAGAAATTAGCTCGCAAAGCGGTTGGGATGCGGGTTCCATCATTGTCGAATGGAACGCTCTGGAGACATGTAATGCGGTACTATCTATGTTGTTTTCTTGTAGTGTTTTTTTCAGTTTGTCAATAAGCTCATGGGGCCCGGAGGCAACGGAAAGCGCAGGGCCGTTTGATGCCGCAAGACAAATGCCGGGAAACAGGTGTTGTTCCAGCTCTGCTGCTGGCAACCTGACGGAGAGCATTCCCCCTTCCTGCTGTTCACTCATTAAACGAGCACGCTCAGAGACAATATGCAGTCCATCTTCTAGAGTGAACACTCCGGAGAGAACCGCACAAACATACTCGCCAATGCTATGGCCTACCATCATATCGGGGTATACACCCCAGGAGTTCCACAGTTTTGCCAAGGCATATTCAATGGTAAACAGTGCTGGTTGCTGGTAACGAGTATCGGTCAATTTCGTTCGCGCTTTAGCGGTATCGCGGTCTTCAGGATAGAGTACGGTGCGCAAATCACAGTGAAGGTGAGGCGTCAAAATTTCTGCACAGTGGTTTACTGTTTCTCTAAACACGGACTCTTCTTGATAAAAGTTCAAGCCCATATTGACATAGTGTGATCCCTGTCCAGGAAAGACAAAAACTAATTCCGGTGCCTTCGCCTGTAGTAAATGTCGGTTAATTTTTCCGGGTTGTTTAAGCCGGGATATCAGCGCTTCATTTGTTGGTCCGACCAAGAATTGACGGTGATTAAAATCTGCTCGACCGTTATGTAAGGTAAAGGCTATATCGGCTATTTTTGTTTCCGGGTGCTTTTCTAAAAAAGTGGCCAGATTGACGCAACTCTGGTTTAGTGCTTCTTCAGTCTTTGCCGAGAGCATCAGTAGTTGTTCTGGCCTGGATGGGCCAGAGTCCTGTGTGTTGGGGGCTTCTTCAAGTATGGCGTGACCATTGGTTCCACCGAAACCAAATGAGCTGGCCGCCGCAAGCCGTTTGTACTTGGCTCTTGGCCACTCTAGTAATTTGTCGACGACGTAAAATGGACTGTTTTTGAAATCTATTTTTGGGTTGGCTTTGGTGTAGTGAAGTGTTGCAGGAATCTTTTCGTGCTTTAAAGATAGCGCTACTTTTATAACTGCGGCTGCTCCTGCAGCAATAGTGGGGTGTCCGAGATTGCTTTTAATCGAGCCCAGACCGCAAAATTGTTTTGCTTCAGTGTCTCGCCTATAAATTTGCGTTAGAGCTTCTACTTCAATGGGATCGCCAATTGGGGTTCCGGTGCCGTGAGTCTCGATATAGGATATTTCGGATGGCGACACGCCCGCGCGGGCGAGGGCCATGGCGATAACTTTTTTTTGGCCTTCGATACTCGGTGCAAGGTAGCTGATTTTATTGGCGCCATCATTATTTAACGCAGTGCTTTTAATGCTCGCGTAAATGGTATCTCCATCACGTAAGGCATCGTTTAGACGTTTTAACACCACAATTCCAGCGCTATCGCTAAACAGGGTTCCGGCCGCCTCGGCATCAAAGGGGCGGCAGTGGCCATCGGGTGAGAATACACCACCTTCTTCAAAGAGCTGCCCGCTGTATTGGGGTGTTTGCAGTGAAATTCCGCCAGCGAGAGCCATATCAGTCTGGCCTGTTGTGAGGCTGAAACAGGCGTTGTCTATTGCTGTCATGGCTGTGGAGCAAGCGGTGTGCACGCTGACTGCCGGGCCAGTTAAATTAAGTTTGTTGGCCACGCGTGTGGCGATATGGTCTTTTTCGTTGCCCACCATTACCGAAAACGGGCCGACCATTTTCACAATATCGGTATGCTGCATAACGTTGAGAGGGTAGTAGTGGTTGTTGCCAATACCGGCGTAGACGCCAATAAGTCCGTCGAATTTTTCGGAGGTATAACCGCTGTTTTCCAGAGCGGCCCACGCGAGTTCGAGAAACACTCTTTGTTGCGGGTCAATGGTTTTTGCTTCGGTGGGATTAATACCGAAGAAAGCGGCGTCGAATTTGTCCCCATCGGGAATAATACCGCGAGCAAAAACGTAGTTTTTGTCGTCAGTTAGGCTGGGATCGAGTCCTGGACCAAGTTGCTCTTTTGTGAAAAAAGTGACGGTCTCTTTTCCTGCGCAAAGGTTTTCCCAGAGCTCATCGGTATTGTAAGCGCCGGGAAAGCGCCCGCTCATACCGATAATGGCTATCTCGTTCTCGCCTCTTTTTTTGGCAGAAAGAGTCTGCTTCAGGCTAGCCGATCGTTCGAAAATTTTATCGATTTCAATATTGTTATCTGCGCTGCCTTCAAGGCGCAATGCTAATGACCGAACCGTTGGATGTTGAAAAAGTTTTACTAAGGGGAGCGTGATATTTTCCTGATCGTTTAACTCGGTCACCACCATCATAGAAAGCAGAGAGTTTCCGCCGATATCAAAAAAATTATCGTCGACGCCTACTTTGTCCATATTCAGCAGGTTTTTCCATATGGAACACAATATTTTCTCAAGTTTGGTGCCCGGCGCTATGTACGGCTGGTTGAGATCGGGGCGGGAAATGGTTCCCTGTGGCAGAGCCTTTCGGTCGGTTTTTCCATTCGGCATTAGCGGCATGTTCTCGATCAAGATGAAGGCCGCGGGTATCATATAGTCCGGTAATCTAGAGGCCAAAAATTGTCTCAGTTCGGGGATAGAAAACTTTTTTTGTTTGTCGACTACGAGATAGGAAAGAAGGCGTTTTTCACCCAAGGAGTCATTACTGGGAATGACGGTCGCGGTTCGTATGGCCTCATGCTTTAACAGTTCTGCTTCAATCTCACCCAGCTCAATGCGTAGGCCGCGAATTTTAACCTGGAAATCGATTCGACCCAGGTACTCTATATTGCCATCCGGCAAAAAGCGGCCGAGATCACCAGTTTTGTAAAGCTTGGCGTTTGCTTCGGTTGAAAATGGGTTGTCGATAAATTTTTCTTCCGTGAGTGTTGGTCGTTTCCAATAACCATCGGATAAACCAATACCGCCAATGTGTAGCTCTCCTTCCTCTCCTCCGGCAACGGGGTTGAGGTTTTCATCCAAGCAGTACATTTGAATATTGCTGATAGGCTTACCAATTGGCACAAGTGTCGAAATATCGCCCGGCTTACACTCCCAGTAGGTTACATCTACAGCCGCTTCGGTAGGTCCATATAAGTTATGTAAGCGTGCATGCATGGCGTTAAAAAAACGCTTTGTTAATTCGTGCGGAAGCGCTTCGCCACTGCAGAAGACTTCTTTCAATGAAGTTATACGATTGAGTCCTGGCGTACTGAGAAATAGGCTCAGCATTGAGGGTACGAAATGCAGGACAGTAATATTTTGTTTTTCAATAATATCGATAAGGTACTGCGGGTCTTTATGCCCGCCAGCATTGGCCATTACCAATTTGGCACCGACGATAAGCGGCCAAAAAAACTCCCAGACAGAAACATCAAAACTCATGGGTGTTTTTTGCAGGATCCTGTCGCTTTCGGAAATATTGTATTCAACCTGCATCCATATCAAACGATTAATAATTGCGCGATGAGAAATCATGGCCCCTTTGGGTTTTCCGGTGGAACCGGAGGTGTAAATCATATAGGCGAGATCGGTGGGCCGGCTGTTTATTGTTGGATTTGTGCCTGGTTGTCGTGAGAATGTTTCAGTTGAGTTACCCAAAAGGAGGGCATGAATTGTTAAATCTGGAATTAAGCTCTCGTACTTGCTTTCGGTAACCATGATTGAAATGCAAGAATCGGTTGCCATAAAGACTAGGCGGCTAATTGGGTAGTCTGGATCGAAGGGAACGTAGGCCCCGCCAGATTTTAAAATTCCGAGTAAACCAACCACCATTTCGATCGATCGATCGATACAAATACCGACCAGTGAGTTTTTTGTTACACCGAGTTGTATGAGTTCGTGTGCTAATTTATTAGCTTTGGTGTTTAGTTCACCATAGGTTAATGTTGCATTGTTGTGAATAACGGCAGTGGCGTTTGGCGCCCGCGCGGCTTGGCGTTCAATCAGATGGTGTAAGGAAAAGTCATACCGGGCCTGAGCCAAAGTGGTATGCCATTGGTTTGAAGTTTCGGCGGACAGTGTTTCTCTTAGCGTTTTCACGATCAGCAATTCCTTCCTAGAGATGCTTCCCTACGTTAAATATAGAATATTTTTGGTGTGGGAGCGTGAGGGTATCGAAGGATATTGTTTGAACACCCATCTGATTATTTTTTTGTTTCTCCATAGTTTCGCGCCGATTATGAATAAATGCGTTATACAAGCAGTATTACCCAATGCGTTGGTGCTGGCGTGTGTTTAATCAAATAGTTTCCAGTAATCTGAATAACATAGATCTATATGAAACCATTACAATATTTTTTAAATAAATATAAATACAAAAGTATGCATGTTGCTTTGATGCTTTTGTTTGTGTTTGGCGGATTACTGTTGTGGGCGTCGATGCGTTCATTTTGCTATCGTGTTGCATTTTGTGAATTTCACAGTCTTAAAAATGAATGGCTGGAGCCCGGTTCAAAACTTACTCGCTTGGATACCGGTGAGATATTTGAAGCGGATGGACCGGTTTGGAATAACGATAACAGTGTTTATTTTCGTGCGGGTTCAGATGCATCTTTGTATCAATACCGTATTCGGGAAAATCTTGTCGAGCGAATGGATGGTGGTGGAAGCGGATTAAGGGGCCTTTTGATGCGGGGAGAAGATATCTTGGCCTGTAATTCAAAAGTGGGGCAGATTGTGCGGATAGATCAGTTGGGTAAAAGTGTGGGCGAGGTCAGCACGGGTTTTCTATCGCAGCGATTTAATCAGCCCAATGATATGGTCGCAGACCAGCATGGAGGCATATATTTTACCGACCCCTCCTGGAGTGCAGTTGATGTGCGCGCACAGCGTGCTAAAGGGGTTTACTACATCAATGGGGCTGGCCAAACAAGCTTGCTTATTCACGATATGGACAAGCCAAATGGTATTGCTCTTTCACCGGAGGGTAAAACGCTTTACGTGGGGGATATGGGGAGTGACGAACTTAGACAATACGCTGTGTTGGCGCCGGGAAAGCTAGGTGAGTTTCGTCGCTTTGCCGAGTTTTCCGGCTTAGATCGCTCGAGTGTGCAGCCCGATGGTATGCGCACGGACAGCGCGGGAAACCTATACGTCGCAACCCGGCGTGCTGTCGAGGTTTTTAATTCTGCGGGGGATTTTCTGGGCATGATCGATATTCCAGCCAGACCCTACCATATAGCTTTTTATGGATCGGAGAATAATACCCTGTTTATTGCCGCTGATCGCGGTATCTACTCCATCCCGCTGAAGGTGAACGGCGCCATTGCTCATGATTAATCGGGCCTTATTCGCTATCAGGTCGGAGGGAGGGTTTTATCAGCTTGGGCGTTTTACTGGAGCCTTCCGCAGAGACTTTGGTATTTTCCAATGTGATAAGTTGCAAGCCCGGCTGATTAATCTGCTCCAGGATATGGGAAAAGTGCAGCTGAAAGAGCGATTCATAGCTGCCATCGGACTTGGCTTTTCTCAGCCCGCTTTCCAGGCGCTCTGCCAGCTGGGGATTATTCCCGGTTACA